>JAEYSQ010000043.1 GCA_023434465.1 Actinomycetes bacterium
GGTGCCGCTCAGGGCGTTCGTCATTTTCAGGGTCGGGCGGTTCATTCCGGTCGTCCCAAGAGAGGTTGATACCTGTGAGTCGCCAGTCTGAAATCACGCCCGAAGGTCTGAAGAAGCTCGAGGAGGAAATCGAGTACCTGTCGACGGTTCGCCGTCGCGAGGTGGCCGACCGGATCAAGGAAGCCCGTGACTTCGGAGACATTTCCGAGAACGCCGAGTACGACGACGCCAAGAATGAACAGGCCCAGGTCGAGGCCCAGATCGTCCAGCTCGAGGAACGCCTGCGACGCTCGACGGTAGTCGAGGAAGGTTCGGCCGACAAGGGCGAAGTCGCTTTCGGTTCGATCGTTCACATCAAGGATCAGGATTCCGGCGACTCGAAGAAGTTCCAGATCGTCGGTTCGACCGAAGCCGACCTGGCCGGTGGCAAGCTTTCCAGCGAGTCGCCGATCGGTGCCGCGCTGATCGGCGGCAAGGTCAATCAGATCGTCTCGATTCCGGCGCCGCGCGGGCCGGAGAAGAAGTTCAAGATCACCAAGATCGAAGCTGCCTGAGGTCCTGGTCGGGGAAGGCCGGCATGAGCTCATCCGAGAACCACGACCCGGACGCCGACGATCGCGCCGGTGAAGGTTTTGCCGGAATCCTCGCCGAACGGCGGGAGAAACTTGAGCGGCTCCGGGCGGCCGGAATTGATCCCTTTCCTCCTTCCTTTCCCGACCGGGAGGACGTTGGCGCCGTCCTCGCTGCCCACGAAGGGCTGGAACCCGGTGCCGAAACCGACTCGGTCCACCGCGTCGCTGGCCGGATCACCGGCCGGCGGGGGCACGGCAAGGCTGCCTTCATCGACCTTCGCGATGCGAGCGGACAGATCCAGATCCACGCCAAGGCCGACGTGCTCGGCGATGCGTACGGATTGCTGGAAGACCTCGATCTTGGTGACTTCATCGGGGTCGAGGGCCGCGCGATCGTCACCCGGCGCGGCCAGCTTTCCCTGGAGGCGAGTGACTGGGTCATCCTGACCAAGTCCCTGCGCCCGCCCCCGGACAAGTTCCACGGCCTGGAAGACACCGAGACCCGCTACCGCCGGCGCGAGCTCGACCTGATCGCCAATGACGAATCGCGTGAGATCTTCCGGGTTCGGGCCCGGACGATCAGCGAGGTTCGTCGCTGGCTTGACGACCACGGCTTTTTCGAGGTTGAGACACCGGTCCTGCAGCCGCTCTACGGCGGTGCCCTGGCGCGGCCATTCGTCACCCACCACAACGCGCTCGACCGCAAGCTCTACCTGCGGATCGCGACCGAGCTCTACCTGAAGCGCTGCGTGGTCGGTGGCATCGACAAGGTGTATGAGCTCGGCAAGGACTTCCGCAACGAGGGCATCTCGATGAAGCACAACCCGGAATTCACGATGCTCGAGTGGTACGAGGCCTACGCGGACTACAACGACACCGCGGCCGAGCTCGAAGGGCTCGTGTCCGGAGTCGCCGGAAAGGTGCTGGGCAAAGCGGAGATCGAGCGCGACGGCCGCACGATCAGCCTTGCTGCCCCCTGGCACCGCATAACCCTGCGCGACGCGATCCTCAAGTACGCCGGCATCGACATTGACGAGCTGACCGACCGGGACGCACTCTCCGACGCAATCGGCAACGAAGACGAAACCGCCGGCTGGGGCAAGCTGGTCGACACCGTCTTCTCGAAGCGGGTCGAGCCGGAACTGGTCGAACCGACGTTCATCCTCGACTACCCGGAGGAACTCTCGCCCTTCGCCAAGCAGCACCGGGAAAACCCCGGCAAGGTCGAACGCTGGGAAGCCTTTATCGGCGGGGTCGAGATCGCGAACTCGTTCACCGAGCTGAACGATCCCGACGAGCAGCGACGGCGCTTCGAGCAGCAGGCCGCGGAGATCGATCGCGGCGATGCCGAAGCGCAGCCCTTCGACGAGTCATTCATCGAGGCCCTCGAGCAAGGCATGCCGCCGACCGGGGGAGTCGGTCTCGGCATCGACCGTCTGGTCATGATGCTGACCGACTCCTCGTCGCTCCGGGAAGTGGTCCTGTTCCCGGCGATGCGCGACTGACCGACGAGCTTCCTGAGCAGTTCCCGCAACTTGCGCGATTCCGCTTTCCGGGTTCGGTCGTACCGGGGTGCCGGGCCATCCGGCCGGAGATAGCGCCTCGTTATACTGGCTTATTCGCTCGATCCCTCAAGACCGGAGGTCAGATCCCCAGGAGTTTCCGAGACTGGAACAGGGGTAGGGCAACCGGCACTTTGCCGACTGCAAAAGCCCAACCGAATACAACCGACCGATGCATCACCGATACTCAGCCAACCTACGAGGTTTGAGGTAGAAGAGAAACTTGTTCGAGAGATTCACAGAACGCGCACGTCAGGTAGTCGTCCTCGCCCAGGAAGAGGCGCGCACGCTCAAGCACAACTACATCGGCACCGAGCACATTTTGCTCGGGCTGCTGCGCGAAGAGGAAGGCCTCGCCGCGCGGGTACTCGAATCTCTCGAGATCACCGTCGAACGCGTCCGGGCCCAGGTGGTCAGGATCGTCGGTTCCGGAGAAGAAGTCACTTCCGGCCAGATCCCCTTCACGCCCCGGGCCAAGAAGGTGCTCGAGCTGGCCCTGCGCGAGGCGCTCAGTCTCGGCCACAACTACATCGGCACGGAACACATCCTGCTCGGCCTGGTGCGCGAGAACGAAGGCGTCGCCGCCCGCATCCTGCTCGACTTCGATGCTGATTCGGACAAGATCCGCAACGAAGTCATCCGCATGCTTTCCGGTCCCGGTGGCCGCCGGCCCGGCCAGGGCGGCAGCGGCAGTACCGCCGGTCCGAGCCAGGGCGAGGGTGGTGGCAAGAAGTCCTCGAAGCTGCTCGACCAGTTCGGTCGCAACCTGACCAAGCTGGCGGAGGACGGCAAACTGGATCCGGTCGTCGGTCGCGAGACCGAGATCGAGCGGATCATGCAGATTCTCTCGCGGCGCACCAAGAACAACCCGGTCCTGCTGGGCGAACCCGGGGTCGGCAAGACCGCCGTGGTCGAAGGTCTGGCCTCCCGGATCATCAAGGGCGAGGTGCCCGAGATGCTGCGAAACAAGCAGATCTACACCCTGGACCTGGCGGCCCTGGTCGCCGGTTCCAAGTACCGCGGCGAGTTCGAAGAACGCCTCAAGAAGGTGATGAAGGAGATCGCGCAGCGCGGTGACATCGTGCTGTTCATCGATGAGATCCACAACCTGGTCGGTGCCGGAGCGGCCGAAGGCGCGATCGACGCAGCCTCGATCCTCAAGCCGGCGCTGGCCCGTGGCGAGATCCAGACGATCGGTGCGACCACGCTCGACGAGTACCGCAAGTACCTCGAACGGGACTCCGCCCTGGAGCGCCGCTTCCAGCAGATCCGGGTCGATCAGCCGACTCCCGAACAGACCGTGAAGATCCTCGAGGGCCTGCGCGAGCGTTACGAGCAGCACCACAAGGTCCAGATCTCCGATGATGCGCTCGAGGCGGCCGCGGAGCTGGCCGACCGCTACATCTCCGATCGTTTCCTGCCGGACAAGGCGATCGACCTGATCGACGAAGCGGCCTCGCGGATGCGGATCAAGTCGATGACCGCACCGCCGGTCTACCGCGATCTTGAAGAAGAAATCGAGACCGCCCGCCGTGAGAAGGAAGCCGCGATCGAGGCCCAGGAATTCGAGAAGGCCGCCAACCTGCGTGACACCGAGCGGCAGCTCACCACCCGCAAGCGGCAGCTCGAAGAGGAGTGGGCCGAGGGCGAGGAGGGCGAGCGTCCGGTACTGGGCGAGGAAGAAATCGCCGACATCGTCTCGATGTGGACCGGGATCCCGGTCTTCAAGCTGACCGAAGCCGAAACCAAGAAGCTGATCCAAATGGAGAGCGAGCTCCACAAGCGCGTGATCGGCCAGGAAGCCGCGATCGAAGCGGTCTCCAAGGCGATCCGCCGCTCCCGCGCCGGAATCAAGGATCCGAAGCGCCCCGCCGGCTCCTTCGTCTTCCTCGGTCCGTCCGGGGTCGGCAAGACCGAGCTGGGCAGGACCCTGGCCGAGTTCCTGTTCGGCGACGAGGATTCGATGGTCCGGATCGACATGTCCGAGTACATGGAAAAGCACGCGGTCAGCCGTCTGGTCGGTTCGCCCCCCGGTTACGTCGGTTACGACGAGGGTGGCCAGCTGACCGAGGCCGTGCGCCGCAAGCCGTACTCGGTCTTGCTGCTCGACGAGATCGAGAAAGCACACCCGGACGTCTTCAACATCCTGCTCCAGATCCTGGAAGACGGCCGCCTCACCGATTCACAGGGTCGCACGGTCGATTTCCGCAACGCGATCATCATCATGACCTCGAACATCGGGGCCAACGAGATCGCCCGCAACCAGGGCATCGGCTTCACGGTCTCCGACGAGACCGGCATCACGTATGACGACATGAAGGGCCGCATCATGAGCGAGCTCCGGAAGGTTTTCCGGCCGGAGTTCCTCAACCGGATCGACGAGGTGATCGTCTTCCACAAGCTGAGCCGCGAGGAAGTGCGCGAGATCATTGAACTGATGCTGGCCCGGGTCAGAAACCAGGTGGCCGATCACGAGCTGATGCTGGAACTCGACAACGGAGCCAAGGACTTCCTCGCCGACAAGGGCTGGGACCCGTCGATGGGGGCCCGTCCGCTGCGCCGGGCGATCCAGCGTTACATCGAGGATCCACTGGCCGACGAGGTGCTGAAGGCCGGTGGCGGCGACTCGGTCGCCGGATCGCTGGTCACGGTGACCCGGGACGAGTCCGGAGACGACGAGGACAAGCCGCTCAAGCTCAAGATCACCAAACCCCGTCGCAAACCGAAGAAGAAAAAGGACGACGCCGAGAAGGTCGGCGTCGGAGCTGGTCCTTCTGGCTCCGGGTCGAGCGAACCCCCGGCCGGGAAGCCTGACGCTTCCGACGGTCCCGCCGCCGAATCCGCCGCCGAGTAGATCCCCGGCAGTCGGTTTCGACCGGTGCGGCCGGATCGGACCGCGACCCGGAGGGTTTCCCGGTGTTCTGGGTACTAGACTGACCGACAGTTCTAGGGACGGAGTGTTTCTTGCCGGAAAGCTGTGCCAAAAACGGATTGATTCTTCGCGCGTCGCTGGCGCTCGCTTTCGCCTGTCTCGTGTGGGCTCTGCCCGCCGCCGCGAAAGCCGGCTGGACGGCGCCCGCGGAAATCTCCGGACCGGGAACGAGCGTCAGCCAGACGCAGGTCGCTGGCGGCACGAACGGAGATTCATGGGTGGTCTGGAAGCGGAACGTCGGCGGGTTCGACGTGATCCAGGGCACCCGGGTCCAGATCGACGGCAGCCAGGGCCCGATCGTGACGATCTCCTCCCCGGCGATGCAGGCCACCGACCCGGTCATCGAGGCCCGGGACGACGGCTCGGCGATGGTCGCGTGGCTGAACCTTTCAGCGGTCGATGACACCGTTCAATCGCGCAGTATCGCGGCCGACGGCACCCTCGGGACGATCCAGACCCGGTCTGCGGTGGGCCCGGCGGGCCGGCCCGCGGCTGACATCGACATCGCCCTGGGGGAGGACGGGACGGCCGGACTGACTTGGATCAAGTACAACGGCAGCAAGTGGGTCGCCCAAGCGGTCAAGGTGGCTGCCGACGACAGTTCGGGAACCATTCACAATCTCTCCGACGGCACGCTCTCCGCCGGGCCTCCAGCGATCGGCGCGCTCGCCCCGGCCGCGCTCGGTGAGTCATCCGGATTCCGGGTCTTCTGGCCGCAGGGCGGTGGAACCGACAGCAACGTGGGAAACCGGGACATCGGTCCCGATGACTCCGTCACCGACGAGGTACTGGTCTATGCCGCAGGTGATGATTGCCAGGACCCCTTTGACCTCAGCGTCACCTTCGGTGTAGACGGCGCGATGAACGCCTTCTGGGTCTGTTACCGCAAGTCTGTCGACACTTCTACGTTCACGGAATTCTTCAACTGGACCGCACAGTGGTTGCGGGTGGACGAAGGATCCACGGTTACTCCGGGGTTCGGCGCTGAAAATGCCTCTCCGGCCAGCGCGGCGGCGCCCTACAAGATCAGCGCCCTGGCTTCGGCTGGTTCTCCGACCACCCAGCCGGCTCTTGCGTGGGTTCATGACCTCAATGGTGGCGGCCAGCGGGTCGAAACCTGGCGGGTCCAGGTCTACAACCCGACGGGAGGGCTCAACATCGCCGATGGAGCGCAATGGGCAAATCCAACA
>JAEYSQ010000084.1 GCA_023434465.1 Actinomycetes bacterium
GAGCAAGCCCATCCGCAGGCCGTTGGGATCCGGCGGCCTCGAATCCCAGCTGAACTCGGTGATCCAGATCGGGATGTATCTCTTCGGGGACCTGATCTTGCCGTACTTGCGGCCGGCCCGAACCAGGCGGGTCAGCTCACCGACATCGCCGAGCTGGACGTCATCGGGATCGATCGCGTTTTGGGTCGGCCCGCCGGTCGTATACGGATTGACTGCCCAGATGTCGAACCTGGCTTTCCCCTTGCATCCGCGGATCGGCTTCGGTTTCCGGCGCCCCTTCATGCAGAGAAGGCGCCGGGTGAAGTCGAGCGGACCGATCGAGTTCCTGCCACCCAACGGGGCCAGCCCGCCGCCAACCACGAGATTGGAGGAATGGACTTTCTTGACCACTCCCGCAAACCGGTTGAGCAGCTCGCGGTAGAGCCTGGGAGATGGCCGCTTTTTCCCGACCCGTTGAGGTTTGAAGAAGATGTGCAGATTGGGCTCGTTCCACGGTTCCCAGTAGCGGACCCTGGGGAGACCATTGAAGTTGCCGCTGTAGCGCTTGGCCACGGCGCTGGAGAAGCGTTGAAACGCGACGGGATGAGGGTTGCAAATGCCCGGTTCTCCCTTCGCGACGCACCGCTCGGCCCACCTGGGCGCCTGGTAGATCTGGATCATCGGCGTCAGTCCGGCCCTGACGGCGTGGGTCACCTGGTGGTCTGCGGCGAGCCAGTTGTAGTTGGGGTCAGCCGGATCGGCCGGGCTCCAGTTGCCCGGTTTCTTTGCCGGAGCAATCTGTCTCCACACGACCGACACCCGCGTGTACCTGGCTCCGGCTGACTTGATCCGGTCATAGCCGAGCTGCCCGACGAGCCCGGAATCGGGCACCGTGACCCCGGTCGCGAGCGGCCGGGCTGCGGATGCGGTCGGCGCCTCTGAAACAGCGCACCACAATGCAAGCCCTGCCAACAGCGAAATGAGGGCGGCGGTCCCGCGCGTGACACGCCGGCGGCTCTGAGCCTCGATCTGTCGGCCACAAGGTGGCTTCATGGTCAACCGAAGGGTCGGTGACGGAAGTTCTTGACCGGCTTGAGCGAGAACGGCAGTGAGACCTGACCGTATTGCGCGGTCAAAAAGCCGCGCTTGTTGCGACCGAGACTCGTGCGGATGAAGGCCTGGAAAACACCGAACTTGTTGGTTCGGACGACCTTGATCCGGCGGTTGACCTTGCCGTAGCGGTTGCCGAACCGAATCGTCACCCGGCCGGCCTTCGAAGTCGGAGTGCGGCCCCAGACCAGAATTCCCCGCTTCTGACGGAAAGCGACGAAGGGGAAGCGGAACGCTTTGAGCACCTGCTTCGGCCTGTCCTGTTCGAGCGTTTCGCCGCGGAACCAGAGTCCGGACTCGATCGATTCGTTGAACGGATGACCCGGAATTCGCGCCCAGTCCCGCAGCGAAAGCCAGAAGAAGTTGTCGACACCGCCCTTCCACGAGCGATACATCGCTTCTGCCGCCCAGCGACTGAGCAGCCCCATCCGCAGGCCGTTGGGATCGGGTGGCTTTGAGTCCCAGCTGAATTCGGTGACCCAGATCGGGATGTGTCGCTTCAACGACTTGACTTTGCCGTACTTGCGGGCGGCCCGAATCAGGCGAGTCATCTCGCCGACGTCACCGAGCTGGACGTCATCGGGATGCCTCGCGCTCTGGGTTGGCCCTCCCGTCGTATACGGATTGACCGCCCAGACGTCAAAACTGGCGGCACCCCGGCAACCGCGGATCGGCTTCGGGTTCTTGCGGCCCTTCATGCAGAGGAGGCGCCTGGTGAAGTCGAGCGGCCCGATCGAATTCGTGCCGCCGAGCGGCGCCAATCCACCCCCGACCACCAGATTCGACCCGTCAACGTTCTTGACCACGGCGGCGAATCGATTGAGCAGATCCCGGTACAGGGTCGGGGAAGGCCGCTTCTTGCCGACCCGCTGAGGCTTGAAGAAGATGTGCAGGTTGGGCTCGTTCCAGGGTTCCCAGTAGCGAACCCTGGGCAAGCCATCGAAGTTACCGCTGTAGCGCTTGGCGGCGGCCGCGGTGAACTGCTGGAAGGCAACCGGATCGGGGTTGCAGATGCCGGGTTCGCCCTTGGCTACGCAGCGCTCTGCCCAGCTCGGGGCGGAGTAGACCTGGACCAGGGGGTTCAGCCCGGCGTTGACCGCATTCGTAACCTGCATGTCGGCGTAGACCCAGTTGTAGTTCGAATCCGCGGGGTCGGTCGGATCCCAGCTGGACGGTTGGTTCGGGGGCGCAACCTGGCTCCAGTAGATCGGCACCCTGGTGAAAGTCGCGCCGGCCTGCCGGATACGGTCGTAACCGAGCTGGCCGACCAGGCCGGCGTCGGGAATAGTGATACCGGTGACCAACGGGCGTGCCGCAGACGCTTGCGGAGCGAACACTCCGCAAGCTCCAACGAAAATCAGCCCCGTGATCAGCGAGGCGAGGATCTGCCGGCCGGCTCTCATCAAATCGCCAGATTGCCTCTGTTGCGCCGGCTGATCGCGATACCTGCGATCACTCCGGCGATCAGAATCAGAGAGGCGGGAAACAGCCAGCCCATCCCACCGTCGCCATCGTCGTCCGAAGTGGTCACGACTGCCGCACCGATCTCGTTCTCGTCCTCGGATCCCGCGCGGGCCGCGCCGTCCCCGTGATTCCGGTTGGGCGTGGCAGTCGCACCGTCCTCTTCTGAAGTGACGACTTCACCATCCGAATTCACATAGGTCGAATCCTCAACGGCTCCGTTGTCGCCATTGGCCGGAGAAAGGGTGTCGTTGGACCCGGGACTTCCCGGGTCCATCGGGTTGGGGCCGCCCGGGGTCGGCAGCTGCTCTGTGTACTGGTCGACCACCGGAGTTGCGCTTGCCGGGGTGGACAACCCGACCGCCAGCAGTGCGGCGAGAAGGGCGAGCATGATGGTCTTGCTGATTCGCATCGCGGCCACTATATCCACGACACACCTCCGTTCCTGTAGTTGCGGTCGGCCCGGGGTTTCGGGCCGTGCCATTGTCGATGTGAAACTCTGGACCGATGCGAATTCAGCTCTGGAGCTGTAACTACGACCCCGAACCGATGGGGATTGCCCCTCTCGCCGGTGTCTGGGCCCGGGCGATGGCAGACCGCGGCCATCAGGTGGAAGTGGTCGCGGCGCATCCTCATTACCCGGACCCGGTCTGGGGTTTGAGGCTGCGACCGTACCTGGAGATCCGGGCCGGAATCCCGGTTCGGCGCCTTCCGCTCTACATGGGGCGCGAACGCGCCCGCGACCGGCTGCTGCAGGAGGCGAGCTTCCTCGCCTCGCTTTCGCTCGTCGCGCCTTTTCTCGACCGGCCGGACGCGATCGTCTCGACTTCGCCGTCGTTTCCGGCATTGCTTCCGGGAATCGTCAGCAGCAGGTTGCGCAAAATTCCCTGGTTCATCTGGCTTCAGGACATCCTGCCCGACGGTGCGGTTGCAACCGGATACCTCGACGATTCCGACCCGATCGTCCGAGCCTCCAGAAGACTCGAGCAGGCCGCTTACCGCACGGCAAGCGGGATCGTGGTGCTCTCGCGGTCCTTCCGGGAGAATCTGCTGGCCAAGGGCGTCCCGGAAGAAAAAATCACGGTTGCCTACAACCCGGCCACGCTTTCGGGTGATTCGCTTTACGGTCCTGATTCAAATCAGCCTCCCCGAATCATCGTGATGGGAAACATCGGAAAATCCCAGGGACTGGCCGACGTCGTCCGTGATTTCGAAGCCGATCCCGACCTCGAAGCGATGAACGCATCGCTGGTCATCGCCGGCAGTGGCGTCGCCGAAAGCGAAGTCCGGGCCGCGATCAGCACTGACCGGGTTGAAATGACCGGGCTTCTCGATCAGGAGGAAATTCGGGCCCAGTTGAGCCGGGCCACGCTTGCTGCGGTTACACAATCCTATGAGGCGGGCGAGTTCAACGTACCCTCGAAGTTGATGAACTACCTCGCCACCGGGATGCCGGTCGTCGCCTCGGTCCGCCCGCAGAGCGAAGCGGCCCGGATCGTCAGGGAGTCGGGCAGCGGATGGATCGCAAAACCGGGAGAATTCGGTTCGACTGTGGCATCGGTTATCTCAGACCAGGAGGAGCTCGACAGGCGCTCCCGGGCCGGGCACCGCTTCGCTCGTCGCAACCTCTCCCCTGCCGCGCTTGCCACGCTGTTTGAAGATGCGATCTCCGGGACAATCTGAGACCGATGTCAGTTAGCCAGCGTGCGATAGGGGTGTTGGGGGGGTATTCGCCGGCTCTTCTCTGGTGGCGGGCCAAACGGCCCCGGTGGGCCTGGCGCCTTCACAGCAGGTTCGGCAAACCGACCACCTGGCATGTCGAGCAGAACGGTCTCGCTGTCAAAAGGGGTTGGTTCGAAGCCGAAGGTTTGTTGATGGTCACGCCGACGCCCAGGACGAGCCCGTGACCGATTCACCAACCCCGGACGTTACTCAGGGCAGCCATTATCTGGCTGACTACGACTACAACTCGGAGTCACCCCACCTGAAGCACCGACACCTCTACGAGGGCCTGATGGACCAGGTTTCAGTCTTGGTAGAAGGAATCGGGGTAACCGGCCGAGAGGTCGAAGTGCTCGAAATCGGCGCGGGCGATGGCTCGGTCTCACATCGACTGCTGGAAATCGGCTGTGCCGTGACCGGGACCGAGATGTCCCCCGATTCAGTAGACACGATGAACCGCAGGTTCGCCGGCAACGACCGCTTCCGGGCTGTTTTCGACCCAGACGGCTCGCTTGGCATGCTCGGTGACCGGCAGTTCGATTTGATCCTCTATGCCTCGGTCCTCCACCACATTCCCGATTATCTCGCCACAATCCGCAATTCGATCGACAACCACCTTCGCGCTGGCGGTGCGCTCGTCTCAGTTCAGGACCCTCTCTGGTATCCCCGCATTCCCCGATCTGTCCTTTACTTCACAAACGTCAGCTACCTGAGCTGGCGAGTACTCCAGGGGGAAATTTTCCGCGGGATGAAGACCCGGCTTCGGCGGGCCCTTCATGGCCTGAGCGAGGAAGCACCCGGTGATACTGTCGAGTATCACGTAGTGCGAAACGGCGTCGACGAAAAAGCTGTCTCGGACCTTCTGACCGCGGAATTCTCCGAGGTCGAAACGATCAGTTACTGGTCGAGCCAGGGCACTATTCAGCAGCGTCTCGGAGAGAAGCTCGGGTTGGTTAATACTTTCGCGATTCTTGCGCGGGAATATCATCCCTCAAGTGAGGGATCCGGATAGACCGGAGCTCGGCGAAGGGTCTCTGGGTGACCCCGCCCATCGGGGCCAGGCGAGGCATGGGGAGGGAGCCACTGGTTCGTTTCTGGCTGATTCGCACACTAGAAGATACGACGTCATACATTTGGCAATACTTTGGTGCCTGACCTTCAGTGCCGGGGGCGTAGCCGCCCGGATCTACTAGTCCTCAGGCAGTTCGGGGTTTCGGTCGGGCAGTTCCGGATGCGGCTCGTTCGGATGCCCGCCAAGCAGGGGTTTCCTCAAGCGGAGCAGCAGGCAACCGAGCAGGGCCACACAGACCACGCCGCCAACCACAACTGCCCAGGCGACTCCGCTCGCAGTGATCGGGCTGAGCACGAGGAAGACCACGACCAGAAAGATCACTGCGTTGGCCGCCTCGCTTATGGATGCGTAACCGGGGTGGCCGAGACCACGGGCCAGTTCGGTCAGCAACCGGTGGACGGACAGAAAGAACGTACCGGCAAGAAGGATCCGGCCAAGGCCCACCGCATCCGAGAAATCTTCCCCGAAGAGCAACGGCAGAAGAACTGGTAGCAAGAGCAGCAAAATTACTGTGCACACGGCAACCAGCGCGAGTCCGATTCGGAAGTATCGACTGGTCAGACTCCACGCTTGGGGTCCTCGGCGTTCCGAGGCTATGCGGGGGTAGGAGACAGCGCCCACTGCCTGCGCCACGAATCGCTGGATGTTGCAGAAGGCGATCGCCGCGACATACAGGCCCAGAGCGCGAGCATCAAGGAGTAGACCGACCATGAACTGGTCGAGCCTCACATCATCGATCGGCGAAACACTCCCGACCACTCCGCGAACGCCAAAGCTCATGATCTCGCCCCGAGTGACCGGCGTTTCGCCTTCTGCGTCTGGGCCGGTCCTCGCAATTTGCGTCCAGGAGATGGTCATCGCGATGAGCCAGCTTGCTAGCGCTGCACCGAGGATGCTGGCCAACGTAGCCGAGCCGGAGACGACCAGAAAAGTCGAGAAGAGAGCATAGGCTGCTACGGGGATCAAACGGGCGGCGTTGTAAGCCCGGAAACGTTCCTGACCGAGCAGTGCTGCGATCGCCAGGTTCTGCCCCAAGAACAACGGGATCATCGCCACGCTGCAAGCCACAGCTACAAGCGGGAAATCGTGGTTGTCACCTGCGAAGATGACCAGACCGAGCGCGTACAGCAAGCCAAGCAAAGTGGCGAGAAGGATCGTAATTTGAAGCGACAGTCGGATAATCGCTCGGGCGTGAACTTTCTCCCTGGCAACGTAGTAGGTGACAGCGGGAGGGATTCCGATGCCACCGAGGAGCGCGAGGATGAGTGGCGCCAACCAAAGCAGGGCCAGAGTGCCCCGGCCATCAACCCCGAGCGCCCGAGCGGCGATGACACCGGTGATCAGGGTGAACGCCTGTCCGGCCAGCGAGGTGGCCAAGGTCAACCCGCCCGGACCTCTGACCATCTGGACGAACCGACCGAGGTTTAGGGGGTGCTCCACAGCGGAGAACGCTAACCGACCGAACTACCAATGCTCTGTAAGCCCGCTTCCTGGGCCCGTAGACAGGACGAAATCGTGCAGGAAGGGACGGTTCTGCCGGTCCTCCTGGTCGTCGGAGTCCCGGACCCTGAAACCAGCTGCTACTTCTCCAAGTATCCGCAGGTATGAGGCTGGGCGACATGGCGCAGCGCCTGACAGAACTTCCGGTTTGACTACGAGGACATGGTGGACAACATCGGCTTCGGCCGGGACTCCACCCATACCAAGCCCTGGTCGACCTCGCGAATCAATACCCCGGACGCCCAGCCGCACACCCTCGACCGCCATCCCGACACGACTGCGGTTCGGGAAGACCTGGATGCCGCCGTGTTCACCAGCGAATACGCGAGGCCGGCACTGACGGTACGACTCTTCCGGGCAGCCCGGAGCCTCAGCGTCGACCGGCTCGGTCGCCGCGAAAACGCCTGAGCGGCCAGGCGCGCGTGATAGCGTCGCCCGCCGTGGCAGGCAACGGACTGATCCGCATCATTGACCGCATGCCGGCACCCGTCGCGCGGCGGTTTCGGGCTGACTCGGTGTTGGCACGGGTGGCTCGTCCCTTGATCAACCGCTTTGCTCCGCAGGGGGAGACGGTAGTGACCGTCCGTTCCGGACCCGGTGAGGGCCTGAAGCTTCCGGTCCGGCTGAAAAGTGAAAAGTATTACTGGACCGGCGCCCACGAGCCTCATGTGCAGGCCGCGCTCGAGCGTCTGCTCGAGCCCGGGATGACCTTCTGGGACGTCGGAGCTCACATCGGATTCGTGACCACCATGGCCGCCCGGATGGTCGGGGATACCGGACGCGTGGTCTCTTTCGAACCGATGCCGGAGACGGCTGACCGGCTCCGGCGCTCGGTCGAACTGAATGGTTTCGGAAACGTGACGGTGTTGCAGTGCGCGGTCGATGACTTCGCCGGCGAAAAGACCCTGCATCCCCCCAAAGCCAGCGGAGAGGGCGACATCGATGCGACTCAACCGACGGTCATGTGGACCCTGGTCGACGAGATCGGGGCGGCAGGCGGCGTCACCGTCCAATGCAGACGCCTGAGCGATGTGGCCGAACAGTTTGGCGCACCGGACCTGATCAAGATCGACGCTGAAGGCGCCGAAGTGGAGGTGCTCGCATCCGGGCTTGACTTGCTGGAGCAGCACGGAAGCCGGGTGATCATCGAGATATCGGATGACGAAACTCTCGGCCGCGCCAGAGCACTCCTTCCCGAGGCCACTTTCAAGCTGATCGGGGCCAACCACTGGCTGATCGACTAATCAGAAACCTCGTCTTCTCCGGCCGTTCCTGACTCACCTGATCCGCCTTTTTCCCTGCTTGCGGAGAGCGCGAGAATCAGGCCGGCCGGCAGATACAGGTACCGATCGAGCAGATCGGGTTGGACCAGGCCCATGACCAGATAAGAGATCAGCGAGACGACGGTAGCCACCCGGACGGCGTCTGCGTCGCCACTAAATTGCCCACGCATCCGGAACCCTCGCCAGACGAACCCACCGTAGACCCAGAGGAACCCGATCAGGGCCAGGATCCCGCCCGATACCAACAACTGGAGGTAAATGTTGTGGGCCGATTCGATCCACTCGAAGCCGTAGCCGGTGAGCGGACGATCTACGAAGAAACTTACCGACTGTTTGGCGAATTCAAGTCGTTTGTCGTTGCTGTCGATCGAAGCGATAC
>JAEYSQ010000111.1 GCA_023434465.1 Actinomycetes bacterium
CCATGAATTTCTTTCCGTGACTTGAACCCGGTTCTGTAGGCTGAACCTATGAGCACCCTTGAAGTCAGGAATCCAGAAGGAACAGAGGTACTGGGCGAGGTCGGGCTGACCGACCCAGGGGACGTCGCCGAAATCGTCGCCCGGGCCGTCCGGGCCCGGCGCGCCTGGACCGAGATTCCGATCGGCCGGCGCGCCGACCTGCTCGATGCGGCGGCCGCGCTGCTCGAACCCGAAGTCGAAACGCTCGGACGGTTGTTGTCATCCGAGTCGGGCAAGCCGATCGGCCAGGCCACGAACGAGGTCCGGGGCGGCCTCCACTTCCTGCGTGGTAACGCGGCCGAGGGCCGGCGTCTGGTCGGCCGGATGCTCCCTTCCGAGTCCAACGCCAGGTCCGAGTGGGATCTCGCCTTCACCCGGCGTGAGCCGCTCGGGGTGGTCGCCGCGATCCTGCCATTCAACTTCCCGGTGGAACTCTTCATCGAGAAGTGCGGGGCGGCACTGGTCGGCGGCAACGCGGTCGTGGTCAAGCCTCCGATGGAAGACCCGCTGGTCGTCGAGCGCTTCCGTCAGGCTCTGATCGAAGTCGGGGTGCCCGCCGACGTGATCGCCGCCGTTCACGGTGACGCCACGGTCGGCGCCGCACTCGCGGAAGCCGAAGGGATCGACGCGATCTCGCTGACCGGCTCCACCGCGGCCGGTATCGCGGTCGCACGCGCGACCGTTCACAGGCTCCCCTTCCTGCACCTCGAGCTCGGTGGGAACAACGCCTGCCTGGTCCTCGAGGACGCCGACCTCGACCTGGTCGCGAGCGAGATCCTGCGTGGACGCGTGCTGATGAACGGCCAGGCCTGCTCGGCCAGTAAGCGGGTGATCGTCCACCGTTCGCTCCACGACGAACTGGCGACCCGGATGGTCGCCGCGGTCGAGGCCCAGAAGGTCGGCGCCGCGGTCGACGCGGAGACCACGATCGGTCCGCTGATTCATGAAGGCGCGGCGACCAGGGTGGCGACCCAGGTCGCGAACGCTCGAGCCCAGGGTGCGGAAGTCGCCGCCGGAACCGGCGAAGCCGACGGGGCCTACTTCGCGCCGACCCTGCTCGCCGGCGTTCCGCATACCGCAGACATAGCGGTCGACGACGAGATCTTCGGTCCGGTCTTCAACCTGATCCCGGTCGACTCGGAAGAACAGGCGATCGAGGTTGCGAACTCCTCTTCGTTCGGCTTGATGTCGTCGGTCTTCACGGCCGACTACCGCCGGGCCCTGGTCGCGGCTGAACGGCTCGAAGCCGGCGGGGTCGTGATCAACGGCACCGACAACTACCGGCCACCGGAGTTCCCCTTCGGCGGGGTGAAGCTCTCCGGCCGGGGACGGGAAGGGATCGGGTATACGCTCGAGGAACTGACGCGGGAGAAACCGATCGTCTTCCGGGGATTCCGGGAAAGGGGCTAGGCACAGTGAGCAAGGAGGCGAGCGGCAAGTACCAGGTCCCGGCGGTAGTCGGAGCGATCAAGGTTCTGCGTGAACTTTCCGATCTCGGTGATCAGGGTGCCACGATGTCGGCACTGGTCACGGCGACCGGCCTCTCGAAATCCACCATGCACAACCTGCTTTCGACTCTGGAAGCAAACGATTTCGTTCGCCGCGATCCGGATACCCGCATGTATCGCCTCGGTGCGGCGCTGATTCCACTTGGTGCCGCGGCGTCCCGGCAGGTCAAGTTGATCCGCACTACGGTCGAGAAGATCGCCCCTCTGGCCGAGGAGTACAACGTCTCCTTTGCCCTGGCGCAGCGAGTGGGCGAACATGAAGCTCAAATCATCGAGCGCTTCTACCCTCCCCACGGCGTCCACGTC
Source organism: Actinomycetes bacterium (assembly GCA_023434465.1). Taxonomy (GTDB): domain Bacteria; phylum Actinomycetota; class Thermoleophilia; order Solirubrobacterales; family 70-9; genus 67-14. The sequence continues at coordinate 1,854 of JAEYSQ010000111.1, forward strand.
GGGATCACGCTGGGGAGTGTCTACGGGCCGCTCGACGGAGCGCTGGGCAAAGTGATCCTTGCCTCAGTCGAGCCGGCAAAGATGAAGAGACTCGTCCGAGGCCGATCATTGCCGGCCCATACCGAGGCCACGATCACCAGCCCTGATCAGTTGATCGAGGAGATCGAAGAAACGCGGCAGCGGCGTTGGGCGACCAGCCAGGGCGAGCTGAACGAGAATTTTGCCGCTTCGGCGGGAATCCTGGGTCAGTCTGGCGAACTCGAACTGCTGTTGCTCGCCCTTGGATTTCCCGGGCAGCTCGACACGGATCGAATCCAGGAGATCGGCAAGCTACTCCTTTCGGTGGCGGATTCGGTGATGACCGAATCCGGCATCGAAGCCATGCCGGACCAACACCAGTAGTCCAAATTTGTAGATCGGCAGGCGCGCAGGATTCTGCCTCGTCCGTGTGTCCCGAATTGGGTTCCCAAAACCCTCCAATTGCACAATCAGGCGGCTTGTAGCCGCCGGAAGTCTGTGTTACCGTGTCCCAGATACCGAATTGAGTTCAATAGGTTGAACTTACTTGGTATGAGAGAGGACAACGGGCTAGCCGGACGCGCCGGTCTCCAAATGCCGGTAGACGGCTCCCCGAACTACGAGGAGTGAGGAGATACATATGGAACGTGTTCGAGGATTGAAGGTCCTCATCGGCGTGGCCATGGTGGCGTTGACCGGGTTGTTTGTTGCCGCTTGTGG
>JAEYSQ010000150.1 GCA_023434465.1 Actinomycetes bacterium
GCCGTGACCAGGGCCGTGAACAAGAAGGCCGCCGTGGTCAACATGAGTTACACCTTCCCCGCGGGCACCTGCTTCAGCCATTTCGTCGCCACCCAGTACGCGATCAGGAAGGGTGTGGTGCCGGTAGCGGCAGCCGGCAACTCCGGCGACACCGGCAACCTGCCGGTGCGGCCCGCAATCGACCCGCATGTGCTCGCGGTCGGGGCCGTGGACGAAAGTTCGATCGTCGCACCGTTCTCGACCCGCAATTCCGGGGTTGACATCACCGCACCCGGCGCCGCCGTGCTCGCCCCCTACGTGGCGGCCGGTTCGAGTGGTGCGGGCGGAGTCGACCGCAGCTGGCGGGCAGTGAGCGGCACCAGCTTCTCGGCTCCGATGGTTTCCGCGGCGGCCGCCTGGCTCCGGCAGGTCCGTCCCGAGCTCGGCAACCTCCAGATTTCCAGCCTGCTGACCAGTTCGGCCACCGACCTCGGCGAGCCCGGCCGTGATCCTGCCTACGGCGAGGGCCTGCTCAGCATTGAAAAGAGCCTGACCGGTGAGAACCCGCCGATCGATCCTTACGAACCGAACGACGACATCCGCTGGGTCAACGGTTCCCTGCTTCCGGCCAAGACGCCCTTCCTCTGGCGGGCAGGATCCGGCAAACGCCGGGTCATCAACGCCACCCTCTCCCGGGCCAAGGACCCGGCTGACGTCTACCGGGTGATGATCCCGGCCAGGCGAGGCATCCTCGTCAACGTCAGCCAGCGCGAAGGCGACGTCGTGCTCTCGGCCATCAAGCCGAAGGCGAAATCCATCTACAAGCCGGGCAAGAACCTGATCGTCCGGTCCAACCGGCCCTACGCGAAGCCCGAGGGCATCGTCGTCAAGACCCTCAAGAAACGCCCCCAGTCGATCTGGCTCGCCATCACCCCCAGCAGCAACCAGACCGGAAACGACTCCCGCTACCGAATCAAGGTAGTCCGAAGGTAGAGGCTTAACTGCAAGTTGGGAGGGGCTCTGCCGGGTGGCATCTCCTGGATGGTGGCGCAGGTTAAGGGTCATCACGACGCTTAACCTGCGGCACCACCCACCCCGCCCCACTGTTGTGGTTGGTGAATCGCCTGGTTCTGCAGGGTTCGGGTCGGGGGTGTTCCCCCAAAACCTCCGGAATGAGGAGCGCAGCGACGGTTTTGGGGGGATATCACCGAACCCGGGCCCCTCGACCAACGCCCGAAGCGTGTGCCTGCTTAAGAAAAAAGGGCGGCCCGGAGGCCGCCCTCTTGGCGTAACTGATGTGGCCGGGGCTTACTTGCCCTGCCAGTTCGGCTTGCGCTTGCCGAGGAACGCGCTAATGCCTTCCTTGCCGTCCTCCGAGAAGAAGACCTTGGCGAAGCCTTCCTTCTCGGCGTCGATGCCTGCGTCGGCGTCTCCGCCGCGGAAGCTGACCTGCTTGACCTGCTCGATCGCGAGCGGGGCCTGTCCGGCCAGGCGGCTGGCCCAGTTGAGGGCGACGTCGAACAGCTCCTGGTCGGGAACCAGTTCGTTGACGAGGCCGGCCTCGAGGGCTTCGATCGAGGAGATCGGATCACCGACGGTGTTCATCTCCAGGGCCTTGCCCCAGCCGACCAGGCGCGGTAGGCGCTGTGTACCGCCAAAGCCGGGGATGATGCCCAGCTTGATCTCCGGCTGCCCGAAGACGGCGGATTCCGCGGCGATGCGGAAGTCGCAGGCCATGGCCAGCTCACAACCGCCGCCGAAGGCGAGCGAGTTGACGGCGGCGATGGTCGCGACGCGGCCCTCGCCGAAGCTCTTGAGCAGCTCGTGGCCGTTGTTGATCAGCGCCGCGCCACTTTCGGTGTCCATCTTGGTGAACGCCTTGATGTCGGCACCCGCCGAGTACACGATCGGGCCGGTCGAGGAAGCGATGACCATGGCGCCGATCTCGGAGTTGGCGTTGACCTTCTCCCAGACGGTGCCGAGGTCTTCGATGACCTGGGGCGAGATCGCGTTCATCGGCGGATTGGTCAGCCAGGCGATCGCCACGTTGCCGCGGGTCTCCAGCTTGACCTTCTCGGGCTGATCACCCTCGTCCGGCTGCGGGTACGGGTAGAAACCCTGACCGGCGTTGAGGCCGAGGCGGCCCTGGGCGACCAGTCGCTTGAGGGTGACCGGCACCGGGAAGCGATCATCGCCGTACTTCTCGTTGAACTTCTCGATCCGTTCGAGTGAGACATCGAGACCTTCGAGATCGGCCTTCCAGAAGGGCGGGAAGAGGCCCTTCATCGGGTTCAGGCCGGCGCCGTTCATCATGCCCCAGTCGATGTCACGGACGCTGCAGGCACCCTCCTCGAGGATCAGGCAGGCCTCGATCAGAGACTTGGCGAGGAAGAGCTCGGTCAACTCCTCGGCATCTGCGTCGGCATCGCCGGGGACGTTCGGCTGGCCGTCCTTGTACATGCCTTCGCCGCCGGTCTTGGCGCCGAGCTTGCCGTCGGCGACCAGCTGCTTCATGCCCTGATGGACGTAGAAGCGATCACCGTAGGACTCGTTGAGGTGCTCGGCGACGTGGAAGACCGTGTCGAGACCGAGCACATCGATCAGGATGAACGGACCCATCGGGGAAACGTTGGCGGCCCCGACGCCCTCGTCGATCTTGGCGATCGAGAGTCCGTTTTCTTCCTGCGCACGCCAGATTTCGCCGACCGCGGAGTTGAGAATGCGGTTGACGACGAAACCGGGGACCTCGCCACAGGTGATCGGCGACTTGCCGATGGCCTGGGCAAAGTTCGATGAGGTCTGGGCGGTCTCCGGTGAGGTGTCGTCCCCGATCACGACCTCGACCAGCGGCATGACCGAGGCCGGGTAGAAAAAGTGGAAACCGACGACCTTGTCGGGACGGAGGGTGGCCTCGCCGATCTCGGAAATCGAGAGGGCCGAGGTGTTGGAGGAGAGGATGGCGTGACCCGGGGTGACGGCATCGAGCTCGGCGAAGACCGCCTGCTTGATCGCCATCTTCTCCGGCACGGCCTCGATTACGAAGTCGACGTCACCGAACTCGTCATAGGTCACGGTGCCGGTCACGTTGGCCAGCACTTCGTCCAGGCGGGCGTCAGCCTGCTCCTGGGTGATCTTCTCCTTCTTGACCTTGCTGCCGAGCTGGCCAGCGGTTACGTTCCTGACTTCTTCGATCGCGGCATCGACGAACTTCTGGTCGACGTCCTTGATCACTACGGGGATGTCAGCAGCGGCGATCGCCTGGGCGATCTGACCGCCCATGGTGCCGCCGCCGACGACGGCTGCCTTGTGTACGAACATGAGGTTTCTTGGTCCTCCGGGGCGTTTTAGTTGAGAGCTCTGCGGGCGCCTGGCCCGTAGCGGCTGCGAGAAGTTGACTCGCGGGTCAATAAGGCTATAGGGACTGTGCCCAGGTTGCCCGGCAGTCGGACCGAAAACCGGACTGTGCAGAGGTTTTCTTCGCGCGGCCTGTTATCTTGTCTTCTGGTCGTTGTCCCGAACGGACGCGATCGAGGTTCAGTTCCTTCCTGTTTTCGCTTAGGCGTCGTGGGGTTACCGGATCTCCCCTCACACCCCTCATCAGGAAGCAGAACAGAATGTCCAAGAAGTCTTTTGCCGATCTCGGCGTGTCAAATGCCGTGGTCGATTCACTCGCCAAGCGTGGCATCGAAGCCCCGTTCCCGATCCAGCGTCAGGTCATCGAGGACATCCTCGACGGCGACGACGTGCTGGTCCAATCCCCGACCGGATCCGGCAAGACCCTCGCCTTCGGCGTTCCTTTGGTCGACCTGGTCCAGGCCGAGGACCGGCGTCCTTCGGCCCTGATTCTCGCTCCGACCCGTGAGCTCGCCAGTCAGATCGTCGACGAGATGTACGAGATCTGCCACGCCCGGGCCCTGAAGATCGCCGCCGTCTACGGTGGCGTCGGTCTGCAGCAGCAGGCCAAGCGGGCCGCCAAGGCTCACATCATCGTTGCCTGCCCCGGCCGGCTCGAAGATCAGCTTCAGCGGGGCGCTTTCAGCCTCGACAACGTCCGTTACCTGGTCCTCGACGAGGCTGACCGGATGCTCGACATGGGATTCAAGCCCGCCGTCGACCGGATCGTGAAGCAGGTCGACTCTGCCCGTCAGACCCTGTTCTTCTCGGCCACCCTCGAAGGCGCCGCCGGCAAGCTGGCCGCGAGCTACACGATCGACCCGAAGACCCACGTCAACAAGCCGTCGATCGAGAACAAGGGAAAGATCGAGCATCGCTTCATCCACGTTTCGCATGACGCCAAGATCGAGACGCTGGTCGGCGAGCTCGAGCAGCCGGACCGTGGCCGCACCCTCGTCTTCGTCCGAACCAAGCACGGTGCCGACCGACTGGTCAAGAAGCTGAGCAAGCGCACCAGACAGGTGAGGGCTGCCGCGATGCATGGCAACAAGTCGCAGAACCAGCGTCAGCGTGCCCTGGCCGATTTCGAGGACGGCAAGGTTGACACCCTGGTCGCAACCGACGTCGCCGCCCGCGGCATCGACGTCGCCGACGTCACCCACGTGATCAACTTCGACATTCCCGAGGATCAGGACACCTTCGTCCACCGGGTCGGCCGCACCGGCCGGGCCGGCGCCGACGGGGTCGGAGTCAGCTTCTTCATGTCCGATCAGGCCAGGGAGATGGGGAAGATCGCCCATTCGCTCGGTCTGCACAGCGAGTTTGAGGCGAGCGGCGCCGGGTTCCGGGCGGAGAGCCACACGACCCAGAAGCGTTCGGGGGGTCGTTCGGGTTCCGGTAACGGCAAGCGAGGCAAGGGGCCGAAGCGGAGCCAGAGCAGCCGCCAGGGCGGCGATCGTTCGCCCCAGGCCAACGGCTCCGGTGCTTCGGGCAACGGCAGGAGCGGCGGCAAACCGAAGCGTAACCGGAGCAATGCTTCGAACCGCAATCGGAACCGTCAGCAGCAGCGCAGCAGATAACGCTTGTAGCAAAACCTGCGAGATCGGGCAGATACTGCTACGGTCCGCGGATAGGGTCGGGTTGAGAAACCCGGCAAAGACGTGTGTAGCGCTCGCAGTCGTTGCTTTACCGGCATCCTCCGCGTTTCGCAGCACCGATGTTGGAGGACTAAATGCCTACAGGCACAGTCAAGTGGTTCAGTGACGAGAAGGGCTTCGGCTTCATTACGCCGGACGACGGTTCGAAGGACGTTTTCGTCCATCACACCGCCATCCAGTCTGACGGCTTCCGCACCCTTGCGGAAGGCGCCAAAGTGAGCTACGAAGCAGAGGACGGACCCAAGGGTCCGGCCGCCGCTTCGGTGGAGCCCATCTAAGGCTGAACCACCCCGGGGCGAAAGCCCCGAAGCAGCAACGCGAGCGCGCCCGCCTTCCGGCGGGCGTTTCGCTTTAAGGATCCATTCGACCGGTCCGCATCGGGCTTGGAGGGAAAAGCGCATCCATCTGGAAGATGGATGGTTAGAGAAGACAGAGGGTGATATGAACACGCGCTTCCACGTCCCGACCAGGGTTTTTGGCTCCCGCCGCAGCCGCGGTGAGCGACCTGACGGTGATGGCTCATCCTCAATCCCCGCGGCGCTCAGCGGCACCGATCCGTTGCTGATCGACCCGATGTTGAATGACACCCCGGGAAGGTCGTCGTTGTACCTGATCCCGGGTGACCGCAACGTCCTGATCGATCCCGGCCCTGCCAATGCTGCCCCCCGCGTGCTCGATGGCCTCCGGTCGCGCAGAATCAGGGTGGACCTCATCCTGCTGACCCACATCCATCCCGACGCTGCCGCCGGGGCGGGAGTGATCGCAGCCCGGTTTCCGACCGCGAGAATCGCCGCACCGGCCGGAACGACCGAGCTCCTGGCCGACCGGTCTGCCCTCCTCTCGGAGATGAAAGAGGTCTACGGCGAGAAGGCCGAGCACATGTTCGGCCTTCCCGTTGCGATCGACATTTCCCGCATGACCTCACTTACGGACGGTGACCGAATCAACCTCGGTGACCGGACGATCGAGGCGATCGCGACCCCGGGTCATACGGCCGCGCATATGTCTTACCTCGACCATTCGACCTCATCGCTTTTCTGCGGGGACGCGCTGGGGGTCCAGTTGCCAGGAAGCAGCGTGGTGCGGCCCTCCATCCCGCCTTCGGACTTTTCACTCGAGGACTCCCTGACCTCGATCGGGTCGCTGGACGCGGTCGGGGCCGAAACCGTCTACCTCGCCCACTACGGCGCCGCGAGGTCCGGACCCTCGGAAATCTTCGCTCGCTCCGATGAGGCTCTCCGCAACTGGCACCGCTCCTTCCTGAGGAAACGGGAACAGACCGACAGCGAGGAAGATCTCTCACGCCAGTTCAACGCGTGTCTGGAGGCCAGCCTCGAACCGGTCGCCCCCTCGGTGCGGCGTGAACTGGAATCGGTCAGCCCCACCTGGCTCAATCTCGCCGGCCTGAGCGCCGAACACGCCCGCCTCCGTCGCCACCTGCCCGACGCCGCGTAACGACCGGACTCACCCCGGCTCTTCCAGAATGCGGGCGCGGTCTCCTTCGAGACCGAAGGTCAACCAGGGTTCCCCTCGCCAGAGCAGCGTGAAAGCCGGAGGGATGGAACCGGCCCGATCATCGGCCCGGATCACACGCAATCCGGGTCCATGATCACGGGCCACGTCGGCGAGGGCACTTTCCAGAACCGACGGGCGTTGGCACGGGGGGACTCCATCCAGAGCGCGCTGAATCCTGGTTGCGAGCATCCCGGCCGGATCCGGCAGACGGTCCGAAGGCACGTCGGAAGGCCGGTTTGCAGCCGGCCCGGAGAGCCGGGCGAGCAGCGCTCCGCAGACAGCACAGCCGAAGTAGGTGCTTCGGTCGAGTTCCCACTCAGCCGAGAACGGATGAGGTTTGCGAAGAACGGGCTCGGCGTCGGTGCCGCAGCCGGCGCAGGGTGTCTTTGCCCTTGCCGCTTCCCGGGCCTTGCGTACCGGCGAGCCATGGTCGGGGTAGGAGGTCATGTTCCGGAAGTCGCGGCCCAACGCTTGCTTCTGACAGGCTTGGCCAGTGGTCAGCCGGGACGCAAACGCCGAGGACATGGACCGCCGGTCGATCGGCGTGCTCGCCTTCGGACACGCGATGGTCGATGCCTGCCAGGGAGCGGTGCCGGCGATGCTTCCGTTCCTGATCGCCCGGCGCGGCTACAGCTACGCCGATGCGACCGCGCTGCTGCTGGTGATGACGTTTTGCTCATCCCTGCTTCAGCCGTTCTTCGGGTTCCTGACCGACCGGCGCTCGATCTCGTGGCTGTTGCCCGGAGGGGTACTGCTCGGCGGGCTGGGGATAGCAGCTGTGGGGCTGGCGGAATCCCACGCCCTGACCCTGGTCGCGGTCGCGGTGGCGGGGCTCGGGGTGGGTGCCTATCACCCGGAAGGCGCTCGTAACGCGAGTTTCGTGGCGGGCAGCAGGAGGCGGGCTACCGCGATGAGCTTTTATGGCGTGGGCGGCAACATCGGGTTCGCGATCGGTCCCGTGATTGTCACTGTCCTGGTGCTCGCCTTCGGAATCTCCGGTCTGATCTGGTTCGTCGTGCCCCTGGCCGCCGGGGCGATCTGGCTCAAACGGGAGCTGCCCCGCATCGACGGACTCCGGCTCGCGGCAATTGCCGGCAACGAAGCCAGGGCAAACGGGAGACGTATCGACCGCTGGGTTCCGTTCACCGCAATCGCCTCGGTCGCCGGATTCCGCTCAGCAGCCTATTTCGGGCTTCAGGCCTTCGTTCCGATCTATCTGATTACCGAGCTGGGAAGTTCCGACGCGGTCGGAAACGCCGCCCTGACGGTGCTGCTGGCCACCGGTGTGTTCGGCACCGTCCTCGGCGGCAGTCTTGCCGACCGGGTCGGCAACAAGCCGGTGCTCGTCGTCTCGCTCGGCATGGTCTGCCCGCTGGTCCTTGCCCTGCTGACGGTCGGCGAGGCCGGGGCGTTTGCCGTGGTTGCACTGATCGGGTTCTTTCTCTTCGGTACTTTCTCGATCGCGGTGGTCATGGGTCAGCAGTTCTTGCCGAACCGGGTCGGGGTTGCCTCCGGAGTGACGCTCGGCGCGGCGATCGGATTCGGCGGGCTGGTCGCCTGGCTGCTCGGGCTGCTGGCCGATCAGACCAGTCTGACCACGGTAATAATCGTGATTGCTGCCCTACCCCTGCCTGGCTTTTTGATCAGCATGTTCCTGCCGAACGAAGACCCGGCCGGGGGCCCGATCGAGAATCCGAGCCGAACTTGACCGACGACACCTACAACCTGACCGACCTTTCGCTTGAACGGCTCCGGCGGCGGCGCTCGGCCAAGTGGTCGGCCTACCCGGCTGACGTACTGCCAGCCTTTGTCGCAGAGATGGATTTTCCGCTGGCCCGACCGGTCAAGGAGGCCTTGATCGAAGCGGTCGAGCTCGATGACACGGGATACGCGAACGCTTCCGAGGCCGGATTGGCCGAAGCGTTTGCCGGATTCGCTTCACGCCGCTGGGGCTGGGAGGTCGATCCGGGGCAGGTGACCGCAACGACGGACGTCGTGGGCGGGTTGCGGTCGTTGCTCGACCTGGTCACCGGACCGCTCGAAGGAGTGATCATCAACCCCCCGGTCTACTTTCCGTTCTTTTCGATCGTTCCCGAGGTCGGTGCCGATCTGGTCGAAGTCCCGCTCGACGGCGAGGGCAATCTCGACCTGCCGGCCGTGGAAGATGCCTTCCGGGAGGGAGCGCGAGCAATGATCCTCTGCAGCCCCCACAATCCCACCGGAACGGTTCCCGCCCGGGCCGACCTCGAACGACTGGCCGAAATCGCGATCGAGTGCGATGCCTGGGTCCTCTCCGACGAGATCCATGCGCCGCTCGCCCTGCCGGGCGCCAGGCACACGCCTTTCCTCGATGTCTCGGACGCCGCCCGTGAATGCGGGATCTGCGTTACATCGGCTTCGAAGACGTTCAATCTGGCGGGTCTGGGCTGCGCCGTCATCGTGACCGCCAGCGAGCGCGCGGCCCGGGTCGTCTCCCGGTTGCCGCCCGGCGCGACTCACCCCGGGCATCTCGGCGTGATCGCTTCCCGAACAGCCTTCGAACGGGGCGACGAGTGGCTCGATCAGATCATCGCTCAGCTTGACTTCAACCGCGGCTTCCTCGGCGAACTCCTCGCGGAGCGGATCCCGGCGGCCCCGTAACGACCCCCGCCCGCCGGATACCTGGCCTGGATCGATGCCCGTGACCTGGGCCTCGGCCCGGATCCCTCGATTCCGATCCTTGATGAAGGCCGGGTCGCTGTCTCGAGCGGACCGGGATTTGGTGCCGCGGGCACCGGGTATTTCCGGTTGAACATTGGAACTTCGCCCGGATTGATCGAAGCTGCCGTAAGGTCAATCTCAGAGATCGCATGAGTTCGGATCGCCGTCAAACCCAAGGGAAGTCCCCACCTTCGCAGGAGGCCCTGTTGAACGATCTGCGCCGGTCCCGTTCGGTGAGCGAAGCAGCGGCAGTGACCGCTCGAGCCGCGGTCGAGCAGTACGGGGCGATCGGAGCGATGGTCGGCGACAGCGATGGACCGCTGGCCGCCCGGCCGATGCGCCTGGATCCGCAGACGATCGCCGAGTTGACCTCGATTCCGGACGGGGTAGCCGTCGGCGCTCCGGGCAGCGTGCTCGAAGGAATGACGACTGCCTGTTTCCGGCCGGAAATCGGGGGACTGCGACTTGCCGCCGCCTGGTCGCCGGAAAGCTCCGCCCGGGTCGCCGATTTCGAAGCGGCCGCCAATTCGCTCGGGGTCTGGCTCCGGCAGTACTCGGATCCCGCCACCGATAAGTCGACCCGTTCCTTTACCGGCCCCGGACCGAGCCAAACCGAGTTGGAGCTGAACCGCCCGACAATGGATTCCGAAGGGTTCGAACACTTGATCGACTCGGTGCCGGCAATCATCTATACGGCCGAGATGGGTGAGTCGGGCCGCTGGCTTTACACCAGCCCCCAGATCGAACGGATCCTCGGCTACACGGCGGAAGAATGGACTTCCGACCCGACCATCTGGTTCCGGTCGATCCATCCTGATGACCGCGCGCATGCGATGGCCTTCGAGGATGAGCGTCTGATCGGGCTCGACGTCCATCCACCGGCCGAGTACCGGCTGCGAACCCGCGACGGAAGGTACGTCTGGATCTACGAGCGCGCCCGCCTGGTCCGCGGCGATGACGGTATCCCGGTCTGGCACGGGGTGATGCAGGACATCTCGGCCCTCAAAGCCGCCGAAGCATCAATCGAACTGAAGGCCGAACAACAGGTCCTCGTCGCCCGACTCGGGGAGATGGCGATCCGGGGCGAAGATCCCGACTCACTGCTGCGCTACGCGGTTGACTGGATCGGTCAGATCGATGGGGTCGTTGAAGCTTCGATCTGGGAACAGGAAGACTACAAGCGGCTTCACCTCCATCATCGTTCGGCGAGCCTCGGCTGGTCCAACGAGTTGCCCTATGACCCGGAGCATTACCCGGACAGTCATCTGACCCAGGGGGACGTGGTCCTGATTCCGTCCTGGGCGGACGATCCCCGCCTTTCCCGCTTTGCGCCGTTCCTTCCGGAATCTGTCAAGAGCACGATGATCGCCCCGATCATGGGCGCAGTCGACCAGTTCGGCATCATCGTCGTCCACTCGAGCCGGGTCGGCGCCTTTTCCGAACAGGACGGCAACTTCCTCCGCGCCGCCGCGAACGTACTCGGCAATTCGATCGAGCGCAGCCGCACCGACCAGTCGCTCGAACACCGTCTCAACCACGATCCGCTCACCGACCTTCCCAACCGCCAGCTCTTTACGAGACGCCTGGCCGAAGCGATCGATCAGGCGGACTCCCGCGAGGGGATGGTCGGTCTTCTCTTTCTTGATATCGATCACTTCAAGCTGATCAACGACGGGATCGGACATCACGCCGGCGATGAACTCCTGCGCGAAATCGCACCCCGGCTTTCGGCTTCGATCCGCCGGGGAGACACGGTCGCCCGCTTTGGTGGCGACGAGTTCGGCATCGTGCTCGCCTCGATCCGTTCCGTGGATGAGGCCCGGGAGGTCGCCGGCCGCATGCTCGAGAACGTCTCGCAGCCGATCCCGGAGGCCGGAACCGAACGGTTCATTACCGCCAGTATCGGAGTCCCCACCTATCAGCCCGGTCGGGAAGAACCGAAATCCGCCGAGGACCTGATCCGCGATGCTGACGCGGCCATGTACCTGGCCAAGGAATCCGGACGGGCCCGGGTCGAGTCATTCGGCAAACCGATCCGGGACCGGGTAATCCGCCGGCTCGACGTCGAGCGGCAGCTTCACAGCGCGATCGAAAACGGCGAACTGGAAGTGGTCTATCAACCGATAACCAGTCTGCGCAGCGGCAAGCTCCGGGCGTTCGAAGCCCTCGCCCGCTGGAACCATCCCGACGAAGGCCTGCTGGAGCCCAACCTCTTCATCCCGATCGCCGAGGAAAGCGACCTGATCGCCCGGATCGACAGCTGGATCATGGCCGAGGCGGTCCGGCAGGCCGGCGTCTGGAACGAGGGTCGTGATCCCGATAACCGGATTACGGTCTCGGTCAACGCCTCGTCCCGGCAGATTCGCAAACCCGAGTTCGTCGCGGAGATCGCCGAGCTCCTGGTAACCAACGAGACCCGGCCCGAGAACCTCGCGATCGAGATCACCGAGAACGTGCTGCTGACCGGCAGCGCCGTGATCGACGACGTGCTGCGGGAGATCCACGACCTCGGGGTCAATCTCGCACTCGATGACTTCGGGACCGGCTACTCGTCACTCAGCTACCTGAGTGAGTTCCCGCTCGACGCGATCAAGATCGACCGGACATTCGTCGAGGGCCTCGGCCGGGGCGACCCCGGCAATTCGGCGATCGCCGACGCGATCACCCAGATCGGCCGGGCCCTGTCGCTGCTCGTCGTGGCCGAAGCCGTTTCGACCGAGACCCAGCTTCAGATGGTCCGGGACCTCGGCTGCAGCCTGGCCCAGGGCTACCTGATCGCTCCGCCCCTCAGCGTCGAACGAGCGACCGAGTTCATGCGCGACTCGGGTCTACCCAACCTGATCCGCGGAAACTGAGTCCCGCAGAAAAGAGGGCCGGGCCAGCGGCAAACCGGGTGCAGGCCGGTAGAGCGCGACCCGATCCGTCTCGGGAATCACTCCGACGATCTGGTTCACCCCGATGTCTCCCCGCTCAAAGGCGAGAAAGCTGGCGGTCATGTAAAGCCGCCAGACCCTTTCCCGCTCCTCTCCCACTTCGGCGATCGCTGCCTGCTGATTATCGGCCAGGTTCCGGACCCAGTGACGCAGGGTCAGCGCGTAGTGCTCGCGCAGATTCTCCACGTCCCTGAGCTCCTGACCGGAACGCTCGAGACCGGCAATCACTCGGGCGACCCGGTGGAGTTCACCGTCGGGAAACACATAGTGGGTGATGAACGTGTTGGGCGACTCCTCCTCGCTGTGCTGCCGGCAGATGCCGTGGTGGAGGGCGAGACCTCCGGGTTTGCCCAGGCGGGCCGTCTCGACGAAGTAGTTGTCGATGTCAGAGCCGGTGTGTTCGAACATCCCGATCGAGCAGATCTTGTCGAAGGGCCCGTCGCTTACATTCCGGTAGTCCTGGATCCGGATCTCGACGCGGTCCTCGAGCCCCGCTTCGGCGACCCGCTCGCGGGCCCGCTCGGCCTGGGCGATCGAAAGGGTCACCCCGACGACCTTGACTCCGTAGTTGGCAGCGGCGTGGATCGCCATCGAACCCCAGCCGCAGCCGATGTCGAGCAGACGCTCGCCCTCCTCGAGCCGGAGCTTCTGGCAGACGACATCGAGTTTCCTTGTCTGCGCCTCCTCCAGACTGTCTTCGGGCGAATCGAAGTAAGCGCAGGAATAGACCATCGTCGGGCCGAGAATCTGCCGGTAGAACTCGTTCGAGACGTCGTAATGATGCTGAATCGACTCGCTGTCGCGTCGCAGGGAGTGGAGACGGCCCTTCGGCCTGGCTTCAGCCTCGGGTGGCTTCGGTGGCGGGATCTTCACCGCGCCGAGACGGGCTGCCAGCTTGACCGCTTCGATCTTGTCCTGGATCGTGAAATCAAAGCCGTAGAGCCGGGCACCAGCGGCCATGACCCGCTCGATGCTGCCTTCCAGGATCAGGTCACCGGAAACGAAGGCGCGGGCCACCCCGAGCTGGTCCGGCCGGGTGACGACGTAGGTCATCGCGCGCCTGTTGCGGAGCACAATCACGTCGGGGCAGGAGCCCTCTTCTCCGGGTCCGATCTCGCTGCCGTCCCAGAAGCGGAGCGCCGCCGGCAGCGGACCACCCAGCCTGCTCTCGACCCGGGACCAGAGGGGAACGAAACGATCGGCGACACCACCTGTGCTGTACATGGCTCCGCAAGTTACTCCTGCCCGCGCTTAGGCTCAACCTCTCGCTGCCTGAAAACGGACTGAAAAGCAAAACGGCCGCCCGAGGGGCGGCCGTTTCGACACTTCCGAGACCGGGTTCAGATGGTCTCGACGGAAGCGGCGGCAGGTCCTTTCGGGCCTTCCTCGGATTCGTAGCTCACCTTTGCGCCTTCGGCCAGGGTGCGAAACCCGTCGGACTGAATTGCACTGTGATGGACGAAGACGTCCTTGGAGCCATCATCAGGAGTGATGAATCCGAAGCCCTTCTCGTCGCTGAACCACTTGACTGTCCCAGTCGGCATAACTTCCTCCAACATCATGATGCGGTGCCGGTTCTCTCCTCCCGGCCTGACGCGGGGCAAACTACCAGTTGGAGCGCCTTCCGCGCAGGTCAGGTGCCGTACACCTCGTCCTTGATCATGGTCACGGATCGAATCACCGAGTCAAGGAAGGGCTCAATCTCCGGCAGGATCTCCTGGTAGGCGGCCTCGCCGGCCGGGGTGATCGAGTAGAAACGCCGGGTACGCTTGTCCGGGTGTTCCCAGCTTCCCTCGATCAGGTTCTTCCCTTCGAGGTCGCGCAACAGCGGGTACATCGTGTTCGGATTGACCGAGATCACACCCTGGGTCAGGGTCTCGATCGCGTCGATCAGCTGGTTGCCGTAGGAGGGCTGTTTGCGAATCAGGTGGAAGATGAGCAGGGGCAGGAGATCCCGCCGCCGCATCTCTCCGCCGAAGACATCCTGGGCCTTTCCCGACTTCCGGCGGCGCGCGGGCTTCGGCAGGCTCGCGGCCTCGGTCGCTTCGGCGACCGCATCTCCTAGCGGCTTGGATGGCTCGGCCATGAGACGCGAGTCTAATCTCCGCGGCGACCTTTACCCTCATCGGGTGGAGTCAGGCGCGGGACACCTGTTCGAAAGCGAAGCCTCGTTCAACGGCGCGATCGAGGTCGTCCACGTGATCTGGAAGGCCGACGATGACGGAGGCTTCGCCGTGGTCGAGGTGCGCGACGACTCGGGCGACGAGTTCGTCGCCACGGGAACCATCGGTCACCTCAAACCGGGCGAACGGGCGAAATTGAGTGGGCAGTGGACCGAACACCAAAAATTCGGGCCCCAGGTCCAGGTCTTTGCCGCGCTTCCTATGGATCCCTCCGACCGGGCCGGGCAGGTCGCCTATCTGAGTTCGTTGCGCCACATCGGTCCGGTGCGGGCCGATGCCCTCTGCGAACTTCACGGTCCCGAGGTCCTGGAAAAGATCGCTGCCGACCCGGAGGGGATCCTCGGATCGCTGCCCGGTCTCGGTCCGAAGCAGCGTGAGGCGGCCCTGGAGAGCTGGTATGAGACGCGGGCGGTCCGTGATCTCCACGTCGAGCTGGCCCCGCACGGGCTCGCCCACCTGGCCGGCAAGATCCACGCCCGCTTTGGCGACCGGGCGATGCGCACGATTCGCGAAGATCCGTACAGCCTGACCGAGATCGACGGGGTCGGGTTCGCCCGGGCGGACACGATCGCTATCGCGGCCGGTTTCCCGCCGGAATCCGACCGCCGGGCCCAGGCCGCCGCCTGGTTCCTGCTCGGCGAAGCCGAACGTCAGGGTCACACCCACCTGCCCGTGGGTGTCCTGACCAGCAAGGCCGCGAAGCTGCTCGATTACCGGCCCGACCCGGAAGTCCTGGTATCGGCGTCCGGTCTGATCACCGAAGGCGAGCGGGTTTACCGCCAGACCACCCTCGACCGCGAATGCTGGCTGGCAGGTGATCTGAAAGAGCGGGCGGCAGCCGAGCCGGTGCTCGAACACTCGCCCGACCAGACCGGTGACGAAAAGCTGACCGCCGAGCAGTGGCAGGCGGTCCTGGGAGCTTTCAGTTCCCGTCTGTCAGTCGTCACAGGTGGTCCCGGCGTCGGCAAGACAGTCTGCACAAAGGAGATTGTCAGGGAGTCCAAGGCCGCCGGCGTGCGGGTTGCCCTCTGCGCACCGACCGGCCGGGCGGCCCGCCGGATGTCCGAGGCTACCGGGGCCGAAGCGATGACCATCCACAGGTTGCTCGAATGGAGACCGGGATCGGAGCCGACCTTCAAGCCGGGCCACCCTCTGCCGGTCGGCCTTCTGATCGTCGACGAGGCCTCGATGATCAACCTCCACATGGCTGACGTGCTGCTCAACGGCCTCGGTCATGACACCCACATCGTCTTCGTCGGCGACGCCGACCAGTTGCCCCCGGTCGGAGCCGGCAAGCCTTTTGGTGACCTGATCGCGTCGGGCATCGCGCCGGTCACCCGGCTGACCCACATTTTCCGGCAGGCAGCCCGGTCGATGATCACGACCGCCGCCCACGAGATCAACGAAGGTCGGCCTCCCCACCTCTCCCCGGGACCCGACCAGGTACAGGACTTTCATTTCGTGGAAAGGGTCACGCCGGAGCGGGTTCGGAACGCCGTGGTCGAGATGGTCGGAGAAAGAGTCGGAGGCGGGCTCGGACTCGATCCGATCCGGGACGCCCAGGTCCTCGCGCCGATCTACCGGGGCGAGGCCGGGATCGACGTTCTCAACAAGGAGCTTCAGGAGCGGCTGAATCCTGACGGCAAGAGAGCGGTCAGCGACCGGTTCCGGATCGGCGATCGCCTGATCCAGACCCGCAATTCGTACGAGTTCGCACTGATGAACGGCACGATCTGTTTCCTGGTCGAGGACGATCCCGACGAAGAAATGATCCTTCTCGAAACCGACGAGGGTCAGTCGGTCGAGCTTCCCTACTCCGAAACCGCCGACCTCAAGCTGGCCTACGCGATCTCGGTCCACAAGTCACAGGGCAGCGAGATTCCGGTCGTGATCTTCGTCTGCCACCGCTCCCACACCGGCATGCTCTCTCGTCCGCTGATCTACACCGCGATCACCCGGGCCCGGGAAATGTGCGTAATGGTCGGGGATCGCCCCGCCCTCGAGAACGGCGTCCGCCGTGACGAAGCGGGCCGCCGCTACTCCTCCCTGGCCGCCCGCCTGGCCGGCACCCTCGACTGATCGGCCCGGACCTGCGTTCGGCAGGCAAGCGATCTACGGGCGGTCGATTTCCCTCAGGGTCTTGACCCGTCGCGACATCGCCTTGTGCGAGGCACCGAAACGTTCCATCAGGATGCCGATGCTCTCCTCGTCGCTTTGTCCCTGGACCCGGAGTTCCTGCCTGATCAGCGGCGCGGGGATCAGCAGCGCCGCCGAGAAAGTGTTGGCTTCGACCTCGGGGACGATGCGCGGAGTCGGTTCGGTGTCGAGGCTTTCGCCGGCCTCGGAACCCCGGCAGTAGATCGTCGGCCGGGACTTCTGGTGCATCACGAAGTGACCAAGTTCGTGGCCGGCCGTGAACCGCCCACGCTGGGCACCCCACTGCGGATCCTTGAGCTCATCCTCGTTGATCCAGATTTCCCCGATTGCGGTCAGGAGAAGTCCGGAAACGGTCCCGTCGCAGAGCCCTTCGCCCACCACTTCCCTCATCCGGTCGTGACTGACGACGCAGGTACGGAGCCCGTATACCTCGCGGGCGATCTCCTTGATCGGCACCGGCAGGCTGCGGCCGTCCCAGACGTGACCGGGTACCGCGGCGAGTATCTCGCCGACTCCATGCTCGATCTCGGCGGCATCCTCCGGCTCGAGGCTGGTGATCTTCAGGACTCGGGTCAACCGCCCGTGAAAAGCTGATCGATGCGATCTGGCGGGTCGGACCTCCGCGCCTCCCCGGTGGCTTCTGGCGACTCCATCGAAGCGACCCCTTCGAGTTCGAACTCGGCGTCGTCGGCCATCCGGGCGAAAACCGGGCCGGTGGCCGAAGCCTGGGATGGCCCCAGCGCGCGCCCTGCCTCGCGCAGCCTCTCGCGGTTGGTCTTGAGGATCCTTGCAAGGGTGTCGAGCACGCCGTCCCCGACCCCGGAAGCGGGCAGGGTGCCCCATTCGAGGTCGTGGTAGTAGCCGTCGATCTTCTCCCGTTCTTCCGGGCTGGCGTCGAAGGCCGTGGCCAGTTCGGAGACCACGTCGGATTGCTTCAGGAGCAGTTCTCCCCGCAAACCGAGCAACAGCTCGGCCAGGGCGCCGGACCGGCCACTGATCCGGGCCATGACCGCATCGGCCACCGCTTCGACCTGCTCGTCAGGTTGGCCGGAAAGGTCGACCTTCGCCCTCGGGCCGGATTCAAGGAAGGTGTCGACCAACACTTCCAGCTCACGCCGGTCTTCACCCTGGAATCTCTCCAGGAAGGGAGTGGGGTCGCCGTCACCGGCCTTGAACGCGGCGACATATTCGTCGAAGGCGACGGTGATCTGGTCGGAGGCATCCATTTATTACCCGAGCTCCTTCCTCAAATCCTTGCGAAACCTGGACAGGATCTTGTCGACGTTGGCCACGGTTTGCCCTTCGATACTTTCGATCACCTCTTTGGAGGGTACCCCGGCGATGCGCATGATGATCACCTTCTGGTGCTCCTCGGATCGGGTTTCGAGAACCCGGTCCCTGGCGTCAACGATCGAGACGGTCGCTTCCGGGTCAGCATCGGTGCCGGCCGGTTCAATGCCTTGCTCGTCGTCGTTGTCGGGTTCGAGAGAATCCGTCTGAAGCTGGCGACTCTGTTTATCGGTGAAATCGGCGATCCGCCGCTTGGCGATTGTCCGCAGGAAGTTGACGAACTCGCCGATGTGCTCGCCGGCAAACGACTCGGAGAGCGAGAGGCAGGCTTCGCTGAAAATGTTGTGGACGAGGTCATCGCGCTCGTGAGACGGCACGCTGCGGGCGACCAGCCCGACCACCATCGGCCTCCGGGCCTGCACCAGGGCGTAGACCGCCTCCGACATGGCCCGGCCGTCGCCCGCGTCACGGGACGCAACCAGGTACGCGAAGAGTTCCTCATCGTCGAGTTTGGAAAGTTCATTTGCGTTCTTGGGCCTGAAAATCAAGCTTGCCCCACGGATGTCCGAGTTGGTCAAGGAGATCTGACAGTACCGGTTGAGTCGGCTACAGTCGGGCAATCGCGCCTCGAGGGAGCCAAGCAATCTGGCCGGAGTCCGAACCGGACGAAGCGGCCCGCCGAGCCTACTCGGAAGCCGAGCCACTGCCTTTCTGGCTGTCTGGCCCGAGACCCTCGCTCCGCCCTCCCCTTGAGGGTTCTGCCGAAGCTGACCTCGTGGTCGTCGGGGGCGGCCTGACCGGGCTTTGGGCTGCGGTTCGGGCGAAGGAGCGGGACCCGGCACGCGAAGTCGTCCTGATCGAACGGGAGAGTCTGGCGACCGGGGCCAGTGGCCGCAACGGCGGCTTCATGTCCTCCTCGCTGGTCCACGGGATCGGCAACGGTCTGGCTCGTTTTCCAGAGGAGGTTCCGCTGCTCGAGAAGCTGGGGCTCGAGAACCTGGACGAGATCGGCCGGGTGATCAGCGAGCAGTCGATCGATTGCGACCTGAGGAAGCCGGGAGCGATCGAGGTTGCCGTGAGCGACTTCCTGTTCGAAGAACTTCAGGGCGGAGCTGAGGAACTGGCCGAGTACGGGCACGAAGCAGTGCTGCTGGACGCCGACCAGATGAAGGCCGAAGTGAACTCGCCCATCTACCGCGGCGGTCTCTGGCAGAAGAGTGGCGAGTGGACGGTTGATCCGGTGCGGCTCTGCGACGGCCTCGCGGCCTACGCCGAGAGGCTCGGCGTTCGGATCCACGAGAAGACCGCAATGGAGAGTTTCAGGAAGGCCGGGACCGGAGTCGAGGTCCGGACCGCGGGCGGCCCGATCCGGGCCGGCAAGGTGCTCCTCGCCACGGCGGCCTTCAAGGTGCCGGTGCGGCAGATTCGCCACCGGGTGATCCCGGTCTACGATTACGTGCTGGTCACCGAGCCGCTGAGCCAGGCGCAATGGGATTCGCTTGGCTGGCGCAACCAGCAGGGCCTCTCCGACTTCACCAATCAGTTCCACTACTACCGCCCGATCGACGGTGGACCGGAGGCCGCCACAGCTGACGTGCCGGGAGGCCGTCTGCTCTGGGGCGGATATGACGCGATCTACAACTTTGGCGGCCGGGTCGAGGAAGCCGCGTATCAGCGCGACGAGAGTTTCGCCGGGCTCGCTCAACGCTTCTTCACCGCTTTTCCGCAGCTCGAGGGGGTGCGCTTCTCGCACCGCTGGGGCGGCGCGATCGACACCTGTTCGCGCTTCTTCGCTTTCTACGGAACCACTCTCGGCGGCAGGGTTGGCTGGGCGGTCGGACACACCGGTCTCGGGGTCGGGGCCAGTCGCTTCTCCGCCAACCTTGCGCTCGACATCCTCGACGGGATCGAAAACGAAGTGACCCGGCTCGAGTACACGACGGCCAAACCGGTTCCCTTCCCGCCCGAACCGCTTCGTTAGCGCGTGGTCCAGTTCACTCGCAACCGTCTCGCCGCGGCCGATCGCAACGACGGCCGCCGCGGTCTCTGGCTGAGGACCCTGGACCGCCTCGGCCTCGGCTTCGACAGCTGAGCCCGGCCGGTTGACCAGATCGGTGAGACCACGAAAGTTGGCAACTATTGCCA
>JAEYSQ010000153.1 GCA_023434465.1 Actinomycetes bacterium
GAAGAGGCCAAGACCCTGATCGAGTACTGCGCGGGCGAGCTAGCCGCCGTCGACCGCGGCCTCAAGGAACTGAAACTCGAAGACCTCGCCAGCTCCCTCACCGCCAGCAGCGAAGAACCAACCACCCAGGTCGAAGCCACAGGATCAGCGTCACCGGCCCCGGCTGAAGAGCCGCCCCCGCCGTCGGCACCTCCGGGATATTCAGACGTTCCGTTTTAGACGCCGAGGGTTTCGCAGGCCCAGCAGTTGCCGCAGGGCTGCCGGGTGGCTTCCGGTCCCCCGAGGTAGCGACCTTCGACTATGTCGCTGACGAGGGCCCCGATCGATTCTTCGGCTTGAAGCAGCCGCTCCCGGCCAAACAGGTCCCGGACCGGGTCTTCCGGCGCTCGCAGGAAAACGAAAGCGGTTTCGACTTCGTCGACGTCGAGTGCCTTTGACACGGCCAGCGCGTAGAGATCACGCTGCAGGTCGTACTTTTCCATCAGCTCCCGGGTAGAGGTGCCGTCAAGTCGATTCGACTTGTAATCCAGAATCATGGGCCTCACCGGGTCACGCACGAGAAGATCCGCGAAACCACGGACGATCACATCATCCAATTCCACCAGGAGTCCCGATTCGACATCGGCCTTTCGGTCGGCGAGCTCTCTGGCCAGGTCAGTCGAAAGGAAGTCGTCGATCATCTGCCGGGCCAGGGCGGACGCGGTCGGATCGAGGATCTGACGGGCTTCGAGTTTCCCGGCGATCTCGGCGTCGGATGGGGAAATCCACCTGCGGGAAGGCAATGCCTCGAGCAGTTCATGCACCGCAAGGCCGAAATCGGTTGGGTCGATCTCCCTCCGGGCCTCCAGTTCTGGGTCCAGGGGGATGCTTTCCCGATCCGGTTGTCCTGACGGGTCGAACTTCAGGACTCTCGTGGCGAAAAACCGCGCCGGGCATTCCCGGTACGAGGCAAGAGCCGAGTATGAGAGCGGCACGGCGGGGAAGCCGGCGAGTTCGGGACGGTGGATCGGCGGATCCCCTGCACCCTGGTCAGGCTGGTTCAGCTTCTCGCTCCGGGTCACTTCGGCCAGAACTTCCGCCGACTCGGGTCGGTTCAGCGTTACCTCGACGGATATGGATGGCGTTCCGTTCTCCGGCTCTTCGAGAAAGTCGGGGCCAGGTACCGGGATCGTTCCGGGAAAGTCGTCGACGCCATAGATCTGGGTGAATCGCGTCGCAAATGAGTTGGCCTCCGTTTCGTCTGGAACGTCCTCGAGATCGGCGACTCCACTCAACACCAACCTGCTCTCGGCTCTGGTCAACGCAACGTGAAGGATCCGCAGTTCCTCGTCGGTCAGGTCGATTCTCGACTGGGCGCTGAGTTCTTCCCAAGCGAACAGGTCAAGTCTGGAACCGCCGGGCACCGGCAGACGAAGGCCGACTTCGAACTTTCCCGGGTCGTCGTTGCGAGGCGAGATCCAGATCACGCTCTCGGAGTTCATTTTCGAGGTCAACCCCAGGTCGGCCACACAGACCATCGGGAACTCGAGCCCCTTCGACTTGTGGATCGTCATCAGTCGAACCACGTCGGCCTCTTCGTCCTCGGTCGCCACGGCCTGCTCGGAGTCCAGTCTCGAACTGTCGTCGATCCATTGGATCAGGCCTCGCAGGTCACGACCTTCGGTCGCTTCGTACTCGCCCGCGATCTCGGAAACACGCCGGATGTTCGCCAGTCCGGCCCCCGACGGATCCCGGATCAGGTTGA
Organism: Actinomycetes bacterium; assembly: GCA_023434465.1. Classification (GTDB taxonomy): domain Bacteria; phylum Actinomycetota; class Thermoleophilia; order Solirubrobacterales; family 70-9; genus 67-14. The sequence continues at coordinate 1,745 of JAEYSQ010000153.1, forward strand.
CAAGGTCGTATCCGGTTTCGGTGACGGCCGCCTGGACGACTCCGGAAAGCGGAAGCTCCGGAAGACTGATCCTCAATCCGTCGATCCTGGTGACGAACTCCCGAGCCCGGCGTCTGTCGTCTTCTGAGAACTCCGGATCTTCGGTTGTCGCCAGCGTTTTGACCTGGGGCCACAGCGGGCTGTCCTCGTTACGTCGGCGAGCCAGCAGCCATAGGGCACTCGGGCTGAGCCCGCAGGCTGGTCCAGCGAGCGCCCCCACCAGGGCTTCGTCGTCCATCGGGTTCGCAACTGTCGCTAGCAGGGCCCGCATGTCGATGCCCTCTCGCGTATCCCAGAAGCCGGTTCCACCGACGACGTACGGCCTCAGGCCGACCTGCTTCAGTGCCGCCTCGAAAAGCCACATTCTGGTCTTAGTCCTGAGCAGCACGACGATGTCACCAGGTGAGATTCCTTGTTTCACGGCATCCCGGATGTGACGGGCCAACGCGAGAGCCTCGGCTTCGTGCTGACCGCGACTCTCGGTGATGTGCTGTTCACCGGTCGGTTTTGGTGCCAGCGGGCCAAGATCGGCGTCCTGCCAGGCTCCCGCTTCGGTCAGGATGACTTCTACCTTCGGGGCGGGCGGCGGCTCGGACTCCGGATCCGGTTTCCACCCGACCCTCAACTTCTCGAACTCGTGACGGGTTCCACCGATTGCGCCACCCGGTTCGTCGTCGGTCCGCATCCCTTCGATCAGATTCTCGAACTGCTGGCCGAACTCATTGACCGCTCCGATGACCGGGGCCTGTGAGCGGAAGTTGGCGCTGAGGGGCAGGGTCGTGACCTCGAAGCTGACCGGGTCACGTTCGCCCGCTGCCCGTCGCTCCGGATCCTCGGGTAGGCGGTAGGAGATTCCTGAGCGGCGCTGACGGTAGAGCTCGACGTCGGCGTACCGGAAGCCGTAGATCGCCTGCATTTCGTCGCCGACCGTGAACAGCGTGGTGTCCTCGCCGCGGAGAACATCGATCAGGTCCATCTGCAGCCGGTTCGTGTCCTGGAACTCGTCAACCATGATCTCGGTGTATTGCCGGCGGTAGTTGTCGGCGATCTCGGGGCGTCGGAGCAGAAGGTCGAGTGTTTTCAGCTGCAGATCCTCGAAGTCAAGACCGCCACGCCGGTCCTTCGACTTTTCGTATGCGGTTCCGTAGTTGAAGAGCAACTCTGAGAGCAGTGGCCAGAACCTCATCCCAACTTCGCGGCTGAGCAGCTCCGTCTTGGCCCGTCTGACCACTTCACAGAGTTCCGGCATTTTCCCGGAGTTCTTGTAGAAGTCGACCGCGGCCAGATCGTCATGTGAGAGGTTCTCGGGCACTGTCCCCTCTAGGTATGCGACCAGATTCGCGATCTTCTTTCGGGGGGCGGCGGTGAGAGAACTGTCACCGGCAGCGTGAAGTGCCGAACGCAGCATTTCCAAGTGGATGGCCTCCAGCGGCCGTGGTTGCGGCGGGTCAGGAAGCTTCGGTTTGAACTCTCCGGCGGCTCTGAGCCGTTCGTAGGCCGACTGGATTCCCCATTTGAGCGTGTTCTGGTTGAAGCGGGAGAGCAGTTCGATCGCCTCGTCGCTTTCACAGGTCAACCCGACAGCGGTCTCGTAGGCCGTCTCCTTCAGTCTCGACGCGACGACGTCATCGATCACGTCGAAGGCCGGGTCGACTGCAGCGGCGACCGGGTGCGACCGGAGGATCCGGGCACAGATCGAGTGGAAGGTCCCGACCCACAGCGAACCCATCGAGAAATCACGGTCGCCGGAATCCCGCAGGCTGCGAATCCGGTTCCGGAGTTCTCCCGCAGCCTTGTCCGTGAAGGTGAAGACCAGAATCTCCGACGGTTCACGTTCTTCCGTGACCGAGCCGTCCGTGAACTTGCCGGTCAGCAGCCGTTCGTAGCGGTTGACCGTCGTGCTCGTCTTGCCCGATCCGGCTCCGGCCTGCAGGAGGATGTCGCGATCCCCGCAGTCGATTGCTCGTGCCTGTTCCGGTGTCAGGGCCATCGGAACCGGGGTCCTGCGTAGGTTTCCTCGACGTCCGGGGTCCAGTCCGGAACGCCGGCATGCGAATAGTGGTTCATGCACTCTGTGGGGTCGTGCTCGATCTGCCCGTGGAGGATCTTCCACGCCGCTTCCGCGGCCAGTTCGACGCCCTGCTGAATTTCCTCCGGCAGGTCAGCGACGAAGTCGCCGGCGACCGGATTCAGGTCCTTCAGATCGGGCTTGGCCGACTCGTCGATCATGCCTCGCGGCCGGTGCTTGGCAGCAAAGACAGGAACATAGAGTCCCGCCGCCGGCTCGAGGCCCCAGAGCACTTCAAGCGCTCTCAGATACAGCGGTAGCTGCACCTTTCCCTCCCGGCGAAGCTCCGCCAGGGTCTTGTACGAGGAGGAACCGGACTTGTAGTCGAAGACGATTCCCCGGCCCGAATCGTCCCGGTCGATCCGGTCGATCATTCCCCGCAGGCTCCAGCCGTCGAACTCCAGGGGTGGCTTCGAGTCGTCACTCTCGAATCCGAACTTTCGCTCCAGATCGATCGGCCGAAACACGGTGGACTCCCGGGTCGCTTCCCTCCGCAGGAAGCGCTCCAGTTCCGCCGCGACCTGCCGACGCTGAATCCGGTGTGCGGCGGAATCGCCACCGAGGGCACAGGCACCGGCCAGCGAGTCAACCAGCGTGGCCATCTCCTCGATCCAATCGTCGATGTCGCCAGATGTGGGGAGGGCACCGGGCCGCGACCCGTACAGATTGGCCAGCACCTCATGGACGAGATTTCCCTTCGACAGGGCCTCCGGCTCGGGACCGAAACGAAGCGGGCTCATCGCCCTTTCGAAGAACCAGCGGTAGGGGCAATCGATGAATGCCTCCAGAGCGGTAGCCGAGAACATGCTCCGCTCGGCGAGCAGGGTCGTCGCGGCCGGGGAGTCGATGTTTCCGAGGTCCGCTGTCGCCATTTCGACTTCCCGCGCCCGCATCACTTCCAGGTTCATCGACTTCGCTTCCTCTGACGCGAGCGGGTCCGCCACGTTCCCGGACGCGGCGACCGAGAGCGCCCACTCGTGTTGACTGGGCGATCCACCGACCGGGAACACGATGTCTGAACTCGACCTCCGGATCAGTTTGATGCCGGCGCCGTCGTTCACGAAGAGACGCTTTACCTCGCCGATCATCGCGGAGGGAAACTCGGCCTTGCCGTGAACGTCGGCGACCCGATGTGACAGCCATAGTCCCTTGGTTGGCACGGCCAGGCATGAGTAAAAGAGATAAGTCTCCTGCTGTTCCTGGTCTGCCAGTTCCGGCATTCCCAACGAAGCCCGTGCTTCGTTGGAGATGAGCGGGCTTCCCTGGGCACCACCGAGGTCCTTCTCCTGAAGCGAGGCCATGAAGAGGTAGTCGGCCCGTTTGGCCCGCATCGAATAGGGACTCCCGATTCTGACCGTGTGGGCGGTGGGAACTGCCCAAGTCTTGATCGAGCCGCTGTTCAGGGCCTCGATCAAAACGCTCGCCGGGAGCTGGTCACCGTGGAGACCTTTGAGTTCTTCGCAGGCGCGATTTATGGCACTTGCCATCTGCGTCTCGGTCGCGATCGATGGCGTCGGGAGAGACCCCGGTCGGCCGACCACGAGCATTTTCGCGCCTTGGGTGACGAGAGCCTGCACGGCCTCGCTCACGTTCCCGCTCCTGATCTCGGCCAGCCCCGGCAGCGCTTCCTGCCAATGAGCGGGCAGGTCGCTTATCACCGTCTCGGCTGACTCCACACCTTCGCGGACCGCTTTCAACTCGATACCGTCGACCGTGCCCGGGTCCAGGCCAAGGGGACCTCTCAGCCAGGCGAACAACCGATCGACCGGGCTTCGCGAACCCGTCGCGAGCAGGAAATTGATCGCGGACTGGCCGACCGCAGTTTCGGGTGCCGTGGTCTCCGCTTCGAGCATGACCGGGATCCTGTACTCGGAGAGAATTTCCACGAGAGCTGCGCCATTGGTCGCCGGGGAATCGATTGCGATCGCGATCTCGCCCGGATCGGTGCCGTCGTCGACGAGTCGCGCGATCTCGGCTCCGATCGCTTCGGCTTCTCCCCGGCGTCCCGACGCTTCGATCAGGGTGAGGGCACTGCGGGGCTTGAGGGTCCCTGCCTTCTCCGGGTCGAAGAAGCTCCGCTCCAGATCGACCAGGAGAGCGGCATGATCGGCATCCTCTGACGGCCGACTGGTTTCCCGTTCGACTGTTCCCCCGATTTTTTCGAGTCGTCCGAGCAGTCTCTCGGTGATCGCCATCGCTTCGTTTCCCTGCTCGTGAGTAATCGCAATCGTGACACTGGTTTTCTCCGCGAGTCTCCTCACAAGCTCGAGCTGTTGCTCGGTCAGGTCGTCGAAACCGGCGATGAACAGCGGCCTGCCTTCCCATTCGTCCAACGGCCGGATGGTCGCCAGAGCCGCCCGTTCGGCAAGGTCAGTCAGGTCCGCATCGTGAAGCGCATCGATGTAGAGCCGATAGACATCGGCAGCCGGACCGGCGAGAGCTGCGATCTCGGGGTCTTCAAAGGCTTCCGGCGCGATCAGGCTGGCCCGAAATTCGTCGATCACCTGAAGTGCCGCATCGATGAGCCCGGGCTGATCCTCCAGTCGACTTGCGATCGCCGGCCAGCCGGCCCGGATCGCCCCGGTCGCGAGCGAGCGGCGACGAAGAGGAGTGGCGATGCGGCTTTCTTCCCCGTAACTTCGGGATGCACTTGCGTCGCCGAGGATCAGGTCGATCAGGTCCTTGAAGTGGACGACCCTTCCACCCAGGAACGCCCTGCGCCCTCGAGTCAGCCGCCGTTCCCACCCGAAGATGTCATCGGTCGAGGGAACGACAAGCACCGGATCGTCGGTGATCCGGGACTCGTACTTCTCTCGAACGAGTTCGGTTCGACCGGAATTCGGGGGTCCTTTGATGATGGTCAGGGACACGGGGCAACTCTACGGTCGGGGGCGGCGATCGTTTTCTGACACTTCGCGATATGCGGGAAGCTTCGTTTTCCTTCTTCCGATCCGCAAAGTGCGGGTTTCTGCAACAGTTT
>JAEYSQ010000198.1 GCA_023434465.1 Actinomycetes bacterium
AAGTCACGGTCGAGGACTGATGGCGATCGTCGTCTACGAGAAGCCGGCCTGCACGACCTGCCGCAAACTTTCAGCGCTGTTGGTCGAGAACGGCGTCGACTTCGACACGGTCGAGTATCACGTGACCGGCCTGTCCGAGGACGAGATCCGCGACCTGCTCGCCAAGGCAGAAATCACCGCCGCCGAGGCGCTACGCACCCGGGAAGAGGGCGCCCGCGAACTGGCCGCGGAAGACGACGACACGATCATCGCCGCGATGGCCGAGCGGCCGGAGCTGCTTCAGCGCCCGATCGTCGTCAACGGTAACCGGGCGGTCTTGGCCCGGCCCGTCGAAAAAGCGCTCGAGATCCTCTAGAGCCGGAAGGTCCCGGCCAGGGCTACTTGCCCTCGGAGTCGTCTTCTCCCGGCCAGGCACCGGTATAGCGCATGAAACCGACCCGGGCTCCGTGGTCGACCAGCCCGCGAACCACGGTGAAGATCGCTCCTTCGAGGATCAGAGCCACGACCAGCCGGCGCATCCCCGGCTTCCTCTGTTCCGGCGACGGGGGTTCCTCGTCGCTTACGGCACCCCAGCCTTTCTCGAAGATCTTCCGGGCGAGCATCCCGGCGGCGAGTCCGGCGAGCAGTCCCATCGGTCGGAATAGAGCAGTCATGGTCTTTCGGTGCCCACCTGCCCCGCCCTCAAACAGTTGGGCGTTTCACCGCGGCACTTTTGCGGTACCGGGCGGTCATGTCCGATCGCGAACTTGGCATTTACATCAACGACCACCTGACCGGATCCACTGGCGGCCTGGCCCTGGCCCAACGGGCGGCGAAGAACTCGACCGACCCCGAACGGACCAGCATGTGGGAAACCATCGCCGCCGAAATCGCGGAGGAGCGTGAAGCGCTGACCCGGATCCGTGACCTGGTCGGCGCCCGTCCGAACCGGGCCAAGTACGTGATCGCCTGGGCCGGAGAGAAGGCGGGCCGGCTCAAACTGAACGGTTATCTGCTGCGGCATTCCGACCTTGGCCAGATGCTGGAACTGGAGATGCTGATGCTGGGCGTGACCGGCAAGCAGGCCCTCTGGCGGGCCCTCGAGAGACTCGGAGATCCCCGGTTGAAGGAGTTCGACTTTGACGGTCTCGCGGCACAAGCCGAAGCCCAGCGCCAACGGCTCGAGCAGTTCCGGATCAACCTGGTTCCGGCCGCTCTTGGTGGGTAGCAGCGGTTGGCCACCGATCGGGGCGGGTAGGTTGGTGGCATGAGCTCCGAATGGCGTGATCTCGAGGAACGGCTGGAACGCGAAAACGAAGCCGAGCGTCCCCTGCGCGAGTCCGGCGAAGGCGAATCGGAAGGCTTCGAGGAGTCCGAGCGCGAGCTGATCGAGCAGGCCGAGGACACTTTCGCCGGCCGCAACCCGAAGTACGACGCCGGCCAGCCCGAAGAGGAACGCGACCAGGCGGTCCACGGCGAAGCGGACGAGGTCCATTCCGCCGAGGAGCCCGATTCCGACTTCGACGGCTGAACCCGGTCCGGGGGTGCCGCTCGGCTACTTGAGCAGCCGGGAGAGGCGGCGATCCTTGAGTGGTTTGCCGCCGGTCTGTTCCTGCGGGCAGTAACAGAGCACGTAATCACTGTAGTGGACGGCGAGGATCTCCGCCCCGCACCGCGGGCAGGGGTCCCCTTCGCGACCGTGCACTTCGAGCGGCTTCGGCAGCCTGGCCGGCAGCGGCACGCTCAGCTCTGACTCGTAGTACGAGACGGCCCTCCCAAGTCGGTCGTGGATCGCCGACCGGACTGTTTCGGTTTCCTCTGCGGTCAGGTCGGCCGCCCGTTTGAACGGTGAGATCCGGGCACTCCAGAGGATCTCGTCGGCCCAGGTGCGGCCGATGCCGGCGATCGTCCGCTGATCGCGAAGCAGCGAGTAAAGCGGCCGGTCGGTGGTCGATAGAGCTTCAGCCGGCACCGGTTCCGGCCAGGCGTCGGGACCGAGTTTGGTGACCGCCTCGTCGGCTTCGATCTCTTCGTCCGGCATCAGCTTCGCCCAGGCCCGTTGTTTGGTCCCGGTCTCCCGGATTCGCATTTCCCGGCCGTCCTCCAGACGGATCAGCACCCGCGAAGTTCGATCCTTCGGGCCCGCCCGTTTCTCGAAGACGTTCAGCGTGCCGGCTGACATCAGGTGGACCAGCAGCGAGAGGCCCGATGTGAACTCGATGATCAGTAGCTTGCCGCGACGCCGGATCCCGGCCAGCTCATCTCCGGCCAGCTCGTCGAGCGGCGGTTTGAACGACTTCATCACGTTGATGCCGGGCGCCATCGCGGATTCGATCCGGGCTCCGGCGGTGGCCTTCCCGATCAGCCGCGCCGTGACCTCGACCTCCGGCAGTTCGGGCATCGTTCAGTTCAGTTGACGGGTTGTGGCGCTGCTGTCCCACTGACGATCGGCCGGATCGTCGGAAGCATCGGGAACTGGTCGATCTCGGCCTTGATCTCGACCTCGAATCCGTTCGCTTTCAGCATCGGCACCGTGCGGCGGTTGCAGTGGCAGCCATCGGCGATCTTCTTCCACGGTCCTTCCATCCGGTCCTGGAACCGGCCCAGCCGCGGCCGGTCGGATCGCACGTGCTCGAGAAAGAGGAAATGCCCGTCCGGCTTCAGGACCCGGCGGATCTCGTCCGCGGTCACTTCCGGCGCGGCGACCGTGCAGAGAACGAGCGTTTCGATCACGGTGTCGAAGGTGTCATCCTCGAAGGGCAGCAGCTCGCCGGGCGCGCGGACGATCTCGGGGGCGACCCCGGTCGGCGGGGTCTTGTCAGCGAGCAGCTTGGCTTTGTGGACGTCCGGTTCGACCAGGACCAGCCGGTCAAGTCCCGGCGGGTAGTAGGGGAGGTTCAGCCCGGTACCTGCGCCGAGTTCGAGAACCGAGCCGGAGACCTGCTCGACCAGCTTCTTTCGCCAGCGCCAGAAACCGGCCTTCTCGCCCAGCCACAGGAACGGCTCGTAGAGCCGGGCCGACAGCTTGCTGCCGGGAACCTGGTCGGCCGCCTCCTCGGCCTCCTGCCTGGTGGCCGTCATGCCTCCTCCGGATGTTCTTCGATCCACTTCTTGACGAACGGACAGGCCGGGATGATCTTGAGCTTCCGGTTGCGCGCGTCGGTGACCGCGAACTCGACCAGTTTGCCGCCGAGCCCCTGACCTCCCCGGTCGGAGTCGACCTCGGTGTGGGTGAAGGTGATCTGCTCACCCTCCAGCCGGTACTCGGCGATCCCGGCGAGTTCGTCGCCGACCCGGATCTCGTAACGATTCTGGGCGCTCCGGTCACTGATCTCGATCTCTGAGTCTGTGGTTTCCGTCATACCCCAATGTTAGTCGGGTGAAATCCGGTTTCCAATCGGTGACCGTTGGTTAATGTTAACCCGAGTCATGACCGATTTCGAACCGACGCTATCGAGCGAGAAGCTCGCCGAAGCGACCGGGAAGAACTGGGACGAGTGGCTTGAGGTTCTGGATGACGCCGGTGCCGTCAAGCGGACTCACACCGAGATCGCCCGGTGGCTGACCGACCAGCAAGGCGTGCCCGGCTGGTGGGCGCAGTCGATCACGGTCGGTTACGAACGGGCTCGCGGACTGCGTGAACCGGGCCAGCGGGCCGACGGCTGGTCGGTCACCGCTTCGAAGACGATCGAGGCGCCGGTCGAGAAGCTGTTCGAAGCCTTCGAGAAGGATTCGATCCGCGACCAGTGGCTGCCCGACGCCGAGCTTCACCTTCGCACCGCCACCGCACCGGTTTCCGCCCGTTACGACTGGGGTGACGGCTCGACCCGCCTGATCGTCGGTTTCGATGCGATCGGCGGGGAGCGCAGCCGGGTCGCACTGGAGCACCAGAGACTGCCCAACGGTGAGGTTGCCGAGAAGATGAAGGTCTGGTGGCGGGAGCGGGTCCAGGTCCTGAAGGAACTGCTCGAAAAACCCTGAGCCCGGGCCCCGGCTCAGGCGCCTGGCTTGACGATCATCAGGTAGATCGCGAGCACGATCAGGATGCCGGTGACCGGGCCGAGGATAGCCTGGACCCTGACTTTTGAGAGGTACTCGTCCGAGGGGGTGAAGGGACCGACACCGGCCGCGGCGATCTCGCTTTCCAGCATCGCACCAAGCTTCTTGTCGGAAGGTATGAAGTAGCCACCGGTGATTCCACCGAGGATGATCACGATCGCGAAACTGGCGCTGATCCAGAAGCTGCCGAAGCTCATGTTGTACTCGGAGACCTGGTAGATGCCGGTAATCAGGAT
>JAEYSQ010000217.1 GCA_023434465.1 Actinomycetes bacterium
GGAAGCGTCACCGCGATTCCGGAAGGCGTTGTAGAACCGGACGAGATAGTGATCGGCATCGCCGGAGGCGGTGGGCAGGAAGCAGACCTTGGGTCGTTTGAGGCCGGTCGCCGAGATCACGAAATCGTCCAGCAGGGGATTGCCGGATTCCATCGAGAACCCGCCTCCGCCAAAAGCCACGATCTGCCTCCGTGAGCCCATGACCGGATGCTGCCCGTTTGGTCGGGATCCCGGTTTGGCCGCCGGGCCAGTCTTCGACCCACCCCGTTTATCCCGCCGAAACCGAAGCCCGGGCCGATCACCGGTGTTTGAGAAGTGAGCTTTTTGTCAATTAAGGGGACCGGGTGCAAGGCAGCACCGACCAGGGAACTTTTCGTCCAACAAGGAGCACTCGTTCAATGAGCTTCAACTCAATTGATTCCGGGAGCCGAATCTTCAAGGAGACGCTCTTCTTCGTTCTGACCTTCGCGTTCGTCTGTGCCGGTCTCGCGGCAGGGGCGTCGCCTTCCAAGGCGGCACCGGTCCAGTTGACCTTTGACAATGGAAGGGCCAGTTTCGGGTTCTTCTCGGACCGGGTCGTTCTTCCGGCGAGCGACACTTTTCCGTCACCTGACCTTCCGGCTCCGCAGCGCACGGACATCCAGCTCAACGGTGACCTGACCAATGGCGCGATCACGATTCCCCAGTTGACGAATTCCGGGGTCCAGTTCCCGTACATGCACATCATGCACCCGATCGAGCAGGATTTGAAGATCCCGCTCACTCTGCGACTCAATTCGGAAGGTCTCACCGGCACCTGGAATGACGCCACCGGGGCGATGACTCTCGAAGGTCCGGTCGACGTGATCGTCGTTACCGGCACCGGCACCAACTTCCCGCTTCCGGATTCGCTCGACGACCTCGCGGTCCCGCCGCTCGGGCTCTTCGCCCGCTGCCGGTTCGACAACGTCCCGATGTCGTTCTCGACCTCCCGGAAGAGGCCGATCACCGGTCAGGCATTCAGTGGCGGCTTCGGAGTGAACGGCGCGATCACCGCGTCCTGGGACGAACTCACCCCTGCCGTGTCCGAGAACGGAGGCGAGTGCGACCAGTTGAACCAGCTCACGACCTCCAACGGCGGTCTCTGGCTTTCGAACGGGATCGTCGATCCGATCCCGCAGCCGGACCCTCCGGGACCGACCTGCGAGACCGACCTCACCCTGTGTCCCGACCCGAAGTACACCGAGATCGACGGGGTCCGGCTGCTTCCAGGCCGGAAGGCGGTCAGGCCCGGCCAGAAGATCATGTTGAGGCTGCGGGTCCACAACGCCGGCAACGCGCCCGCGCGCAAGCTGAAGGTGAGGATCAGATCATCCAAGGGGTTCAGGGTTCCGAAGCGTGTGGTCCTGACCGTGCCGGCCGGCCGGTTCGCCAGCAAGAAGTTCGCGGTCAGGGTCAAGCGGAACGCCAAGCGCCGCGGCCGCATAACCGCTGTGAGCAACGGCTGGCGCGGCAACGCATTCCTCCGGGTGAAAATGAAGAAGCGCCGCCGCTAGAGCGCAGCCTAGACTCCCGCGGGTGAGGGAGTCCGCAACCAGGCCGGAACATCATCTATCCGACCCGGGCAAGGAAGCCCGCGCCCGCTCCGGCATTCCCGTGGTTCCCGCCTTCGACGGCTACCGGGCCTTCGCGATCCTCGGGGTCGTCGCGATTCATCTCACTCAGATCTCCGGTCTGGCCGGCGATGGGAGCACGACCGAATCGAGGGTGATCTGGGGCACCTTGGGAAGGGCCGTCGAGATCCTTTTCATCGTCAGCGGGTTCGTGGTCTTTCTGCCTACCGTTGCCCTGAAGGGCCGGTTCGGCAGTGTGCGCGGATTCATGATCCGGCGAGCTGCCCGGCTGCTTCCCGCCTACTGGCTCGCCCTGCTCTTCTGCCTGGCCCTCCTGGTCAGCTTCGACCTTTCCAATCCGGCCGTACCGGGTGTGCAGCTTCCGACTCCGGATCTGCGAGACATCCTGCTGAACTTCTCGGTTCTTTCGGTGCCGGCCCGGATGTTCACCGCCGACTCTCCGATCGGGTTCGGATTGGACACCCCGATGTGGACCCTCTCCTCGGAGGTGATCTTCTACCTGCTGCTGCCGCTTGTCGCGGTCGCTTTCTTCAAGCGTCCCTGGTGGGGTCTCGCGGTCGCCGCAATCGTGACTCTCGCCTGGACCGTGGCATTCGATCACATGGGTAGCGTCACGGAGTTTCTCGGTGCAGACCTGGCGGGAACCGAAGCGATTCGGCTTCACCTGGCGGCCGCACAGCAGTTTCCGGCGTGGGCGTTCTCCTTCGGTCTCGGCATGGCCGGAGCCTGGGTCTGGGTCCGGCTCCACGATGCCGGGATCACGGGTGCGGTCAGACGCCGGGCCGGCTGGCTGAGCCTGATGGCGCTTGGCGCGACCGCCGTCTGCGCCCTCCGACTCGGTGGCGATGGCGCTTTCACGCACGAATCACTGGTCTGGTCGATGGCCTTCTCGGCTTCGATCAGTATCGCGATGGTCGCCCTCGCCCTCTGTCCCGAGTCCATCCAGAAGCCATTCGCGACGCCACGAATCAGGGCCCTCGGCGACATCAGCTACGGGGTCTACCTGAGCCACTTCCCGATCATCGCCGTGATCGTCGCGTCGATCGATTTCGGTGGCATGACCGCGCTCGGCCGCTTCGCCGTGATGACCGCGATCACTTTGCCGCTCGCCGTTCTCTACGGTTATCTCTCGGCCCGTTTCCTCGAACAGCCGGTCCGCAGACGAGCCCGAAAGTTCGGACGGCGAACCCCTCTCGCTCCGCCAGACATTCGATGAGCGCACAGAATCCCATCGCCGACCCCGGCAAGGAGGCCCGCGCCCGGTCGGGCATCCCGATCGTTCCGGTTTTCGACGGGTTCCGGGCCTTCGCGATCCTCGGGGTGGTGCTGCTTCATCTGCTCGGGCAGTCGGGAGCAGTCGAGACGGGGGATACCGGCTTACTCGCCCGCCTCACATGGGGAACGGTCGGCCACGCGATCGAGATCCTTTTTATCGTCAGCGGGTTCGTCGTCTTCCTGCCGATGGCTTTCCACCGCGGTCGGACGGGCAGCCTTTGCGCCTACGCGCTCCGCCGCATAACCAGGCTGTATCCGGCCTATTGGCTGATTCTGGCTCTGATTCTCTTGTTGATCGCGACCACTTCGGTCACCGACCTGGATATGCCCGGCACGCGTGACCTGCTGATCAACTTCTCAGGCTTCCATGTGCCGCTCGGGTTGCCGATTCCGGGAATATCGACCGCCTTCGGGGCGAACTCCGCCACCTGGACGCTCTCGGTCGAGATTTGTTTCTACCTCGTGCTGCCGATGGTGGCTGCGATCTACTTCCGCCATCCTCTCATCGGGCTCCTTGCGGCCGGAGTCCTGACGGTGGGTTGGAACGAGTTCTTCTCCCACCTGCCACAGATCAACGAATCCTGGAATCTCGGCCTGAGCGGCCCGGAAATGTTGCGGCTGCTCAGCTCGGCTGCGCTGCAGCTGCCCTCATGGGCCTTCTCGTTTGCGTTGGGCATGACCGGTGCCTGGGTGTTCCTGAACCGGGACCGGTTCGGCTGGGCTACGACGCCGCGAACTCTGGCCATCCTTACCTGGACGGCGCTCGCCGGTTTCGTGTTCTTTGCCTGGCAGGCCGGTCTCAAGTCAGGTGACGGATACCTGGTCTTCGTCGCGCAAACCTCAAGGTTCACGTCCTGGCTGGCAATCGGCTACTCCGCCTTCCTGGCCGCGGTGATGATCCTGATCGCTCTCCGCCCCGGGAGGATCGGCGTTCTCTTCTCGAATGAACCGATCCGGAAGTTGGGCGATATCAGCTACGGGATCTTTCTCTCTCACGTCGTGATCATCACTTTCCTCGGGCCTGCACTCTCGCTTCCCACCGACGGGTCGATCGGGGCTTTTGCTCTCTGGACTCTGGTCGTGGTACCCCTCGCTGTCCTTTACGGCTATCTCTCCGCCCGGTTCCTCGAACAGCCGATCCGGCGCTGGGCCCGCAAGTTCGGACGCCGCCGGCCGGATTGATCAAAGCCCCGCCAACCTCCGGTCTTGTCGGGTCATGAATAAACTGCCTCGGCCATGCGTAAGAAGAACCCCGAGACCCACGAAGAGAAGCTCGAATACCTGCGTGATCTTCGTGAAGCTGCGATCAATTCCGCTTCGGCCGAGGCCGTCGAGAAGCACCATGCCAAAGGCAAGCTGACCGCTCGCGAGCGGATCGACGTCCTGCTCGATCCCGGTTCCTTCGAGGAGCTGGACACCTTCGTCAGGCACCGCACCTACGATTTCGAGATGGACAAGCGCCGTCCGTGGGGTGACGCGGTGGTGACCGGTCACGGCACGATCGACGGGCGGAAGGTCTTCGTGTTCTCGCAGGACTTCACCGTCTTCGGCGGGTCGCTCGGGGAGGTGATGGCCGAAAAGATGTGCAAGGTCATGGACCTGGCGGCCAAGGTCGGCGCTCCGGTAATCGGCCTCAACGACTCCGGCGGTGCCCGGATCCAGGAAGGCGTCGTTTCGCTGGGTGCCTACGGCGACGTGTTCGCCCGCAACGTCCAGAGCTCCGGCGTGATCCCCCAGATCAGCGTGATCATGGGTCCCTGTGCCGGTGGCGCGGTCTACTCGCCGGCCATGACCGACTTCATCTTCATGGTCAAGGAGACCTCGCACATGTTCATCACCGGGCCCGAGGTGATCAAGACGGTGACCGGCGAAGAAGTCGAGTTCGAAGAGCTCGGCGGTGCAATGACCCATAACTCGAAGTCGGGCGTCGCCCATTTCGCCGCCGACGACGAGGAAACCTGCCTCGAGGACGTGCGCTACCTGATGAGCTTCCTCCCGCTCAACAACATGGAGCAGCCGCCCCATACCGCGAGCGCGGACGACCCCGAGCGCGAAGACGAGGACCTCGACCACTTCGTGCCCGACGACCCGAACAAGCCGTACGACATGCGCACCGTGGTCGCCAAGATCGTCGACGACGAAGATTTCTTCGAGGTCCACGAGCACTTCGCTAAAAACATCATCTGTGGTTTCTCCCGGCTCGACGGCCACCCGGTCGGCATCGTCGGCAACCAGCCCGCCTTCAAGGCCGGCGTGCTCGACATCGAGTCCTCGGAGAAGGCGGCCCGTTTCGTCCGCACCTGTGACGCCTTCAACATTCCGATCATCACATTCACCGACGTGCCCGGTTTCATGCCCGGCACCGACCAGGAGTGGAACGGGATCATCCGTCACGGCGCCAAGCTGCTCTACGCCTACACCGAGGCGACCGTGCCGAAGCTGACCGTGGTTACCCGCAAAGCCTACGGCGGCGCCTACGACGTCATGGCCTCGAAGCACATGCTGGCCGATTTCAACTTCGCCTGGCCGACCGCCGAGGTCGCCGTGATGGGCGCCGAGGGCGCGGTCAACATCATCTACCGCAACGACATCAAGAAGTCGCCCACCCCGGACGAGCGGCGGGCAACCCTGATCGCTGACTACAAGGCTCACTTTGCGAACCCGTATGCGGCGGCCGAACGCGGTTACATCGATGATGTGATCGAACCCCGGCAGACCAGGCCGAAGCTGATCAAGGCGCTGCGGACCCTGCAGACGAAGCGCGTCGCCCAGCCCAGGCGCAAGCACGGGAACATCCCGCTCTGATCCGACCTCTCCTGTTCATAACCGCAGCCTGCTCGGCGGTCTTGTTGGCCGTCATCGCAACGGGCTGCGGCGGAGAGGATTCATCCGGCGAGAGTCGGCCTTCGTTCGCCGTCAAACCGGGGACGGTCCCCGGTTTCGACTGGGCAAAGAGCGACTACGTCGTGCGCTGCGACGGGTCGCCGGTGTTCCTCTCGATCGAGGGCTCGGAGGGGTGGACCGCCCGGGTCAGCGGCGAGGTTTCACGGGAAGGCAGCTACGAGACTGAACATCCCCTTCGGCCGGGTGAAGCGCTTGCCGTCAGCTTCAAGCGGGGCGAAACGACCCGGAAGTTCAACGTTCGCTGTCTTCCGGAGAACTTCCCCGAGTTCGCGGTCACCGGTCCCTGGAAGGAAACCCCGCGACTTACCCTGATCCAGCTGAAGGGGCGCTACGCGGTGGCCCTCGACCGCAACGGAACTCCGGTCTGGTGGCTCCGGACCCCGGAGGGAGACCCGGGCGACTCGAAGTTCCTGCCCGACGGGACGTTCGCCTACGCCCCGGTTCGCGGCATCAAGGTCCGGCATTACGTTCTGCGCTCGCTGAACGGACGGAAGCTCCGGCCGATCACTGCGGGCAACCGGGTGGGAACCGACTCCCATGACCTCCAGCTCCTGCCGAACGGCAATTACCTGATCGGCGCCCACCGGATGGTTCGCGGAGTGGACACCAAGAGTTTCGGCGGGGCCCGAAGGTCGGTCATCGACACGACCCAGGTCCAGGAGATCACTCCCGGTGGAAAAGTGGTCTGGAGCTGGAATGCCTACCCCCGGGTCGGCCTGCGGGAGACCGGCCGCTGGTGGAAAGTCCTCGCGGCACAGGATCAGCCCTTCGACATCCACCACTGGAACTCCATCGCCCGGCGCGGCAATCAGATCATGCTCTCGTTCCGCCACCTCGACGCGGTCTACCTGATCGATCGCCGCACGGGAGAGATCATCTGGAAACTCGGCGGACGGCCGACCGGCAAGTCGCTGAAGGTACTTAAGGATCCGCGCGCCGAGTATCCGCTCGGCGGCCAGCACGACGCGAGGTTCATGCCGGACGGGACGATCACGATCCTCGACAACGCGACCAATCTCAAACCTGGCCAGCCGCGAGCGGTCCGGTACCGGATAGACCCGGCCCGGCGAACCGCGACCCTGGTCGAGGAGATAACCGACCCGCAGGTTCCGCTCTCGGTCGGTTTCGGTTCCGCCCGGCTTCACGACGGCAGCTGGATGATCGGTTGGGGAGCGATGACTGACGGAGTGGCCGGCGGGTACGAGACGGCCGGAGGAACCCCCTCCCGGTTCCTGACCCCGGGCGGCGCCAGCTATCGGGCCAACCCGGTGTACGGGCCGGTTCCCACCGTGGCGCGTCTTCGTAAAGCGATGGACCAGATGGCCCGGCCGGGTGGCTGACCGGTGAAACTCCCGAACTCATAGACTGCTCGACCGATGCCGATTCTGCTTGACCAGCCTGCCAGCCCCGAAGAGGCCGCCGCGATCGCCGCCGCGATCCAGCGGTTCTCGGCCGATACGACCGTCGTAGCACCTGCCGAACCTGCCGGGATGGACCCGTGGCTGAAGGCTGCCCTTCAGGAGGGAGTTTCCGCCAAGGAAGCATTCGGACCCGGCCAACCGTTCGGGACCGGCTAGCATCGAGGCAAACCATCCGAGGAGGAGTTCATGGCGGTAGTGAAGATCATCGAGCTGGTCGGCAGCTCACGGGTTTCGACAGACGACGCAGCCCAGCAGGCGCTGAAGCAGGCCCAGGATTCGCTTCGGAACATCCGTGCCGTGGACATCGTCTCGACCGGAATTCGTGGCGAGAATCTTGACGAGTACCGCGCCCACGTCCGGGTCGCGTTCCTGATCGAGGGCAAAGACGTCACGTAACCGCAGCCGGGCGGGGTCCGACCCGTCCTCCCGGTCAGAGCCGCCCCTTCCTGGGGGAGGGATCGGACGCAACTTGTGACCGAGAGGACGGTTGGATGATTCAGATGATGCGAAAAACCTGGAATTTTGGAATGGTCGCGGCGACGGCCCTGGCTCTGCTCGGCTGCTTGGCGTTCGCTTTCTGCTTGCGGGGGACGGTCGCTAACGCCGCGACCCCGCCGAAGCGAGTCCTCGCTGCCTCACCCTCCCTCTACCCCAGTTTCAACTGGAAGCAGCGTGATTACGTGGTCCGGTGCAAGGCGGGCAAGCGCAACCCCCGCCTCCGACTGAACCTGCCGGGCGCCTGGAAGGCGCGAGTCGGAGCCACCCCCTTCAAAGGAGGGCAGTTCGCCACCCGGATCAACAATGGTCCCGGTGCCGGCACACCGGTCGCGATTCGTCGTCCCGGCGTCGGAATCGCCGGCTTCCGCGTGCGCTGCCTGCCTCGGGACTTTCCCCGGTTCAGGTTCAAGCGCTACAGGGCGGGTGGGCCACGACTGACATTTGCCCAGGTCGGCGGAAACTACGCGGTGTTCTTCGACCGGGCCGGCACGCCCGTGTGGTGGATGAAGAATGGAATTCCCCCGCTGCACCCGCAGGTCCTCAAGGACGGCACGATTTCCTGGCTGGTCAGGGAGCGCGGCACAAAGGGGCGAGCCGGAGGAACCAACGGCCGGTTCGGATGGGGAATCCGAAGGCTGAACGGAAAACTGGTCCGGTACGTCAGCGGAGCCAGGAACGTCCTGACGGACGCCCATGAACTGATGCTTCTGGCCAACGGCAACTACCTGGTCAACACCTTCCCGCGGGACCGGGGTCTGAACCTGAAGCCATTTGGTGGTCCGGCCCGGGCGGTCGGTCGCGGCAACGAGATCCAGGAGATCACCCCCCGCGGTCGTCTCGTCTGGAAGTGGAACACCGGGGATCACGTCGAACTGGCCGAAACCGGCCGTTGGTGGAAACGGATCCTGAAGCGGCGTCAGCCCTTCGACTACCTGCATTTCAATTCGGCCGAACCGGTCGGCGACTCCATGGTCATGTCGTTCCGGCATCTGGATGCCGTCTACAAGATCGATCGTTCGACCGGAAAGATCCTCTGGAAGCTCGGCGGGACACCGACCGACGAGCGTCTCGAAGTGTTGAACGACCCGCACGGCGCATTCCCGTTCGGCGGTCAGCACGACGCCCGGGTCGATGAGCCGGGAGTCGTCAGCGTCTTCGACAACGCGACCGACCTCAGGCGCCCGCCACGAGTGGTCCGCTACCGGATCGATGAAGAGGCGGGCACCGCCACCTTGATCTCGTCCTTCAGGGACCGGCAGGTGCCGCTGTCGAGCTGCTGCGGATCCGCCCGGCAATTGCCGGATGGGGAGTGGCTCGTCAACTGGGGTGGCCTGGGGAACATCCGCAGGTCCGGCATCTACAACCTGGTCGGTGCCTACTCGCCGGAAGGCAGGCCAATTTTCCGGCTCTGGACCTACGGCAAGCACATGTACCGGGCTCAACCCGTGACCGGCAAGTTCCCGTCAATCAAGAGACTCCGGATGGCGATGGACAGTCGGCGTCCGCGCTGAGTCCTGTTACCTTTCCGGATCCCATGGCCGACGAAGAAGTGACTGAACTCCAGCCGTTCGAACGCAACTCTGACGAGGTGGCCGATCTGGTCGCTGCCGGAGCCCGGCTGATCGACGTTCGTACGGCCCATGAGCACGAGGCTGCCCGCCTGGCGAACTCCGAGCGGATCGGCCTCGAGGAACTGCTCGACCGCAAGGATGAAATCGGCAAGGACGAGACCGTCGTCTTCTATTGCCGGGTCGGCAACCGTTCGGGCATGGCGGCGGAGGCTTTCTCCGGTGCCGGGTTCGACGTTCACAATCTCTCGGGGGGAATCGTCCAGTGGATCGAGGACGGCCAGCCGATCGAACCTGTGGACGGTTATGTGGCGGAACCGGGCGAAGCCGCGGCCATCCTCGAAGCGAAAGCCCGCGCCGCCGGCAACTGATCCTCGGGCGGTCGACGGGTCCGGGACGGCGGTACTTCCCAAAAACCGTCGCTGCGCTCCTCATTCCGGAGGTTTTTGGGGAACACCCCCGACCCGGACCCTGCAGAACCGGTGGATTCCGGGATCAGCGTTGATGTGTTCTCTGGGGACACTTTTGGGTGACCGGGCTACTGCGTTTTCGGAGTAATCCATGAAATCCGGTCCGATTTAGGTCTTTTTGCTAGCGTTACCGGTCCGATTTAGTCGCCCACGCCTTTCCGTAGCAGGAGGAACCCCAAATGGAGCCCACTTCGGCCCCGTCCAAACCGAAGACCGCCGACAAGCCCAAGCCGAAACCAGGTGACAAGGGAGTCGAGCAGGAGGAGGGCAAGCTCCAGACCGGCAAGGGCAAGCCCGGAACGCTGACCAACCCGGAGACTTACGACAACGTCCCCGGTCACATCATCCCGATCATCGAAGAGGAGTTCGTCGATTTCGAGGGTGAAGCGAACCAGTTCCTCGACGGCGAGACGCCCGAAGACCAGTTCATCGGATTCCGCCTCAAGCAGGGTGTCTACGGCCAGCGCCAGCCCGGCGTGCAGATGGTGCGGGTGAAGCTCCCATTCGGCGGGGTCACCCCGGAGCAGATGGATGCCTTCGCTGACGCGGTAGAGAACTACGCTCCGCTCGACAAGGGCCACATCACGACCCGGCAGAACATCCAGATCCACCACGTCCCGCTCAACCAGATGGTCCACATGCTGCGCGACCTCGCGCCGAGCGGACTCTCTTCCCGTGAGGGCTGCGGCAACACGGTCCGCAACGTGACCGGCGACCCATGGGCCGGCGTGGCGGCGGACGAGATCTTCGACCCGACCAGGTACGCGGGCGCCTACACCCGCTACTTCGTACGGCACCCGACCACGCAGCTGATGCCGCGCAAGATCAAGACCTCGTTCACCGGGTCCGACGCGGACCGGGCAATGAGCGGCATCCATGACATCGCCTTCCTCAGCCGGATCCGTGACGGAGTCAAGGGCTTCGAGATCCGGGTCGGCGGCGGCACCTCGATCATGCCCCGCGTCGCCCCGACGATCTACGACTTCGTCGAAGCCGACAACGGCGACTACATCAAGGTCTCCGAGGCGATTCTCCGGGTCTACGACCGCCAGGCCTGGCTCCGGCCGAACCGCGCCCGCGCCCGGATCAAGGTCCTCGTGGACAAGGTCGGGATCGAGGAAGTCCGGCGCATGGTCGACGAGGAACTAAAGGGCGGCTGGGTGGACGAGCGCGACTTTTCGATCGACCGTCTGGTCTTCGACGTCGACGAAGAGGCTTCGCTGACCGAACCCCTGGCCCCGACCGGTTCGCCGAACGGCGACCGGGCCGAGTTCGACCGCTACCTCGAAGCCAACGTCCAGCCCCAGCGGCAGGAGGGCTTCCACACGGTCGAGGTCAAGGTGGTCCGCGGCGACCTCACGCCCGAGCAGTTCCGTGGTCTCGGCCAGATCATGCGCGACTACACCGGCGGGTTCGCCCGGATGACCGTCCAGCAGAACATCGTGCTGCGCTGGGTCCGCGAAGAGTCGCTCTACGACGTCTGGAAGCGTCTCGGCGAACTCGGACTCGACGACGTCGGCCCCCGGAGGATCACCGACGTGGTGTCCTGCCCCGGGACTGACTCCTGCAAGATGGGGATCACCTCCTCGATGGGCCTCAACCAGGCCGTCCAGGAGCGGGTCGAGGCGATGAACATCACCGATCCGCTGACCCGCGACATCCACATCAAGATGAGCGGCTGCCCGAACGGCTGCAGCCAGCACCACATAGCCAACATCGGCTTCTATGGCGCGTCGCTCAAGGTGGGTGGCAAGACCATCCCGGCCTATGTGCCCCACCTCGCCGGCAAGTACACGGACGGCGACACGATCTACGGCAAGCGACTGAAGTCACGCCTTCCGGCCCGGCGGGTTCCGGATGCAGTCGAGCGCTGGATCCGGCTCTACGAAGCCGAACGCGAAGACGGTGAAGTCTTCAACGCTTTCGTCGAGCGGGTCGGCACCGCCCGCATGGAAGAAGAGGTCAAGGAGCTGACCATGCCGGTCGATTTCAACCTCGACAACATGCAGATGTTCATCGACTGGCAGCGTTCCGACCCGTACAGGGTCGAACGCGGCGAAGGTGAGTGCGCGGTCTAGCCTTTCCTCATGGAACCGTTCTCGACACTGAAACCGGCGCAGGATGTCGCAGCGGAGGCCGAGTCAGCCTCTGGCGTACTGGCTGCCCGGTTTGACGCCGAGGCCGAAGCCGCCCGGGTCGAGCCGCTCAATGCGAGCCAGTTGCTCGAGTGGGCTTTCGAACAGTTCGGGAGCGACATGTACATCGCCTGCTCGTTCCAGAAGACCAGTTCGGTCGTGATGCACCTGGCGACCGAGATCAACCCGGACGCGCGTTTCTTCTACGTCGATACCGACTTCCTTTTTCCCGAGACCTACCAGACCCGGGACCGGCTGGCCGAACACTTCGACGTCGAGTTCGAGCGCTGGCACAGCATCAGCCCGGAGCAGCAGGCCGAGCAGTTCGGCGACCAGCTCTGGAAGAGGGATCCGGATGCCTGCTGCGGTATCCGCAAGGTCGATCCGATGGCGAGGGCGCTTGCGTCCGGCGTCGATTGCTGGGTTTCCGGCATCCGGCGCGAGGATTCGGCGACCCGGGCCGGCTCGCCCAAGTTCATGTGGGACAAGCGCTTCGACATCTGGAAACTGAACCCGCTGGCCGACTGGACCGAACGCGATGTCTGGACCCACCTCCACAAGCACCGGATCCCGTACAACCCGCTGCACGATCAGGGTTACCCTTCAATTGGGTGCACCCATTGCACCCGCGCGGTGATGCCCGGCCAGTCCTCCCGCGACGGCCGCTGGTCCGGCTCCGGCAAGACGGAGTGCGGCATCAATTAGTCCGTCCGGCGCAGCATGTAATGCCCGTAACGGCTAGGCTGCTGGATTCTTCACCTTTCCTGTCAACATTCCCCCCAACGACGAGCGTGACCATGACCGAACTAGCTCTCCAGCTTTCCGAACGACAGACTGCCGATTTCGAAATGATCGGAAACGGCGGCTTTGCGCCGCTCACGGGCTTCCAGGGCTCGGCCGACTGGCAGCGGGTCTGCGACGAGATGAGGACCGCGGAAGGGGAGTACTGGCCGATCCCGATCACGCTGCCGACCGACCTCGAGTGCGAAGTCGGGGACGTGATCAGCCTGACCTCCGACGAGGGTAAGGCTCTGGGTTCGGTCACGGTCGAGGAGATCTTCGAGCGCGACATCGATCACGAGGCGAAGTCGGTCTACCAGACAGACGACCAGGAGCACCCGGGCGTGGCCGCGATCCACGAAGAGGGCGCCCGCTGCATCGCCGGGCCGATCGAGGTCGAGGCGCTGCCCGACCACGAGGAAGCCTTCCAGCGCCGTTACCTGACGCCGGCCGAGTCGAAGCAGGCGTTCGCTGACCGCGGCTGGAAGCGCGTCGTCGCC
Organism: Actinomycetes bacterium; assembly: GCA_023434465.1. Classification (GTDB taxonomy): domain Bacteria; phylum Actinomycetota; class Thermoleophilia; order Solirubrobacterales; family 70-9; genus 67-14. Next base: position 13,165 of record JAEYSQ010000217.1, read on the forward strand.
TTTCAGACCCGCAACCCGATCCATCGCGCTCACGAGTACCTGACCAAGGCCGCCCTCGAGGTTTCCGACGGTCTCTTCATCCACCCGCTGATCGGCAAGACCAAGGCCGGTGATATTCCGGCCGACGTGCGGATGAAGTGCTACGAGCTGCTGATGGAGGACTACTACCCGAACGACCGGGTCATCCTCGGGGTCAACCCGTCGAAGATGCATTACGCCGGCCCCCGGGAGGCGGTGCTCCACGCGATCGTCCGTCGCAACTACGGCTGCACCCACTTCATCGTCGGCCGCGACCACGCCGGAGTCGGCGACTACTACGGCACCTACGACGCCCAGAAGATCTTCGACGACATCGACGTCTCCGAGCTCGGCATCGAGCCGCTCATGTTCGAACACACTTTCTGGTGTCACCGGTGTGAAGGCCTTGCCTCGAACAAGACCTGCCCCCATGACGCCGAAGACCGCCTTTTCCTATCCGGCACCAAGGTCCGGGAGATGCTGGGTAACGGCGAGATGCCGCCGCCCGAGTTCTCTCGCCCCGAGGTCGCCCAGATCTTGATTGACGCTTACAAGGAGGACAACTAACCAATGTCAGACAGCAAAGGATTCACCCTCTGGTTCACCGGACTCTCCGGTGCCGGCAAGACCACCATCTCCGAGATCGTCGCCCGGGAACTGACCGCCCGCGGCTCGAAGCTGGAGATCCTCGACGGGGACATCGTCCGTGAGAACCTCTCGAAGGGCCTCGGCTTCTCGAAGGAAGATCGCGATACCAACATCCGTCGGATCGCCTTCGTCGCCGACCTGCTCTCCCGTAACGGCGTTCCGGTGATCACCGCCGCGATCTCGCCGTACCGCGCGATCCGCCAGGAAGCCCGCGACATGATGGGCGACCGCTTCATCGAGGTTTACATCGAGGCTTCGGTCGAGGTCTGCGAAGCCCGTGACGTCAAGGGTCTCTACGCCAAGGCCCGCTCGGGCGAGATTCCGGAGTTCACCGGCGTTTCCGACCCTTACGAGGCCCCGGAGAACCCGGAGATCGCCCTCAAGACCGCCGAGGAAGAGCCGGAAGAGTCGGCCGCCAGGCTGATCACCTACCTGGAGGAGCGTCAGCTCATCCCGGCCGCGGTAGCTTCCTAAGGCGACCGCGCGCGCCGCAGAATCTGCAGAAACCTCCGCTCCCGGGGGAACCTGCGAATCGCTTTCAGGGCGGGCCTCAGGGTCCGCCCTTCTTTTTGCCCTGGGCGCAACTCTCCCATTACTCCACAACTATTTGGTTGTGTAGTGCTATACTTGTCTCATGTCCGTTTCCCTGGCAATCGAGCGAGCCACGGCACCTGAGGGCCATCGTGCCCGGCGGGTTCCGCGGATCGTCGCCGACGGAATGGTCCTCATCGATCCCTGGTGGGGAACGATCCAGCCCCAGCAGCTCCACCCCGAACTTCCCACCTGGGGTGAGCTGGAAGTGTTGGAGCATCTCCGGACCGGGGGTCGGCTCATCGACACCCGCAAGCCCGAATACGTCAGGGCGACCGGGACCATCCCGGAGGCCATTGCCGTCCCGTGGGAGTCGATCGCCGAGCACCTGGACCTGATCGATCCCGAGGGGATCACCGTGCGCTTCTGCAACGGTCCCCAATGCGCGGCCACCCCACGGGCCGTGGAAAGGTTGCTGGATGCGGGAGTCGAACCCCGTTGCCTCGCCTACTACCGCGGCGGGATCCAGGACTGGATCGGGCTCGGCTTCCCGACCACCCCGGTCCCGGCCGACTGACC
>JAEYSQ010000227.1 GCA_023434465.1 Actinomycetes bacterium
CGAAGTCTGAAGCGGTCCGGGGTAGCGGCGTTGATCAGGGCCGGCGGGCCGGGAGGGCGGCGGTGATTGTGGTTCCGTCCTCGCCCGAGCGGATATCGAAACGACCCCCGCTCAGGTTCACCCGCTCACGCATGCCGAGTAGGCCGAACCCGCCCCCGGAGCGGTTCGGGTCAAAACCGGTGCCGTCATCGGCCACGCGGATACGGATCTCCTCTTCCTCTTCGACCACCTCGACGATCGCCCGGGCCGCATGTCCGTGGCGGATCGCGTTGTTGAGCGATTCCTGGACCAGCCGGTAGACCGCATCCTCGAGCTGCGGCTCGTAACGGCGGCCGTCGGCGTCTTCCGGATCGAGTTCAACGTAAAGGTCGATCTCGATGCCGGCCGCCGAGAGCCGTTCAATCAAAGAGGAGAGGGCGGCCTCGACGCCGAGTTCGTCCAGGGCGGCGGGGCGCAGGTCGGCGATCAGGCGCCGCAGCTCGACGATCGTCTCGTCGATTCGCTCGAGCGCCTGGTCGAGGATCGGCGAGACGGGGCCCATCGCGGTCCGGCGCCGGGTGCCGGCCAGAAGTACCCGCAGGCCCGCGAGGTTCTGCAGGGTCTCGTCGTGGAGTTCGCGGGCCCAGCGGCCCCTTTCCTGCTCGGCCGCATCGATCGTCAGCCGCACCCTTTCGGCGGCGGCCGACCGGGCGTTGTCGATCGCGATCGCGATCCACTCGGCAAGAATCACCACCGACTGGATGTCGCTGTCGTCGAAGGATCCCGACTCCTTCTCGGTCAGGTACAGGTTGCCCCAGGCCTCCCCCCGGATCTTTACCGGCACTCCGAGAAACGAATGCATCGGTGGGTGATGTTCGGGAAATCCGCGGGAGCGGGGATGGAGGCTTACGTCGTCGAGAATCAGGGGCTCCGGTTCTTCGATCAGCAGGCCGAGCACACCGGCCCCATGGGGCGGATGGCCGATCTTCTCTCGCAGGCGGTCTTCGATGCCGAGAGTCAGGAACTGCTCGAGTTCGGAGCGGCGGCTGTCGAGTACGCCGAGCGCGGCGTAGCGCGCGCTGGTCAGTTCCCGAGCCGCCTCGAGCGCATCGGTGATCACTTCGGCCGGGTCGGTTTCGGCGACCAGGTTGCGGCCCACCTCGATCAGGCGCCGCAGGCGCGCTTCATCGAGGCTGAAAGTCGCTTCGTCCACGAGCCGGATTCTAAGCTGCCGCCCGGAAAGTCTTCCTGGAAGTCTGCGGAAAGGTACGGAAACCGACCCCCGCCGCGGCGGGTAGCCTTTCCCATGTGAACCCGGCTGCGGAGAACCCTGCCGAAAAGCTGACCCTGGTGCTGGTCGACGACCACTCGGTGGTCCGCTCGGCCCTGAAGGTTCTGCTTGAGGCGGAGCCCGATCTTGAAGTGGTGGCCGAAGCCGGTACAGCCGACGATGCGATCAGGTACGTCGGTGCCCACAAACCCGACGTGCTGGTGCTCGACCTCAACATGCCGGGCCGGCCGAGCCTCGAAGCGATCCCGGACATCCAGTCCGCTTCGCCGGAAACGAAGATCGTGATCCTGACCATGCGAAACGAGCCGGCCTTCGCCCGCCAGGCACTGCAGGCAGGGGTCACCGGGTACGTGCTAAAGGATGCAGCCGACGCCGAGCTCGTCCTGGCGGTCAGAAGGGCAGCCAACGGCGACACCTATCTCCAGCCCTCGCTCTACCAGCATCTCGCGGACAAAGACCGGGCCGAAGGGCGCCGGGGCCGGACCTTGAGCGACCGAGAAGTCGAGGTGATGCGGCTGATCGCGCTCGGCCACACCAACGCCGAGATCGCTGACCAACTTTTCCTCAGCGTCCGCACAGTTGAAAGCCACCGGGCGAGCATCCAGCGCAAACTGGAACTCGGCAGCCGGGCCGAGTTGGTGCGCTACGCGCTGGATCAGGGCCTGATCTCCACTTGACTCCGGGTCGGCGAGCTCTGCCCGCCTCCCGGTTCAACCCGCCCCCGATGCCTCGAATAGATTCCTCGCCGTGCTGATCTTGTTGCCGCCTTCTGAAGGGAAGGCTTCTCCTTCGGGCGGGTCCCGTCTCGACCTCGACTCGCTTGCTTTCGCTAACCATCTCGGTGCGAAGCGAGCTGCATTGATTGCCGCGCTGGAAAAGCTCGGCAAGGCTTCCGAGAAGAGGGCGATCGAGGCGCTCGGCATCTCCAGGGGACAGGTCGGCGAAATCGCGCGCGATGCCGAGCTAGCCTCGACGCCGGTTGCCCCGGCCTCCGAGGTCTATACCGGTGTGCTCTACGACCGGCTCGACTTCGCCACGCTTGGCACGGTCGGAACGAAGCGGGCCGCGAAGAATCTGCTGATCTCCTCCGCGCTCTGGGGTTTGCTCGCTCCGGCCGACCGGATCCCGTACTACCGCTTTTCGATGAAGGCTCGGCTGCCCAGGATCGGCGCCCTGCCGGCGTTCTGGCGCGAGTCACTCACCGCCGCGATGGTCGATGCCGGCCACGACGAGGCCGGCGGGCTGGTTCTCGACATGCGCTCCGGCGCCTACTCGGCGGCCTGGAAGCCGAAGCAGGCCCGGCTGGTCACGGTCCGCGGCTTCACCGAGACCGGGGGCAGACGCAAGGCGATCTCCCACATGGCCAAGGCGGTCCGTGGCGACGTCGCCCGCATCGCCCTGTCGGCCAGGGCGATGCCAAAGGACGTCGAAACCCTCGCCGGCCTGCTCGAAAAGAACGGGATGACGGTCGAGCTGACCGACAAGACCCTCGACATCATCGAAACGACCTGAGAAAGGGAGGTTGGTTCGATTTGCTCGGGCATAGCCCTAGTGATTCGAACCAAGCCCCCGGGTTGGGGTGGTGCGTATGATCGAAGCGTGGCTTCCGTACTGAAGAACTCGCGCGCCAGCCGCATGGTTTTGCTCGTCCTGCTCGTGGTGGGACTTGGCGGTCTGCTGCTGCTTTCTTCACCCGGCGGAAGCTCCGGTCCGACCCCGGACCCGGCTTCGACGACAGGCGGCGGGGCGAACGGGGCAGCCGGGCCTTTCGTGAAGTCAAAGACCGCCACCTCTCCGTTTGGGGCTTCTGCCGCGAACCTATCGAAGGGCCTGGGTGGCGGCCAGTTGGCCGGCCAGCGCATCGTCGCCGGTTTCCAGGGAAAGACGATGCCGGCTGTAATCAGCAGGCAGATCAGGGCCGGCCTGATCGGGGGAGTGATCCTCTTCGCCGACAACCTGGGGTCCCGAGCCCAGATCCGGAAGTTGAACCGCTCGCTTCAGCGGGTACCCCGCCCCGCGAGTCTGCGCCGCTATCCGCTGATGATCATGGTCGACCAGGAGGGTGGACTGGTCAAGCGACTGAGCGGTGCCCCCCACGCCTCGGCCAAGCAAATGGGTGCCCGTGGAACCGCGTACTCCCGCCGCCAGGGAACGCTCACCGGCCGCAACCTGAGGAACACCGGCTTCAACGTTGATCTGGCCCCGGTGCTTGATGTAGCGCGGCCGGGTGGCGTGATCGCCGAGACAGATCGTGGTTTCGGATCGACCGTCCGCAAGGTGAACTCGACCGCGATTCCCTTCGGCCGGGCGCTGCAGCGAACCGGTGTCGCTGCGACAGCGAAGCACTTTCCGGGACTCGGCGCGGCAACCG
>JAEYSQ010000258.1 GCA_023434465.1 Actinomycetes bacterium
GTGCTTTGCTGGTCTCTGGCCGGCTTCTTCATGCTCTGGGCGATCATGCGGATCGGTGGGCTGGAAAGAGGCTTCCCGCTCGTGCAGCTCGTCGCCTATACGCCGTACATGCTGCTGCTCTCGCTGCTGGCTTTGCTACTGGTGGTGCTTTGTCGCCGCTGGCTTGCGGCCGGTTTCCTGCTGCTGGCCGTGATCGCCCTGGCGCTCGCGGTCCTGCCCCGGGAGATCGGCGGCCCCGAGGAAGTTCCCGGCGGGCAGCCGGTCCGGATTCTCACTCTGAACCTGGGGGTCGGTCGAGCCCACGCCGACCAGGTCACCGAACTGGCCCGGGTGCGCGATATCGACCTAGTTGCGCTCCAGGAACTGACGCCGAAGGCGGTCGGCGCACTTGACCGGGCGGGATTCGGAGTCGATTACCCGCACCGCATCCTGCAGCCGGATTCGGGGGCGACCGGTGGCGCGATCTACTCGCGCTGGCCGCTCAGGGACCGGGGCAGTCTGACCGCCGAATTCCATCAACCCGTCGCCGACGTCGAGGTGCCCGCCTCGATTCCGGTTCAGCTCGTCTCGGTGCATCCGATGGCGCCAACCACACCGGCCCGGACCTCGCAATGGGCCCGGGAATTCGCTTCCCTGCCCGACGCGTTCAGTGCCGAGCTGCCGCTCGTTCTTGTCGGCGACTTCAACGCCACCCTCGATCACGCCACTCTCCGCGATCTGCTCGACACCGGCTACCGGGACGCAGCCGACGTGACCGGCGACGGTCTGGTGAGCACGTGGCCGGCAAGAATCGAGCCCAAGCTGCCGATCACTCTCGACCACGTGCTGGCCGAGAAGGGAATCTCCTTTAGTCAGTACGACGTCGAAAAGATCGACGGAACCGACCACCGGGCGGTGATCGTCGAGCTGATCCTGCCGCCGGTTCCCGATCGGTGATTCAGGTGCGGCGGGGCTCGGGACCGTAACCGCACCAGATCGAGAAGGTGATGATCGCAGCGATCGTGCCCAGCGCGTGAACGCCGAGCAGGACGCCGATCAGCCCCGGAATTCCGGCGATGATGACCCCGAGCACGGTTCGGCCGGCCGGCAGGCCGAGGATGCGGGCGGTGCCGAAGGCACACAGGAACATCGCCACCGGACCGGAGAGCCAGCCCCATTCCTCGAAGAAGGACTTGGGCAGGAGCAACGCCAGAAGCACGAACAGGAGCGCGACCAGGGCGAACATCACGAGTCCGGACTTGAGGGCGGTTTTCGCGTTCATCGTTGTTGAGGACGGTCCGCTCAAGGACCTCGCGGTGCCTATACTCGCAGGTCGATAATGACCGGACTGAAAGGCACCTTCCGGTCGGGGGACCGTGCCCGCCAGCAGCTCGCGCTGCTCGCATTCCTGCTGCTGGTTGCCGGTCTCGCGATCATGATTCCGTCGAACGCGACGAGCGCCGGCCAGAACCCGATCGAGAAGGTGAAACTCAGCCAGCGAGGCCAGTCACTGATCCTCCAGGTGCGGACAAACCAGGAAATGAACCTGGGCAAGCTTGATCGCCGGCCGGCCTCCCAGGCCACCAATCACCGCTACCTTTGCCTGCTGTTGACCCCCCGGGGCCGGACCACGACCGTGCGGATTTGCTTCGGCGGAAAGAAGCGGACCTACCGGCTACTTGGCGTTTCGCGGGTTTCCGAGACGGGCGAGGTTCGTCGCAGCAGACTGATCCCCGCCAAAGTCAAGAAAATCGACGGCCTCAAGCTGGTCGCGACATTCGATCCCCGCGAGGCCGGGCTGCCGCCCGGCAAGTATGGCTGGCAGGTGGCCAGCCATACCGGTCGGTGCCCGGCCGAAGGCCCTTCGGCCAAGCCGGCTTCCCACTGCCTCGATCACTTTCCGGCAAAGCGTCCGGCACCGTATTACCTGCGCCCGATCCGGGCGGTCGGCTGCACCGGCGGCAACGGCGAGCTCGTAACCCACGGGCCGCGCGGCCGCAAGCGGGTCGCCCTGACCTTTGACGACGGCCCCAGCGACTACACCGCCGACATACTCAGGATCCTCAGGCGAAAGAAGGCGAAGGGGACCTTCTTCATGCTGGGTCAGCAAGTAGCTCGCTATCCGAGCTTCGCCCGCCGGGTGCTTGCCCTCGGTCACGAGGTCGCCAACCACAGCTACGAACATGATCTGCTGCCCGGAGCTTTCGACATCCACCGGGCAACCCGCCGCATCTCCCGTGTCACCGGCTTCCGGCCCTGTCTGTTTCGCCCGCCCTACGGAGCGGTCAGCAGTTCGCTCAGGAGGACCGTCCGCGAAGAGCGGATGAAGGTGGTCAACTGGGACGTCGATACTTCCGACTGGAAACTGCCCGGCGCGGGCGCGATCGCCGGTTCGATCGTTCGTCACGTCCGTCCCGGATCGATCGTTCTGATGCATGACGGCGGCGGCCCCCGATGCGGAACCGTCGAGGCGCTCGTCCCCGCGATCGGTGCCCTGCGACGACGCGGCTACGAACTGGTCACCGTCTCCGAACTGCTCGGCAACCGGACGATCTATCGCCCGGTCCCCTGAAACGAGAGAGCCCCGACCCATCCTGGCCGGGGCTCCCTGAACCTTTCTGGCGGAGCTCCCTACGGCAGGCTGCCATCCCAGGAGTCGCCGTAACAGGCCGTGGTCGGACACATGTCGGTGATGTAGCCGTTCGGTTGCAGGAAGGAAGAAGTCTGGGCGATTGCCAGGCTCGCTCCTCCCGGGGCCCCGTGCGGATCCTGGGCAACCCGGTTCGGCTTGTTGACCAGCGGCGGGACGTCGGTGCCGATGGTCTGGTTTGGATTGTTCGGGTTGGGTCGCGGCGGGCCGCCATCGAAGTAGATGACGTTGTTTCCGTGGAACGGGAAATCGCTGGACGTCAGGCGCGGCACGTTCCAGAGCACGTCGTAGTCGGGCCAGCGGCCGGGGTCGACCGGGATCTGGTTGGTCTTCATGTCGAGCGTCCGGGCCATCGTGTCGGAAGTGAAGTTGGACACCTGGTGATCTCCCAGCGCCACCTGAAGGGTGATGCGGTGGGCCGGCGTGTTCGGGGGTGGGTTGTCGGTCATCACATGGGCATAACCGTTCGGCTCGCTGCGGTCCCAGAGCATCTGCATCAGCTGGAGCAGCAGCGGGTGGGACATCTCATCCGGGTAGGCGGTGTAGAGCAGCGTCTTGTAGATGTCGTAGTTGGTCGACCGGGGGAGCAGGATCGAGTAGGTCATCGCGCCAACCAGCAGTGAGCTCTGGATGAAGTCCGGCGACAGCGCGGTCAGCGGACCACCGAGAATGCCACCCTGGCTGGCCCCCATGTAAAAGACATGGTCGTTTCGGACCAGCGATTCACCGCCCGGTTCGAAGCCATCACCGTCCTGGAACGCGGGGTGGGTCCCGAGGCCTTCCGGGTGGTACATCAGGCGGGCCAGGTAGAGCTCGTTGAGCAGAGCCTGCGCGAGTCGGTCGGCCAGAACGTCGAAGTTCGACAGGTCCGGCAGGGCGGTCGTCATGACCTGGAACACGTCCGAGTTGGACATCCCGATTTCGTCGGTCGCGCAGACCGTCATCCCCGTCTGGGCGAGATCCGGGTTGGGGCCGCCGTTGACGCCCGAGGCGTTGCCGAACAGCCCGTGCCCGAAGACCATCGGTCGGGTCTTCTCGGCATTCTCCGAAACCGCGACCTGAGGCACGATGCACTCCATGTTCGCCTCGTAGAAGCCGTTGCGGGTCGGCAGGCCGTTCGCGTCCAGGTTCATGATTCCGCCCGGGCCGCAGCTCGGCTCGAGGAAACAGGGAACCATGAACGTTCCCTTGATCTTCCTGGCGATCTTCGAATTCTGGCCCGGGGTAAACGTCTCCACGTAGACCTTGCCGTTCTCCAGGTCGTTCTCCGGGATCTCGAACTCGGGAGCGTGGCCCTGGACGATCTGGTCACCCATGGTCGTGTCCTCGAGCGCGGCGAAGGCCCGGTCGCGCATGCTCAGGGCCCGCTTGTAGTTGTTCTCGTTGCTGGCCGTGGTGAAGTCCCAGGCCAGGTAAAGGTCTCCCCGCTTGATCCCGGCCGTCTTCAAAGTCTTGAAGATTGACTCGAAGTGGGCCCGCCGCTGATTGATCTCGCTCTGGTTCGACTTGATCTGGTCCCGGTAGTAGCGGAAGGCGTTCGGGGCCGCCAGCGCAGTTCCGTCCTTGTCGGTCAGGTTTCTCAGGGCGATCACGTAACGGGTCTTTTCTTCGAAATTCTCGGCCGGCTTGATCTCCAGGACCCGGTTGCGATCGAGGCCGGCATTCGAGTCGACCTCGGCCCAGATCGGGTGGCGTTCACCCGTTTCGGTGTTGATCACGACAACCTTCTGGTCCGGATCGGAGTACCGGCCGAGATGGTTCAAGGGGGCCAGCTCGTTGGCCTGGACCGCTGCGATCGAATCGAGACCGGGGATCCTGACGACAACGCCCTGGCCCTGGCTGAATCCGTCGGAAGCGTTCAGCTTCGTGTGATCGATCGGAACGCCGTCCTTGTTCTTCGGCATCGCGCCCGTCGGGAAGTTGACCCGCTTGCCGGTCGGACTCGCCTGGTCACTGACCGTGTAGAAGTCGTTCGGAAAGGGCAACATGCACATGCCCTCTTTCGGCTGCGCGATGAAGTCACAGTCGCTGGCCTTGCTCACGTCGACCGGTGCGAGCTGGCAGTCCGTCTGGTTTCTCACCACCGCCTGCTTGCGTGACGACTTGCGTTTACCGTTTCGAGCCTTGAGGCTCAAGGTCCTGGCCTGGCAGCCGGCAAGTTCGGTCCTGACCGCCGGCAGGATGTTCAGCCGGACGATCCGGCTGCGTTTCTTGCCCAGTTTCACGAACCGGACCTTGAAAAGCGGCTTGTTGCCAGTGTCGAAGCTATACGTGGAGCCTGCGAGGCGGACGCGGGCACCCTTGTTCGCCTTGACCCGGACCTTCACTTTGCCGCCAGCGAGCTGAGTCGCCTTCAGGTTCAGGACTTTGACCACAGGCTTGACCGTCTTCTTCTTTTTCTTCTTCTTCGGCTTGGCCTTCCTGGCCGCGGCGCCTGCCTCGGCCGCCGAAGCAGCGCTGACGATTCCGCCAGCGAAAAGCGATCCGGCCAGCAATGCGACCAGCAGAACGACGAAACGACGCATCCTTTGATTCCTCCCAGAAAGAATTGAACTGCTCCCTGCGTTCAAGGCTACAGAGGTTCGACCGTTCTGTGTGCTTCGTCACACAGGCCGGAAACCGGAGCCCGGGTGGCTACAGTGACCGTGGTCCTTCGGATCCCGGACGAGACGCGCCGTACCCGGTCACGCACGACGACGCAGGTTCCGTCAACCGTTCGTCAGGAGTTCGCCATGAACTGGGTCTTGTTGGTAGTCGCCGGGTTGCTCGAAGTCGTGTGGGCATTCGCTCTCAAGGAATCGAGTGGTTTCAGCCGCTTTGTGCCGACCGCGATCTTTCTTCCTGCCTATCTCGCCAGCGCGATACTCCTGGGATTCGCCCTCAAGGAGCTCCCGGTCGGAACCGGATACGCGGTCTGGGTCGGAATCGGCGCGGTCGGAGCCGCCGTTGCGGGCATCACGTTGTTGGGTGAGTCACTTGCGCCGGGCCGGATAGCGGCGCTCGCTCTGATCGCGGTAGGGGTGATCTGGCTGGCCCTCGGGGAGGGTCAGGAAACCTGAAAGAAACCTTGCCAGGACCAGCCCAGTTCCATCTTTGGTGGGCCGAACCCGCTCTTATTCCGGTCTGAACGTGTTCCAGAACCCGATGACAAAGATTCTTTCCCGGAGGATCGCGCTCCTGGCCCTGCTCCTTCCGGTCCTCTTCATCAGCCTCCAGTCCGGCCCCGAAAAAGCTGCTGCAGCCCAGCCCGCCAATCCGTTTGCGCGGGCCGGTATGTGGATCTGGTACGTCGATTCCTCGCATGGCGGCAACCTCAGGAAGATCATCCGTCAGGCCCGGGCCGCGAAAATCGGCACCCTGTACATCAAGTCCGGCGATGGTGACGACACCTGGAGCCAGTTCAACAAACCCGTGGTCCGGCGTCTCCAGCGGGCCGGCTTGAAGGTCTGCGGGTGGCAGTACATCTACGGCCGCCGGCCGATCGCCGAGGCAAGAGCGGGAGCAGCCGCGAAGCGTCGCGGTGCCGATTGTTTCGTGATCAACGCGGAAGCCGAGTTCGAGGGCAAGTATGCGGCCGCCGACTGGTACATCCGTGAGCTGCGGCGGCGGGTCGGGCCGAAGTTCAAGCTCGGGCTTTCCTCTTTCCCCTACGTTCACTACCACCCGGCCTTCCCCTACTCGGTCTTTCTCGGACCGGGCGCCGCGATCGCCAACACGCCACAGGTCTACTGGCACACGATCGGTGATTCGGTTGGGAAATCCCTGGCCACCACCTGGGAACAGAACACGATCTACAAGCGCCGGATCTTTCCGACCGGCCAGACCTGGGACGGCCCGCCGAAACGCGACCTGCTCGCCTTCCGGAAGTTCATGCTCAACTACGGTTCGGCGCCGAGTTGGTGGTCCTGGCAGGAAACCGATTCTTCGGAGTGGTCGACCCTCCGCCGGCCGGTGACCAGGGTCGCCGGTTACAGGCCTTACGCCGGCAAGGTCGTCCTCGACCGCGGTGACCGCGGTGACCAGGTCGTCTGGCTGCAGCAGCATCTGATCGCCCTCGGGAATTCGATGCAGCCGACCGGCATCTTCAACCGGGCCACCTACCGCGCGGTCCGGCGGTTTCAGGCCAGGCGTAACCTCGAAGTCGACGGCGTGGTAGGCACCCGCACCTGGAACCGTCTACTCCGGACCCGGCCGGTAAGGGTCAAATGGTCGGCTGCCCGCAACCGTAGTCGTCCGGCCGGCGCTTCCGCCTCGTCCGCGGCCCTCCCGGCGCCCCTCTCGGCCAATCTGCCCGCGGTCCGAAACGAGATCGCGGGCGCCCCCAAGTAAGCACGCGTTTCTGCGGCCGTCCGGCGTGGACCGGACGGCACCCAGTCAAGCCGAGATGGTTGTCCTCAGTTCTCCCAACTGGGGCGAGCTGACAACCAGCTCGTCGCCATCCTCGAGCCAGGTCCGCGGATCCATCGCGAGACCGACCCCGGAGGGGGTGCCGGTCGAGATGATGTCCCCCGGCTCCAGAGTCATCCAGGTCGAAAGTATGGAGACCAGTTCCGGCACGGAGAAGATCAGGTCACCCGTGGTCGAGCTCTGACGCTGCTCGCCGTTCACATGCATCGCGATGCCGATCCCGTCGTGGGCACCGGCCTCGTCCGGGGTGATCAGGGCCGGCCCGCAGGGAGCAGCCCCGTCGAAGACCTTGCCGGCCATCCACTGCATGGTCAGACCCTGAAGGTCACGGGCCGACAGGTCGTTGAGCAATGTGTAGCCGGCGACGTGGTCGAGCGCTTCCTCGACACTGACCTCTGCGGCCCGACGGCCGATCACGAACGCGACCTCGGCCTCGTAATCCACCTTTCTGCTGGCCGCGGGCAGCTGCACGGTCGACCCGTCCGGCACCAGGGCGTTCCGGTACTTGGCGAAGATGGTCGGCGCTTTCGGGATGTCGGCTCCGGTTTCCTCGGCGTGAGCCCGGTAATTGAGCCCTATGCAGATGATCTTGTCGGGGTCGGGAACCGGCGCGAGCAACTCGACCTGATCGGTCGGAACCAGGTTCACGGATCCGAGAATCGAAGGATCCTTCAGTTGGTCAAGACGGCCGGAAGCGATCAGCTCCCGCAGGCTCGTCCGCTCGCCGTCACCGATCAGATCCCAGGCGTCGATCACGCCTTGATCGGTCAGGACTCCGGCCCGGGGGCCCCGTTCGGATGCGTAGGTGACGAGTCTCATGGCGGCCAGCTTAGAGGCTGCTTGACGGTCCGGCCAGGCGGCCCCGGGGTCAGATGCCGAGTTTCTGTCGAGACTGCGATAATGCCCGCCCGGTCGGTTTCGACCGATCGCCTTCCGGGGGCGTAGCTCAGTTGGTTAGAGCGCTGGCCTGTCACGCCAGAGGCCGCGGGTTCAAGTCCCGTCGCTCCCGCTTCGTAACCCACCGCCCGGTCCTGCCGGCGGTGGCGACGAGGATCAGGAGGACGATCCGGGTTCCCCCGCCTCGTCGTAGTGTGGGCCCATCGCGGGCCAGTACTCGTCGAAGTCCGGCATCGGACCGTTGTCGATCGCGGCGAGGAGACGATCGAGGTAGTACTCCCAGCCGGCTCCGATCGAACCCACTTCCGTTTCGGCGTCAAGGTGCTGGACGAAGGTCAGTCTCGAACCGGATTCGATTCCTTCGACCTTCAGCCCGAGGTGCCATTCGATCCCTCCGACCGACCGGATCTCGTAGGAGCTGCCGGGGTCGCACGAGAGGATTTTCCACTCGGAGGTGTGTGGCTCCGCCTCGGCGTTCATGGTGACGTCGATCCTGTTTCCGACGCCACTCTCTCCGGTCCAGGTGCCGAACCACTTCTCGGTCTTTTCGGACTCGGTCACCCAGGCCCAGGCTCCAGAACTCGAAAGCGGCAGCTTGCGCTCGAGGATCAGGTCACGGCCTGCGGCCGTGGGGACGACGGTTCCAGATGCTCGAGGACTCATGCCCGTCAGGTTCTCACTCCTCGCCGGGTCTGTCCAGCTTCACCATCTAACTCGACAACCGTGACGGTTCCGTGGCATCGTTCGTAGTCTGATCATGAAGAACTTCTTCGGCACGATGGCCGTCGCTCTGGGTCTGACCGCGCTCGCCGGCTGCGGTGGTGCCGACACGGAGCCTTCCCGGGCAACCGAGCCGGTGGTGGGCTGCGTACTTGACTACCAGCCGGTTTCCGGACCACGGGAAATAGTTTCGACTTCCGACCTGCTCGTCCGGGGCACGATCGGCGAGCCTCGCGAAGGCATCTACCCGCAACGGCCAGACGGCAGCAAGGGGAGAGTCCAGACCGACATCATTCCGATCGAAGTGGACTCGATGAAGTTGCTCGGTCCCGCGGCGGAAAGGCGATCCCTGCGGAAGTTCGTCAACGCACCGGTCATCTACGTAGAAATCAGCTGCGCGTTCGCTCCGCCGAACCGGCAGGAGAAGCTCGACTCGCTTGCCGGCCGCGAAGTCCTTGCCTACCTGGTCCGCTCCGAAACGGCGGAACCACCGGGACGGTTGACCTACGGTCCGGCGGGACAGCCGCAGCCGCTGTTCACGGAAGCGGGTCCGGAAGCTTTCCTGATGGAACTCGCTTCCGGCCAGGGCGTCCGGGACCTGATGCTGGACCAGCGCTATCCCGGAGCCGAACTGGACCAGTTCCTGCCGGACCAGCCGCGGTTTCCGCCGCGAAGCCGGTGACGTCCGCTACCAGGGCGAAGCCCTGTAGTCCTTGAGGAAGACTCCGTGGACGTCCTCGCCGGATTCGCCGCGGATTATCGGGTCGTAGACGCGGGCGGCTCCGTCGACCAGGTCGAGCGGAGCGTGGAAGCCGTCTTCGGCCAGGCGCTTCTTCATCGGGTGCGGTCGCTCGTCGGTTATCCAGCCGGTATCGACCGCGGTCATCAGGATGCCGTCGGTCTCGAGCATCTCCTGGGCGCTGGTCCGGGTCAGCATGTTGAGGGCGGCCTTGGCCATGTTGGTGTGGGGGTGACCGGGACCCTTGTAGCCGCGCGAGAACTGGCCTTCCATCGCCGAGACGTTGACCACGTAGGTGCGACTGGCCGGCGAGTCAGCCATCGCCTGCCGCAGACGGCCAATCAGGATGAACGGCGCCGTCATGTTGCAGAGCTGGACTTCCAGCAGCTCGATCGGGTCGACCTCGTTTACCCGCTGGATCCAACTGTTGGTGTCGACCTGGTCGGGAACCAGTCCCCCGGCGTCGATCGCCCGGCCGGTGTCGACCAGATCGAAATCCGCCGATCCGGCGGTCAATGCCATCGCGGTGATCGCATGTGGCGTCGGAGCCCAATGGGAAGCCACGTCCGTGGTGGGTCGGATTTCCTCACCCTCTGCGCGTTTTCCGACCCACCGGTTCCCCGGGGCGTCCCGGTGGGCCGGTTCGAGGTGATGTTCCCCGTGCCGGGCGAAGGTCTCAAGGTCGGGAACCGGGCCCGGTTCCAGCTCTTCGAGCTCGGCCTGGATCAGCGGTGCGTAAGCCTCCGGGGTGCGGCGCACGGTCTGGCAGGCATTGTTGATCAGGATGTCGAGCGGACCTCTTGCCGCCACCGAATCGGCCAGGTCGACCACCTGTCCCGGGTCGCGCAGGTCGATGCCTACGATGTGGAGTCGCTCGAACCACTCGTCGGAGTCCTCCATCGCCCGGAAGCGGCGAACCGCGTCGTTCGGAAAGCGGGTCGTGATCGTGGTGTCGGCACCGTCGCGCAAGAGGCGCAAAGCGATGTACATCCCGATCTTTGCCCGGCCGCCGGTCAGGAGTGCCCGCTTGCCGGTCAGGTCGGTACGGGCGTCCCGCCGGGCGTGGTTGAACGCCGCACAGTCGGGACAGAGCTGGTGGTAGAAGGCGTCGACCACCCGGTAGTCCTGTTTGCAGATGTAACAGGCCCGCGGTTCCAACAGAGTTCCGGCGGTGGCACCCTTGGCCTCCGAAACGAGCGGCAGGCCTTCGGTTTCGTCGTCGATTCTTCCCGGGGCCGCGGTCGCCGTCCGGGCGGTGATCTTCGCGTCATGTTCGAGGACCTGCCGGCGTTTTTCCAGCTTGCGACGCTTCCTGACGGACTTGTAGAGACCGGCCGCTGCCTGCTGCACGGTGATCGAATCGGGATGCTCGGTCGGCAGCCGGTCGAGTTCACCGATCACCCGGAGCGTGGTCTCGAGATCCTCGGGGTCGATGCGTTGATCGCTTTTGGGTCGGCGGCGTTGGTCCATGATCGGGATCCCAATGGTCCCTGATCAGTCCCGCTCCTCGTAGTACGCCCCCATGACCGACCGATAGAACCTCGATCAACAGCCCGGCAGGTTCGCCGGCCGACACCGCCCGTCGGCTCCCGGCCAATAGGCTCGAGCCATGATCAAACTCTTGGTAGTTCTTTCGAGTGTCCGGCCGGGCCGGGTCGGCGAGCCCGTCGCGAACTGGTTCGTCCCGATCGCCGAAGCCGACGACCGGTTCGAAGTTGAACTTGCGGACCTGCTCGAGCTCGATCTGCCTTTCATGGACGAGCCGGCCATGCCGGGCCGGCGCGAGTACACCAAGGAACACACGAAGCGGTGGAGCGCAATCGTCGACCGGGCGGACGCATTCGTTTTCGTCACCCCGGAATACAACTCGACTCCCGCTCCGGCGCTCAAGAACGCGATCGACTTTCTCTACCACGAGTGGAGCTACAAGCCGGCTTCCTTCGTCAGTTACGGCGGAGTGTGGGCGGGGGCCCGGGCGGTTCAGGCGATCAAGCCGACCCTGACCCAGCTTTCCGTAATGCCAATCCCGGAAATGGTCCCGATTCCCGGAGTTTCCGGCCAGCTCGACGATGAAGGCAATTTCCAGCCGACCCCGGTTCACGAGAAGGGGGCCGGCCGGATGCTCGACGCCCTGGCCAAATGGTCAGGTGCCCTGAAGACTCTTCGCGAGTAGGCGGGACACCCACGGTGCCGCAGGTTTTGACCGGATACGGGTCAAGACCTGCGGCACCGTCACGGCACTGCCGGGCGCTAGCGCTGCTGGCAGCTAGCGCCTGGTGCGGAGGGTGGCCGTCTTACTGGCGGACTTGACGCCCTTGGCGCTCGCCAGAACCTGAACCTTCAGCTTGGCCGGGGCCTTGCGGCCGGTCTTCACCCGGACCGTGACGGTCCAAACCCGACCGGCAGCCAGCTTGCCGGCCTTGCGGCACTTGCGCATCGGCCGGACAGCCTTGCGCGCCTTTCGCGGCACCTTGAAGCAGACCCTGGTGCCCGTAGCTGCCGCTTTTCCGGCGTTCTTCAGCCGCACAACCAGCGTCCCGGTCTTGCCTCGTTTCAGCTTGCGGGGCTGAAACTTCGCCTTGGTGATCTTCAGCTTGGCGGCCGGCCTGGGTGGGGCTTTGGTCACCTCGACTGAAGCTTCGGCTGTGTTACCGGCCCCGTCGACGACGGTTACCGAAGCGGAACCGGCCTGGGTGCTTTCGCAGACCGCCTTGATCCCGTCAACCCGGCTGCCGTCCTGGCAAGTCCAACGGGCGGCGACGATCTTGCCCGAGCCACCGGTGAGTCCGGCTTCGAGCGCGGCGCCGTGCCAGGCCCGCTGGGTGAGAGAAGCACTCGCCTGTAGCGGCGGATCGATGATGATCTGCTGTTCCCAGCTCCTGGTTTTCGAATTCTCCGCGCCGGTGACCGTGGCGACAACGTCGTAGCTGCCGGGACCGGGGAACGTGTGGTCGAACCGCTGTCCGTTGCTGGTCGTTTGGGAGCTGCCGTCATCGAAGTCCCACTCGATCGTGGTCGGCGCCGAGACCGTTTCGTCCTGCGATTTGGCAGCGGTGCCGAGAATGTTGACGGTCGTGCTGGCCGTCTCGACCTCGGTCGGGTACCACTGGATGCCGGGGCGGTCCTCGATGTCGTCGTTGAACGGGGCGTGGACCAGCTGCGGCGTGGTCGTGAAGCCGATCTCCTCGGCGCCAGCCAGCGAGGCGGTCACG
Organism: Actinomycetes bacterium; assembly: GCA_023434465.1. GTDB lineage: Bacteria > Actinomycetota > Thermoleophilia > Solirubrobacterales > 70-9 > 67-14. The sequence goes on from JAEYSQ010000258.1 coordinate 12,605, forward strand.
TTGTCGGCGGGCAAATCGGGACCCACGTTGTAAGTCTCGAAGTTGCTTGAGCCGAACTGTTGATCCGTGTAGTCGGCGCGCTCGTAGTAATAGCCGAGCATGTCACCGGACTGGCTCATCGTGGCGACGTGACGGGCCCCGCTGATGCCGTCCCGGATCGCGAAGTTCACTTCGGGGAAGGCTTCGCCGGGATTGGTCGTGAAGACCGCGTCCCCGACCCGCACGGTGCTTACGTGGGTGCCGATCATCTTCGTGTCTTCGTCCGGTCCGGGACTGAGGTATGGCTCCTGCTTCGAACGAGGAAGGGTGCAGAACTCTTCGTCGTCGATGCAGATGCCCTGCGGAATCAGGTGAAAGTTGATCCCGATGAGCAGCTTCTCGTTGTCAGCGAGGGTAACCATGCTCTGCTCGCTGCCGGCAATCGTGTCGTCAGTCAGCGGGGTCGCCTTGGCCAGGGTCCGCTGGATCTCGTTGGCGACGATCTTGCCCTGAGGGATCACTTCGTCGTAGGTGTTGACGGACCCCGGGGGCTCCTGCCTGCCGAGCGTGCCCGGACCGATCACAGTGGTGCCGCCGTTCAGCTGGTCGAGCGCGCGGCGGGCATAGCCGGGCCAGTCGGCCGAGAATTCGTCGTTGGCTCCGCCGTTGAACTGGTCGGGGTGATTCGGAACCGAAGCGTAGATTGCATTGGTCGCGCCGGATTCCGGATCCCGTGCCCACATCACGGGGACTTCGTTGTCGTACGGGAAACCGTCCGGGTGGTTGGTTCCCTGACCGTTCTGCCAAATGAAAGAACGCAGATTGCCGACCCCGGTCCAGATTTCCGAGGGCCTGGTGTTCTCGGCGGCCTCGACCGCGGCAGCGACCGTCTGGTCACTCAGCTTCTTGAGGTAACTGCCGTCGAGGGTGCCCCAGATCCCGACCACGGTCGGGGCGGCGTGAACATGGGTGGTCGAGATGATCACGTTCGCCCTGGTCATTTCGTAGCCCTGCTCGTTCAGGGCATCGGCGATCTTCTGCCTGGTCGCGTCGGCTCCGTAGGGGGCGTTTTCGTAGTCGTAGGCGGCGAACCAACCAGCCGAGTCGACCACTACGAAGACGTTCGCCATCTTGCCCTTCCCGACCACGAAGGCCCGGGCCTCAAGGTCGTCGTGCGTCGCTGTGGTCGGCCCGTCTTTGTAGCCGTAGCCACCGATGTATTGGGGCGTGTCCGGGTTGATGTTCTTGACCGACGTGCCGACATCGAAAACCGCCGGCTCGGCCGCCCGGGCATCGGCTGCGACGGTAAGCACACCGAGCGCGGCGAGTAGCAGGGCCACGATCCACGCTGGCGCAACGCGAACGACAACAGACATACCTGTCTCCTCCTGCGGGCGTGAACCCGCTTCTCCCATTCAGGCCGGCTCCCACTGGCCTCTCCTGGGGGGAGCATATCGGAGCCTCTGACCCCGAGGCAGGGGCCGGTGCCGCAGGTTTTGACCGGATACGGGTCAAGAC
>JAEYSQ010000083.1 GCA_023434465.1 Actinomycetes bacterium
GTCGGGAACCGGGTTCCGGGCCGGAGATTGTGATGGAGGCGAATCGGCTCTGGGTCGAGCTCGACCCCGGGGAAGGACCGGTCGACGTGCTGCGGGGAGTCGACCTTGAGCTGCGAGCGGGGGAGAAAGTGGCCCTGATGGGTCGAAACGGGGCGGGTAAGTCGACCCTGTTGCGGGCTGCGGCGGGGCTGGTCGACCCGGTCTCCGGCAAGGTCGAGGTTCCGCGGGGTATCGCTCTGCTGACCCAGAATCCGGGTGACTTCCTGGTTCGCGAGCGGGTCGGGGACGAGCTTCCGGGGCCGCAGGGCGAGGCCGCACTGAGGGCAGTCGGACTCGAAATCTCCCCGGACCGCGATCCGCGTGACCTCTCGGGAGGGGAACGACAGCGGCTTGCCCTGGCGATCGCTCTGGCCGGCCGGATGGAAGGCGAGCGGCTTCCCGGGCTGATCTGCCTGGACGAGCCGACCCGTGGCATGGATCGCGGCCTCAAGGACCAGATGGCCGAACTTGCCGACCGGCTTGCGGCCCGCGGTGCGGCGGTCCTGGTCTCGACCCATGACGTCGAGTTCGCGGTGACCTTCGCCGATCGGGTCGTGTTGCTCGGTGACGGCGAACTGATCGCCGACGCCGCGATGCGCACCGTCCTCAGTGGCGGTTGGTACTTCGCCTCCGAGACCGCCCGGGTGCTCGACCGGCCCGGGATCGTGTCGATCGGGCAGGGAGTCGCGGCACTGGGCTCGATTGGGAGCGGGGATGAGGATGCGATGGAGGGGTCGAGCCCACGGGCAGAGGAGGTCGAATGAGCTGGCAGGTGATCAGCGTGATCGTCTTGCTGGTCGCGATCGGGAGCGGCATGCTTTGGTACGAGCGCTCGCGGCCCCCGTCGCAGATCGTTGCCCTGGTCGCGGTGTTGGCCGCGCTGGCGGTGGCTGGCCGGATCATCGTCGCCCCGGTCCCGAACGTGGTCGCAACGACCGACATCGTGATCATCGCCGGCTTCGTGCTCGGACCCGCCCCGGGATTCGCGGTCGGGGCGTTGGGCGGTCTGGTTTCCAACTTCTGGCTCGGCCAGGGGGTCTGGACTCCGTGGCAGATGGTCGCGTGGGGAATGTGTGGAGTGTTGGGCGGGATTCTCTGGAAAATGACCGGTGGACGCGTGAATCGCTGGTGGCTGGCCGCATTCTGTGGTGCGGCCGGATTGCTGTTCGGAGCCTGGATGAACCTTCAGGCTATGGTCAGCTTCGGGGGGGAGATGTCCCTCGACCGGTACCTTGCATTAGAGGCAAGAGCTATTCCCTTTGACATCGCACATATGAGCGGCAACGTCATCTTCGCCCTGATCGCCGGGCCGGCGATGATCGCTGCGCTGATCCGCTTCCGGGAACGATTTGAGTGGCGCCAGGTCATCGCGGGAGAGGCGGGTGAACAGGGCCCGGCCGACCCGAGACCACCTTCTGCCGGCCGAGGCCGGACCGCGACCGGAGTGACGATGCTCGTTCTCGCCGCATTCCTGTTCGTCACGGCGGGCGGCGCCACCCCGCAGAAAGCGGATGCGGCCTTCACGGTCCAGGCCAAGGAAGCTGCGACCTGGCTGAGAAGCCAACAGAACAGCGACGGTGGCTTTTCCTCGATGCCCGATGGAACCTCGTCGGTCAACATCACCACCCGGGCGATGTTTGCGCTCGCCGCGGCCGGAATCAATCCCTTCGACGTGAAGACCAACGCCACGCCCTACGGCTACCTGGTCAATCACCGCAAGAGCATCACCAAGGCCAGCGACATCGCGCTGACCATCCTCGCGATGAGGACGGTGGGCCAAAACCCCCAGAACTTCAAGGGCCGGAACCTGGTCAAGGCGCTTCGGGCGAGGCGAGGAAACGGTTCCTTCGGCAATGACGTCAACGTGACCGCTTTCGCCGTGCTGGCGTTCCGGTCGGTCGGCGCGACCAAGGACGCGCAGTACTCGATCAAGTGGCTGAACAAGGCCCAGAACGACAATGGTGGCTGGGGAATCGCCAAGGGCACCAAGAGCGGAGCCGACTCGACCGGAGCGGCGCTCATGGCCGTAACCGGCAGGAAGATTGCCAACCGGGCGATCGGTTTCCTGGACGGAATACAGAAGAAGTCCGGCGGGTTCGGCAACGTCGGCAGCGTCAACGCGCAATCGACCGGCCTGGTCATGCAGGGGCTCGTCGCCCAGGGCCGCGGTGTCAACTACCTGAAGAAGAACGGCAAGTCAGCCGCCGACTATCTGCTCTCGCTGCAGGAGGATGACGGCAGCATCCTCTACGCGAGGGGAAGCGACGCGACCAGGGTCTGGGTGACCGCGGATGGTGCCACGGCGCTCGCCGGCAAGACTCTGCCGATCGCGGCGCCCCCCCGGGAGAAGAACAACAATTCGAACAACACCAATGGCAACGGCGGGGCTTCGCCGGGCACCGGAGGCACGTCGACCTATGACCCCGGCAGCACCTACACACCACCGGCCGGATCACTTGCGACCCCGTCAACGTCCACACCCTCGAACCCTGACACCGGGGACTTCGGGAGTTCCGGCGACGACGGGGGCAACGGTGGGAACCAGGGTGCGGGCAACCCGGGCCCTGATGACACCGCCGATCCGACCACCGAACTGCCGCCGACCGACACCGCGATCCCACTGGTTCCGGAGGCACCAAGCTCGGAAGTCCTGGCCGCTTCCGAGGCTGGTCCCCAACCTTCACCGGTAATCGCGATTCTGATCGCCCTCGTAGTCAGCGGCGGACTTTGCGGCGGCACGATTCTGCTCGCCCGGCGGTTCCGTTGGTAGGGCGCAGCGAGGCCCTCGAAGCGATTGCCGGATCGCATTTCGAAGTCCTGGTGATCGGTGGCGGGATCACCGGCGCCGGGGTCGCGCTGGATGCCGCTTCACGCGGGTACTCGGTGGCTCTCCTGGAAGGCCGCGACTATGCGATCGGGACATCTTCGCGTTCCTCGAAGATGGTTCACGGCGGGCTCAGGTATCTCGAAAACTTTGATGTCGGCCTGGTCCGTGAGGCTCTGCTGGAACGGCAGCTGCTGGTCGAACTGGCCCCGCATCTCGTCTATCCGACCCCGTTTCTGGTGCCGACCTTCGGCGAGGAGAAGCCGGACCGCATGGTCGGTCTCGGGCTGAACGCGTACGACGTTCTGGCCGGCGCCACCGGAGGGCGAAACCGCCGTGAACGGCGCTGGCGGCGGCGCCCGGCCGAGGCGGAGGAATCGTGGTCACCTGACCGTCACCGGACGATCGACCGCGACGAACTGCTCGACCTGATGCCGGCGCTCGAAAAGCGCGACCCCGAATCGGCCTACCTCTTCTATGACTGCCAGACCGATGACGTCCGCCTGGTCCTGACCGTGCTCGGCGGAGCCGCGCGTTTGGGGGGTGTCTGCCTGAACGGGGCAAAGGTCG
>JAEYSQ010000094.1 GCA_023434465.1 Actinomycetes bacterium
CGGGCCGGTCCGCAGAGGGGATACGGCGCGTTGTGATTGGTGAAGGTGGTGCCACCCTGGCCGAGCAGGGCCCGGACCCTGGGCATGTACTTCATGTCCGAGCGGACGATGTCATCGGCCTGGATCAGGACAATGTTCGGCTTGTTGCCGAAGTTGGTTGCCTGCTTGCGGGCGGCCGAAGCCTTGTCGTGGAGGCCGTCGACCATCATCAGCAGCCCGATGATGGCGAACGCGAGCAAACCGCCGGCGAAAAGCCTGCCAGTCACGCCTTCGAAAACCCGGTGATCCATCTTCATCCTCTCCACTCCCATGTGGCCCCTCAAGGCGGAGCATAACTAAAACCTGATCCGTGTCAAGTTTGTTAACCCGCGAACCTCCGCAAGGTAGCGGTCGGGTCAACCAGAGCTTGTCGCAGAAGACTGATCGGCCAGCACGCGGTCAGGCAGGTTCCGGGCCGACCAGAAGGAGGGGATGGCCAGCAGCCCGGCGATCAGGAGGGCGAGTTTGAGTGCCTGAAGCTGGGCCTCCTCGTAACCGGAAACGATCTCAGTTACCTCACCCTCGTCGATTCCGGCGCTGATGGCCGACTCCTCGACCTGCTCTGAGGAAACGAAGCTGCCGCCCGAGCTGAGGCGTTTCTCGACGGCCGCCCGGGTGCCTGCCGAGATTTCACCCCGGTCGTCGATGTTTGCCTGGAAGGCCGAAAGCAGACCGGTGATCACGATCGCTCCTAGTACCGCGGTGCCAAGTGACGACCCGAGCTGCTGGGCCGTGTACTGGAGTCCGCCCGCTTCCGAGCGATCGCTGTCGCCGACCGCGGACTGAGCCACGTTCCCGAGCTGCGAGACGATCAGACCCATGCCGACCCCAAGCACCCCCATCGCGACCAGGAAATCGGCGTTGTCGAGTGAGGGTTTGATGGTCGCGATCAGCAAGAAGGCAGAGAGGAAAACGACGACCAAACCGACCCGGACCAGCCTCTTCGGCGCGAACCTCGAAGCGAGCGCAGACCCGACCAGCGCGGTGATGAACAGCCCGGCCGAGGTCGGCAGCATCCGCACCCCGGTCTCCAGCGCATCGAAACCGAGCACGATCTGCAGGTAGAGCGGAATCGTGAAGAAGATCCCCATCAGGATCAGGTTCTGCGCGAGCATCATCGAGAGCCCGCTGCGCAGCGAGATGACCCGGAAGAGCGCCAGATGGACCAGCGGGTCCTTGCCGGCGGCTTCCCGCTGACGTTCCCAGGAGAAGAACAGGCCGAGCAGGACGAGTCCGGCCGCGATCACGAAGGGCGTAAGTGAGAAGCCAAACGGTTCGACCGGCGAGTTCATCGGCTTCAACCAGCCCCAGTTGCTCGCCTGGAGCACCCCGAGCACAACGACCGCAAGCCCCAGCGCCGACAGGATTCCCCCGAAGATGTCGAGTTTCGGCCGGTGGCCCTCGGTGGCCGGCTCGGCCATCCACCGGGAGCCAAGGAAGATGCCCGCGGCGACGATCACTTCGCCGACGAATACGTAACGCCAGGAAAAGTCGGTGGTCATCCAGCCGCCGAGGATCGGCCCCACCGCGATTCCGACCCCGGCCATGCCGCCGAGCACGCCGTAGGCAACCGCCCGGTGCCTGCCGTCGAAGTTGCCGGCGACCAGGGCCACCATCGAGGGCAGGACCAGTGCCGCGCCGATCCCTTCGAGAACCGACCAGCCGAAGGCGAGGGAAGGAACGCTCCACGCTGCCGCGGTGAGCGCCGAGCCGGCCCCATAGATCACGAGGCCGATCTTGAAGACCCGTTTGCGGCCGAAAATGTCCCCCAGCTTTGCCCCGATCAGCATTAGGCCCGCCATGACCAGCGCGTAGAACGCGATCACCGACTGGATCGTGGTGACGGTCGTGTCAAAGTCCTCGACCAGTTGCGAGATCGAGACGTTCATCACGGCCTGGTCGAGCACCATCAGGAACTGCGCAGCGGCCAGTACCCCCAGAAGTCGCGCGTTCATGGATTCATTCTCTTCTCCCGATCGGTCGCGATTCTCAACCGCGACCGATCGGGAGGCAAAGGCCGGGGAGGGTCAGGCGGCCGGGGCTTCCGCTTCGAGGGCCTGGGTCCGGGCGACCTCGGCGTGGTCCTTGCTGTCCTTGCTCGAAATCAGGATCGCGGCGAGGGCGGCCCCGGCGAAGGCGAAGCCGGCCCCGACCAGGAACGCCATCGAGAAACCGTCGGTCAGGGCGACCAGCTCGGATGCACTCGAGTTGTTCGTGGTCGAGTTGGCGATCGAAGCGAGGATCGCCAGACCGAGCGCACCGCCGACCTGCTGCGAGGTGTTGATCAGACCGGAGGCCAGGCCGGCCTCCTCGCGCTTGGTCCCCGACATCGCGGCGATCGTCACCGGTACGAAGGCCAGACCGAGACCGACGCCGGCCAGGATCGACGGGCCGAGCACATCGGCCCAGTACGAACCGTCGGCGCTGATCTGGGTGAACCAGGCGAGTCCAATTCCGACCAGGATGAGCCCGCTGATCAGCACCGGCTTGAATCCAACCCTGGTCACCAATTGACCGGCCATGCCGGCGGCGAGGATGATCGCGGCCGAGAGCGGCAGGTAGGCGAGCCCAGCCTGGAGAGCGTCGAGCCCCAGCACCTGCTGCAGGTAGAGCGTGATCATGAAGAACATCGAGAACAGCGACATGCCGGTCAGCAAGCCGACCACGTTGGCGCCGCGCAGAGTCCGGTTCCGGAAGATCGAGAACGGGACCAGGGGGCGGCGGGTGCGGAGCTCGATCGCCACGAAGATGCCGATCAGGACGAGAGCGACGGCGACACGGAGGATCGTCGTGTTCGAGGTCCAGCCCTGATCGACCGCGTCGACCAGCCCGTAGACGAGCAGGGCGAGTCCGGCGGTGACCGAGATCGCGCCGGGAATGTCGAGGGTCCGTTCGCGCTCGTCTTCGTCGCGCGATTCGAGCAGGCGCTGCGGGGCCTGCCAGACCACGAAGGCGGCGATCGGCACGTTGACGAAGAGGACCCACTCCCAACCGGCCCACTCGGTCAGGATTCCTCCGAGCAAAACGCCGGCGGCGCCGCCGGCGCCCGCAACGGCCCCCCAGATGCCCAGGGCGCGGTTGCGTTCCGCGCCTTCGGCGAAGGTCGTGGTGACGATCGAAAGCGCGGCGGGCGAGGCGATCGCGGCCCCGAGGCCCTGGACGGCCCGCGCGACGATCAGCCATTCCTCGCTCTGGGCGAACCCGCCGGCCAGCGAGGCGACGCCAAAGAGCGCCATGCCGGTCATGAACATGCGGCGGCGACCGAAGAAGTCAGCCAGGCGGCCGCCGAGCAGCAGGAAGCCACCGAAGACGAGCGTGTAGCTGTTGACCACCCAGGAAAGGTTGTCCTGGGTGATGTCGAGGGCGGAGCCAATCGAGGGAAGAGCGACGTTGACGATCGAGGCGTCGATCACGACGACGAACTGGGTCAGGGCGAGCAAGAGCAGCGCCAGGTTCTTGGCGCGAGGGGTGGTGAGATCTGACTGGGACAAGGTGACTCCTGAAACGTTGCTGGTCGGTTGCGACGAAACGGAACTCCAATTCCGTTTGATTTAAGCACTATACGGAAGTAAGATTCCGTTTGTCAAGGAAATGACTGAATCAGAACGAACACTCAGGGCTGACGCCCGCCGCAACCGCGAGAAGATCATGGCCTCGGCCCGCGAACTATTCGCGCTCGAAGGCGACGACATCCAGATCGAGCAGATCGCGACCCACGCCGGAGTCGGGATCGGCACCGTCTACCGTCACTTCCCGACCAAGGAGGCGCTGCTGGTCGAGATGGTCAGGAACCGCTTCTCCCGGTTCGCGGAAATCGCCCTCGAAGCCGAGCAGATCGAAGATCCAGGTGAAGCGATCGAAACACTGGTCCGCCGCTCGGCCGAAGAAGTCGAAGGAGACGCCGGGTTCCAACTGGCGATGATGGGTTCGGAAGACCTCGAATGGGAAGGGATCGAGGAAGAAAAGTCCGCATTCGCCGAGCCGGCCACCCGGATCATCGATCGCGCGGTCGCCGCCGGGGCGATCCGCAGCGACTTCACCTTCGCCGACTTCCCGATGGTGATGTGCGGAATCACCTCGACCATGTACTTCGCACCGGCCGGAGCGAGCTGGGAGCGGCACGTGGATCTGGTCCTTTCCGCCCTCCGGCCTGACTGACCGGCTCGTCCCCGGCTAGGCTGCCCCAATGCGGATCATCTACGGGGTCAACGGGGAAGGGATGGGGCACGCGACCCGCTCCGAGCTGGTGATCTCCTCCCTGCTCGAACACCACGAGGTAAAGATCATGGCCTCGGGTGCCGCCCATACCTTCCTCAGCCAGATCTTCGGTGAGGAGAACGTCCACGAAGTGTTCGG
>JAEYSQ010000184.1 GCA_023434465.1 Actinomycetes bacterium
GGTCCGGGATAATCGCCGCATGGCGACAGAGTCAGAGAAGACAGTCGACCGCCGTCCACCCTGTCCTGGTTGCGGAGAGCCGTGGCTCCGGCCGACGCAGCTGCCCGGGCGGTTCCGGTGCGTCTACTGCCTTTCCCGATACGAGTTGGTCTCGCAGTGCCCGAACTGCGGTGAGCACCAGACGATCGCCAGAATGAGCACCACCGAGGACATGAGCTGCCAGAGTTGTGGATCCTCGATGCTTCAACCGATCTGAACCCCGACCCGGAACCAGGATGACCAACCAGCCCCGTACTGCCGAAACTTCCGTGCCCGAAGCCTTCCAGGGCATACGCATCGCCCCTTCGATCCTCTCCGCCGACTTCGGCACGCTTGGTGCCCAGATCGCCGAGGTTATGGACGCTGGTGCCAGGGTCATCCACTTCGACGTCATGGACGGACAGTTCGTCCCGCCGATCACGATCGGACCGCTGGTTCTTTCCGGGATCGCCGATCAGGTTCACGACGCCGGCGGAGTGGTGGACGTTCACCTGATGATCGAAAACCCGGACCGCCAGTTCGAGGATTTCGCGAAGGCCGGAGCGGACTCGATCATCTTCCACGAGGAAGCGACACCCCACGCCCACCGCTGCTGCCACGCGATTCGCGAGCTCGGCTGCCTGGCCGGGGTGGCGATCAACCCGGGCACGCCGGTCGAAGCGGTCTCAGAGCTTGGCGGGATGGCCGATGAAATCCTCGTGATGACGGTCAACCCGGGCTGGGGCGGTCAACCCTTCATCGAAACTTCGCCCGACAAGGTCAGTCGCCTGCGTTCGCTGGCCGGTAATGACGTCCTGATCGAGGTTGACGGCGGCATCGGCACCAAGACCGCAGGCCCGATGGCTGCCGCCGGGGCCACCCTGATGGTCGCCGGCTCGGCGATCTTCGGCTCGAGCGATCCCGCCCAGGCCTACAAAGACATTCACGCCGCCGCCGAATCAGGCCTCTGACACCAGGCGCGCCTAGTGTTGATCCGAGTTCGGGTCAGGGTGATGCGTCCTCGAGGCCGGCGAGCCGGGCCTCGATCGCTTCGGCGGAGCCTTCGAGGGGGATGTCCTCCTCGATTCCCTTCGGCCTGAGATAGATCACGTAAAGAGTGGCGAGCAGGATCAGAGCGGTCAGGGCGAAGCCGAGCTCGACCCGCAGGTTCGCATCGCCGATGAACGGGAGAACGGTCCAGACGAGGAAGAACCCGGCGCAGGAAATCCAGCGGATCGAGGCTCGCCGGGCCTGACCCTGGGCGAGACAGGCCTGGTTCACGGTCACGGCAGCCAGGTAGAGACCCATACCCGCGGTGACTAGAAGGAGACCCTGCCGGTCGTAGGTGAATCCCTTGTCGGAAAAGGCGATCTCCATCAGTTGAGGTCCGGCGATGATCACGACCAGCGCGGTGAAAGCGGTAAAGGCCGCGATGCCGAACAGGACCATTCGCACCGAGCGGTGGAACTGGGCTTCCGAATCTGGCTCGCGGCTGCTGTGAAGGGCGGTCAGGTGGGGAAGGATCGAGGTCGAGACCGCCTGGAAGAGCTGCAGCGGGGCCCGCGCGATCATCAGCACGTTGAAGATGAAGCCGGCCGCAGCCGCACCGGAGACGCTGCTCACCACGAGCGGCCCGGCGTTGAGGAAAACCTGCTCGGAAAACATGATCAGGAAGACGGACCCGACGAATCCCGCGCCGTGGGAAAGCGAGAACTCGTCCCGGGCTTCCTTCTCTTCCTCCTCGGTGTCCTCGGGCTTGTTTCCTCTGGCTTCGGCGACCCGGGCCCGCTCCTCGGCTTCCCGGCGGCTGCGCCGATGAATCGCCGAAGGTACGACCAGCAGGCTGAGAAGTGGTGCCGCGACGATTCCGATCGCGACCCACGACTGTCCGGAAAGCAGCCCGAAGGCGACCAGCAGCGCGAAGAGGGTCCGGAATACCGATTCGGAAAGGATCAGCGTGGTGAAAAGGCCGAACTGCTGATGGCCAGCCAGGTAACCGCGGGCGTAATAGCTCGCGGCGTAAAAGAGGACCGAGGAGAAAAAGACCCAGTAGAGAGTCTCGTTGCCTTCCAGAAGACCGTTCTGGAGCGGCCCTTTCAGGATCAGCGCGATGACCGCGAAGGCGAGTGCCAGGGCGGTCTGGATCTTTGCCGCGACCCGAACCGGGCCGACGTCGGTGTCGCCCCTTTCGACGTGCTCGGAGATGCTGCGGGAAAGCAACTGGTCGACCGGGCGGTAGAGCGTCGAAACCGTGATGAAGACGGCCGACCAGAGCACCGTGATCTCACCGTAGCTCTCCTTGCTCAGATCATGAGAGGCGATCAGAAAGTAGGCGTAGGTGAAGATGCCGGTCAAACCGACACCGATGGTCAGGAAGCCGGCTGTGCGCCCGTAGGCACGGGTGCTCGATTCGGTCTTTTCGGGAGTTTCGCTCAAGGGAGACGGGACGGAGTTCAGACGGTGCTTCGATCCCGGGGCGGGTCGATCTGGTGGCTCGGCTCGACATCGAGCTCGAGTTCGATCCGGCGCACCCTCTCATATACGCGTTGGGTCATGACCCTCTGCCCGGCCAGCAGGTCGCCGATGATGCCGAGCGCGAAGAGCTGAATCGAGATGATGAAAAGCATCGCCCCGAGCAGCAGCGATTGCAGGTGGCCGTCCCGGTCGCCGTTGAAGATCCAATCGACGAGGAACGGCATCCAGGCGGCGAAGGCGGCTATCGCGGCGATCAGCCCGAGCAGCGAGAAGACCTTGAGCGGCTCGTACCTCGTGTAGATACGGAGGATCGCGAGCCCGTTGCGCCGCACGTAGGTGGAGGTCGATCCGAAGAGGCGTGACTCCCGGGTCTTCTCGTTGGTCGAGATCCGGACTTCGCCGACCGCGACGGAGCCCTTGCCGGCCTGAATCAGACTTTCGAGCGTGTAGGTGAAATTGTCGACCACCAGCAGCTGCAGGGCCGCCTCCCGGTTGTAAGCCCGGAAACCGGAGGTGGCGTCGGTCACTTCGGTGTCGGAAAGCTGGCGGACCACCCAGCTTCCGAACTTCTGGAGTGCCTTCTTGGCCGGGGAGAAATGGTCGATGTCAGCGACTTCCCGGTCACCGACCACCATCTCCGCCTCTCCCGCGAGGATCGGCGCGACCAGTTTGGGGATGTCGCTGCCGGCGTACTGGTTGTCGGCATCCGTGTTGACCACGATGTCGGCCCCGAGCTTGAGGCAGGCGTCGAGACCGGCCTGGAAACCGGTCGCGAGGCCGCGGTTGTTGGGCAGCTTCACGACGTGGTCAACCCCGCATTCCTGCGCCACTTCAATCGTCCGGTCGGTCGAGCCGTCATCGATCACGAGGGTCTCGATTTCGTCCACTCCGTCGATCTCGCGCGGCAGGTCGGCCAGCGTCGCGGGCAGGGTCTGCTCCTCGTTGAGGCAGGGGATCTGGATGATTACCTTCATAAGCCGTCAAGATTGTCCCATGAGCGCCGGGCAACCATCCTCCGAGGCCGAGTACTGGCAAAGGGCCATCCAACTGGCCGGATACGGGATCGGCTGGACATCGCCCAATCCGGCGGTCGGTGCGGTCCTGGTCAAGGACGGTCGGGTGATCGGCGAAGGCTGGCACCGAAAGCACGGCGAGCTCCACGCTGAACGCGAGGCATTGGCCGACGCGAAGAAGCGCGGAAACGACCCTTCCGGTGCCTCGATCTACGTGACTCTCGAGCCCTGTGGCCACACCGGCAGCCAGCCACCCTGCGCCGACGGCCTGATCGAAGCCGGGGTGGCCGAGGTGGTTATCGGAGCCGAAGACCCGACCGAGAAGACACATGGCGTCGGGCCGGCCCGTTTGGAAGAAGCGGGGATCAAGGTGCGCTGGGCGGAGGGGCCGCCGGCCGATGAAGCGTTCACCCTGATCCAGGATTTCCGCAAACGCGCGATAACCGGCAAGCCCCTGGTCACCTTGAAGATGGCGATGAGTCTCGACGGCAAGGTCGCCACCCGGAGCGGGGACTCGAAATGGATCTCGGGCGAAGAGAGCCGGGCCCTGGTTCACCGCTGGCGGGCCGGGATGGACGCCGTGGCGATCGGATCCGGAACCCTGCTGGCGGACGATCCCCGGCTGACCGCCCGTGACGTCGACGATGAACCGGT
>JAEYSQ010000250.1 GCA_023434465.1 Actinomycetes bacterium
AAAAGTCCTGGCGTTTACTCTGGTCGGATGGAAAAGGATTATCGGCAGCTTCCTGACGATCTTCCGGTTCCGGAAGACGATGGCGCGGCCGATCACCTGGAGGGTCTGGAGTGGCCGTCAGTCACGCTCGATTTGGTCCCGAACGGAAAAGTCGCTTTGCCGGATGCCTTCGGTGAGCTCGGGGTGATCTTTGTCTATCCGCGTACCGGCACTCCGGGGAATCCCCTGATTCGTGGCTGGGATGAGATCCCGGGCGCCCGCGGGTGCACACCCCAGAATTGCGCCTATCGCGACGCTTATGACCGGTTCACGCAGTTGGGCGCCTGTCTGTTCGGACTGAGCGGTCAACCGCCGGAGGAGCAGGCCGACTTCCTCGACCGGGAAAATCCGCCATACCTTTTGCTGAATGACCGGGCATTCCACCTCGGAGCCAAGCTGAACTTGCCGACCTTCGAAGCCGACGGAATGACCTTGTATCGACGGATCACGCTGGTGATCCAGGCGGGGCGAATCGTCAAGGTTTTCTACCCGGTCTTTCCTCCGGACGAGGATGCCGAAACGGTTCTTCGGTGGCTGACAAGCACGTAAGCCAGGCCCTGACTGGTCAGTTGCGGGGAGAACGGGCAGAATGACGTTATGCCCAGAATCGGACGTAGTTTGCGGTCGACGGTTACTTCTGACGGAGGCCTGGAGCTCCGGCTGATCGAGGAGGAGGTCGAGGAGCCAACCGGTTCGCAGGTTCTCGTTTCTGTCGAAGCGACCCCCGTAAATCCTTCCGACCTCGGTGTTCTGATCGGTCCGGCCGATGCTTCCACCCTGACCCCGGCCGAAGGTGGCGGACTCGACGGTCAGTTGCCGCCGCAAGTGCTCCCGATCATGCGGGACCGGCTCGACCGTCCCCTGCCGGTCGGCAACGAGGGCGCCGGGACCGTGGTTGCCGCCGGTCCGGACGCCGCCGATCTGGTTGGGCGGCATGTCTCCCTGGTCGGTGGCGCGATGTGGTCCGACTACCGGCTGGTCGACTCCGCCGCGGTGATTCCCCTCCCCGAAGGAGCGACGCCGGCCGACGGTGCCGCGCTCTTCATCAATCCGATGACCGCTCTTTCGATGGTCGAGACGATGCGGGCCGAAGGCCACTCTGCCCTTGTTCACACTGCCGCCGCCTCGAACCTCGGCCAGATGCTGGTCAGGATCTGCAAGGACGACGGCGTGGGTCTGGTCAACGTCGTCCGCAGTGCCGAGCAGGTCGCGACCCTGGAGGAGCTTGGCGCCGAGCATGTTGTCGACTCCTCACTGCCTGGCTTTCAGGAGCGACTGATCGAAGCGGTCGGAGCAACCGGAGCGACCCTGGCCTTCGACGCGGTCGGTGGCGGCACCCTGGCCAGCGACATCCTCAACGCGATGGAACGAAGCGCCGAACCGGCCGAGTCCTGGACCCCCTACGGATCCGCGACGCACAAGCAGGTCTACATCTACGGCTCGCTCGACTTCGCTCCGACCACGATCCAGCGGACCGTCGGCATGCGCTGGGCGGTCGGCGGATACCTGCTGACCGACGCGCTCGGACGCCTCGGCGGCGAGGCGATCGGCAGGATGCGCGAGCGGGTGGTCGCGGAACTGAAGACCACCTTCGCCTCCTCCTACGCGAAGACGATCGGACTCGCCGGCATTCTCGACCCGGCCCAGCTTGTCACTTGCGCCAAACGGAGCACCGGCGAGAAGTTCCTGATCGACCCCTCCAGCGACCGCCCCTGAATCAGCCCAGGACGACTGGCATCGACCGGTTGACGGGAACTGAGAAGCTCAGCGCGTTGGTGTTCAGTCAGAGAGGACCGAAATGGCGAGAGCGAGTCGACCCAAGGCAAGGTCAGGTCACCGAACGCGAAAGCGTTTAAGGAAGAAGCGTTCCTGGCTGCCGCGGTAATAACGGCCCGCCATGTAGATCCTTGGGCCGACCCTGAGCAGACCGGTTCCCACGCTGCCTTCGCCGAGTCCGATTCGCAGAACGCCCTTCCTGAAAAAAACGGAGTCTTTCCGGCCGTTCGTCTCGTACCTGACAACCACAGCTTCTCGCTCGGCAGGGGCCACTTTTCCGGCACTTCCAGTGACCCAGATTCCTCCCCAGGAATCGACGCTCACGCCATAGAGGCTGGTTCTGCGGCCGACCCCAGACATCGGAGTCCCAAAGAGCCGGACTACCCCGTTGGTACCGAAGCTGCGGTCGAAACGCCCGTTCCTGCTGAAGCGCAATACCAAGCCATATGCGGCGTCCGACGGATCTCGCGGATCCACACTTCCGGCAAGCACGATTCTGCCCTTACGGTCAAGTTCCATGTCCCGGGTCGTGGCCCAGAACGTTTTGTTTCCGGGTGGAAGCCAACTCACCTGTCCGCCCCGGCCGAATGAACGGTCGCGGCTTCCGTCACTCAGCAGGCGCATGAGGAACAGACGGTTCTTGTTCGTGCCGCTGACGAGAATGCGGCCGTCCGGCAGCAACTCGACGTCAAAGAAGTACGAGGGTTTTCTCGGGGCGCCGAGGACGTTGACGCTGTCGACGTTCTCCCCCGGTCCAAAATCCCGTATGACTCGCCCGCCCGCAGAAAAGCTGTATAGCGCCGCGTCGTCGGTCCGTCCGGACTGGCGCAATTGTTTGAAGGCTGCCACCAGGAAACTCCCGTCCGGCCGAAGAGCCGCCCGGACAGCACCACGATCCATTCCGAAGGACCTGCCGCCGTCTTGTCCGAAGGTCAAGTCGGGCGATCCGTCGGGCATCAACTGTTTCATGACGAACCAGGCGCTGCCCTTTCGAATCACGCCGACCGGATAACTCCCGACATAGCCAACCAGCAGAATGCGGCCATTCGGTCGAACCACCGCTGAAGTCAGCACCGCCGAACCTTCCCAGTCCACATAGCCCCAGTCCGCGATCTCGATCTTTCCCTGATCCCCAAACGACGAGTCGGGACGTCCGTTCGGGAGAAATCGCCACACGAACCATTCCCCGCCGCTCGCCGCCCCGACGATCGTTCGCCCCTGACTGTCCGCGGCAAACACCCGGGCGCCCAGGGTCGAGGATGTTTCGACTGGTCCGACCTTGCCGGTCACCAGACCGTTGGCACCGAACGAGTGGTCGTTCACGTACGACTTCGCTTCCGCTGAGGCCGCCACCGAACTGAACATTGCGAACAGAAACAGCAGACCGACGATTAGGCGAGTGAGTGGTCTCATTACCGGTCCACCAGGACTTTGGTGACGACTCCGAAGATTGTTCGGCGATCGAGCGGCTGGATGTGGCCGCCGACCAGGAATCCGCCCTTTACTTTCTCGAGCGATGAGGCTTCGGTCAGGTCCGGGATCCGAAAGACCCCGTTATTGCCGAACCGCTTGTCGAGCTGGCCGCTGGCAGTGAGCCTGAGGAGGATTCCTTCGGTCGGGACCCTTCCTTCGTCATCAGCCGGGAAGGCGAGGTTCCCCGTGATCACGACCCCAGCCCTGTCCCGTTCCAGATCAGTCGCCCAGAACCCGTTCGCTTTCCAGGGAAGGGAATCGAGATCCACGATTCCCTTCGCGCCGAAGTGTCGGTTCACCTTCCCCGAACCGTGTACCGCGGCGACGATGCTGCGTCCACGTTTGCCTCGCAATCCGAGCAGAAAGCCGGAGCCGGCCGAATCGAGCGACATGCTGTTCGCAAAACAGAGATACGAGCAGCCATCAGGGCTTCTGACTGGAAGTCGAAGCAAGCCGTCGTTGCCGAAACTCTTGACCCGGCGTCCCCGCCGGTCAAGTTTCAGCACGGCAAGCCGGTTGTTGAGGTAGCCGAGGGCCACGATTCCACGGTTGACGTAGGAGAGGTCGATGAACTGATGCGCCCGCGAACTCCGGTTGGACCGGATCCTGACCTCACCCCCATTTCCAAACGACTTGATCGGATTGCTTCCCCGATCGACCTTGATGATGCGGGCAATGCCCGGTTTCCTGTCGCTCACGTTCAGTTGGCCAGCCAACAGTGTCGCTCCGCCCGATGCGGGCAATAGCGCCTGAGCGGAGAAACCCCCGAAGAGCCAGAGGCCCGCGTCATAAAAGTTCATCGAAAGCCGGCCCCGGCTCGTGACCGCGTATAAACCAGTCGAGTGCCGCCCGCTCCCCACCGCGGTAGCGACCAACGGGTTCACACCACCGCGGAGGACCGGCTCAAGACCCCATTCGTAACGGGCTATCGTCTTGCCAGAGGCACCGTCGAGGTATATCTCGTGGCCACGGCCAGCGAAGGCGGGATCCACCGACCCGTTTGGCAGGAGCCGGGTGAGGGTCGGAGTTCGCCAGGGATCGAGCACCAGGATTCGTCCCCGGCTGTCTCGCTTGAGTAGCAGATCGCCCCAGTATTCCTCGACCCAGGATCCGTCTTCCGCAAACGTCCGGTCGATGCGTTCCGCCGCCCGGCCATCAGGCAGGAAGACCAGCAGAGGCACCATGGCCACCACGATCAGGGCGACGAGGCCTTTCCGAATCAATTCGACCACACCCAGGCCGGGAACTGAACGCGGAAAGATGACTTCCCGGTGTGAACGAGGCGGGGCCGGCCGCCCCGGATGCTGACCACCCACGTCCGGTCTGTCCAGGTGCCGATCGTCGAAGACCCGGCCATAAACGCGACCGACCGGCCGTCGGGCGAGATTCTCGGGGTATCAAGCGGGCCGACAACCGGCTTCGGACCCTTGATCGTCCGGATCGTCCTTCCCTGCCAGTCGATCAGGCGGATAGCGAACGGCCCGGGCATGTACCCGTCAGACGGATCCTTGTCCCTCCCCAGCCCAGCCAGAACGGCAATGAACCGGCCGTCCGGTGAAGCCGAAGTGGTCGATGACAGGAAGTCGTAGCCCCGTTCCCCCAGAATCACCGGCTTTCCGGTTTTCCGGATCACGTAACCGATCCCGCCAAGGGTATCGCCCTCGTTGAGATACCCGAGGATCCGCCGTCCGGTGTGGTCGTAAGTCGGGTTCGAGATGCCCCAGATGCCCTTCTTGGTCCGGGGGTTGGCCAGCTTCACACCCTCCCGGCCCCGCCAGACCTCGAAGGCGACGAACGGGTAATCCTTGGTCACCAGGATGCGCCGCCCTCCCGGGGAAAGCTCGACCCGCATGATTCCGTAACGCGGACCCCACAATTCCGGGATCGACGAAATCAGCCCGAGCCGGTTCTTCTTCCTGACTTGTTCGAAGTGCTTTTCCGCGTGCTTTCCGTTCGAACTCATCGTCCAGACCTGGTCCTTGAGCAGCGTGTAACCGCCCATCTGGCGCCTGACCCGCAGCGAGTAGGCCACATCACTAGTACGGAGCGCCGTCGAAACGGACGAGACCCACGTACCTTCGGGAAATTTGCGAAGAACCTGTCGCGGACCCTTTTTGACCGGAACTGAAACGATCGAGTTTCCGTGAATCACGATGAGGCGATCACTCGGAGCGGCAGAGGCTGGGCTGCAGATCGCAGCACCGAACGCTAGGACACCGGCAAGGCACACGGCAAACCGCCCGACTGTACCGGGCGTCATCGTTGAGCTCCCCGCAACAAACGCATCCTTTGCATCCGTCTCCGTTTCGACCGGTACACCCGCTGTAGCGAACAAGTAAACCCTCTGCTCTAGATGGAGTTTCGGTCGTGGTCGCAGTGGGCCGAATCCTTGGCAGGGCCAAAAATTGCAGCTTTTCCCAGGTCCGCCGACTAGGCTCCGGACATGATCGCTTACCTGCCACCCGCTTTGTTCGTGATCTCCTGGATCTGTGCCCTGGTCGGCTGGGAAGCGCCGGGGGCCAACTCCGGCACTCCTTTTGATGAGAATGCCCTCCGCTGGATGCTGTTTCTCGGGATGGGCTGGAGCATC
>JAEYSQ010000032.1 GCA_023434465.1 Actinomycetes bacterium
TGAAGGTCGAACCCGGCTGCCGTTTGCCCTGGGCCGCGAGGTTGTACTGGTCGTCGTCGTAGTTGGCGGAAGAGACCATCGCCCTGATCTCCCCGTTTCGCGGATCGACCGCGACCAGCGCGCCGGAAGGACCACCGGCGTAGAGGTTCGAGTTCAGGGCGTCGAAGCCGGCCTGCTGCTCGGAAGGCTCGACCGTGGTGAAGACCCGCAGGCCGCCGCGCCGGACGGTGTTACGGCCGTACTTCTTGAACAGTTCATCCTGGACGTAGTCGAAAAAGAACGGGTCCTCCCGTTCGAAGAGGTCTTCGGCCGGGTTGAGTTGGAGGCCGGACGCTTTGGCCTTGGCGGCCCGCTCTTCGGTGATCATGTTCTGCCGGGCCATCGCGTCGATCACCTCGTTTCGCCGCTGCTTGGCGCCGGCCGGGTTCTGGAAAGGGTTGTAGTCGCTTGGCGCCTGGGGCAGGCCGGCCAGCATCGCCGCCTGGGGCAGGTTCAGGTTCTCCGGCTTGACCGAGAAGTAGACCTTGGCGGCGGCGCTGATGCCGATCGCGGTGCGGCCGCTGTTGGTGCCATAGGGAGCGGTGTTCAGGTACTTGCCGAGGATCACCTTTTTGCTGTGGTTCTCCTCGTAATCGAGGGCCATCTGGGCTTCCTTGATCTTCCGTTCGATGTCCCGTTCCGGGTTGGCGATGAAGAGGTTGCGCATCAGCTGCATCGTGATCGTCGACGCGCCCTCGCTGATCTCCCCGGATTCAAGGTTCTTGACCAGAGCGCGTAGGCCGCCCTGGACGTCGATGCCGTCGTGCTGGTAGAAGCGCTCGTCCTCGATCGCTACCGTCGCGTCCTGAACGGACTGCGGGACCTTCGAAAGCGGGATCGGCGTCCGGATCTCGGTCGAGTTGATCAATCCGAGCTTGCTGCCGTCACCGGCGAAGATGACCGAGTTCTGGCCCTTGTTGATCTCCTTGAGATTGTCCGGATCGGGCGCATCGGAAGCGATCGAAAGCACCCAGCCGCCACCGGCCACAATCGCGGTCAGCAGCAATCCGCCTAGTACAGCGCCCACCGCCACAAGAACCTTGCGGGGCGAGCCGCGGTGCCGGCGCACCCTTCTCTGGCGCCTCGTCATCCCGTACAGGGTAGCTACCCGAGCCTCAGGAGCCACTAAAGAGCGCGGTGACGCGGCCCGGGTGCAGGATGGGTTGCGGACTCCGGCCAGCCCGAAATGTGAGAATCAGTCGCCCGATGGACCTGACCGAAGCAACACCGCACCAGGAACCGTCCGATCAGCCGGTCGGTTTCGGAGAACCTGACCCGGCCGAGGACCCGAACCGCTATCCCTTCGCGACCTGGAGTCCGTGGATTGCGATCGGTGGTTCGGTCGCCGCCCTGATCCTCGGCGTCATGCTTGCCCTGCCGATCATCTGGGCGGCCGGCGGAGGCGACGACTTCGACCAGCTGAGCTGGGGCACCAAGGCGCTGGTCCAGCTCTGCACCGGGATCGGTTTTCTCTTCGTCCCGTTGCTCTTTGCCTACCACCTGCCGAGCGGTGTGAACTTCCGCCAGGCGGTCGGCCGCCTGGGCTTTCACGGTTTCCGGGCGAAGACCGCCGCCAAGTGGATCGGCCTCGGCTTTCTTGCCTACATCGCCTTCGCGATCCTCTACGCCGTCGTGTTCGGTGCTCCGGACCAGGACGACATAGCCGGTGAGCTCGGTCCGTACTGGTCACAGATCCTGCTGATCGTGATCCTCGCCCCGTTTGCCGAGGAGGTCTGCTTCCGCGGCATGCTCTTCGGCGGTTTCCGCACCAGGTTCAACCTGCCTGTCGCCGCGATCGGGGCCGGACTTGTCTTCGGGGCGCTTCACTACTCGACCGGGATAACCGCGGTCCCGCAGCTCATCGTGCTCGGTGCGATCTTCGCGGTCGTGTACGAAAAGACAGAATCGATCTGGCCGCCGATCATCTTTCACATGTTCAACAACGCCTACGCGCTGATCGCGCTGAACGCCACCTGAGAGGACGAGCTTTGACCGACCGTGACGAGACCCGCCGACAGCTGATCGGACTTCTGCGCGAGCACTCCCTGGTGCTGGGCGAGGTGACCCTTTCGAGCGGAGCCAAGGCCAGCTACTACGTCGACGCACGCCGGACGGTGATGCGACCCGAAGGCCTGAAGGCGGCCGGCACCCTGATCGCGCTGCACGCGAAGGACCTCGGAGCGACCGTGGTCGGCGGCCCGGTGATGGCAGCGATCCCGCTGGCCTGCGCCGCGATCGCCGTCCCGGAAGGTGACGGCCTCGGTGGGTTCTTCGTGCGCAAGGAACGCAAGGCCCACGGGCTTCAGCGCTGGGTCGAGGGCGCGGCCGAACCGGGCGACCGGGTGCTCGTGGTCGAAGACACGGTGACCACCGGCGGTTCGACCCTTTCGGCGATCGAGCGGATCCGCGACGAGGGTTTCGAGATCGCCGGGGTGCTTGCCGTGGTCGACCGGCTGGCCGGAGGCGGGGAGAGGATCGCGGCCGAAGCAGGAGCTCCCTACGAAACCCTGACCACGATCGACGACATCTATCCGGACCGGCCCGACAAGTAGCCGCCTGGATTGAACCGCCCTTGTGCCGGGCACCTCTTGGTGAAACGATGCTTCAAGCGGCATCACCGACACCTGAGAGGAGCCCGGATTGGAATTCGACCAGTACCACGAACCGCCCGAGGAGCTGAGTCCGGAACTGCGGACCAAGGCCCGCCTCTTTGCTTCGCTCGCCGAGGAAGCGGAGGCGATCAACTGGTACGAGCAGCGGCTTTCGGTCGAGCCCGATGAAGAGGCTCGCTCGATAATGGCCAACGCCCAGCACGAGGAGTTCAAGCACTTCGCGATGGACCTCGAATTCCTCCTGCGGCGGATGCCGGTGTGGCGGGAGCTGGCCGAAGGAGTGCTGTTCCGGGACGGGAGCATCGTCGAAAACGGTGACGCCGCCGAAGGGCACGACGACGCGGAGGGTCACGACGAGGACGAGAGCAATGGCACTCGGGCCGCCGCCCCCACCGGCAGCGGTTCGCTTGGTATCGGCAGCCTGAAAGGAGCGGGACTTTGAATCACCTTCTGCGGGGTCACGCCCCGATCACCGATGAAGCCTGGAAGCAGATCGACGAAGAAGCCAGCGACGGTCTGGTCCCGGCCCTCGGCGGCCGCCGACTGGTCGACTTTGACGGCCCCCTCGGCTGGGGGCACTCGGCGACCGACCTGGGACGGGTCACCGCGGAAAAGAGCGGCCCGGCGCCGGGTGTCAACCTGCGTACCCGTTGCGTCCTGCCGGTGGTCGAACTCCGCGCTCCGTTCACGATCAGCCGCTCCGAACTGGAGGCGCTCGACCGCGGCGCGGTCGACACCGACTTCGACTC
>JAEYSQ010000053.1 GCA_023434465.1 Actinomycetes bacterium
TCACCGAGTCGGTAGCGATCGCGAACCTGGGCTCAGCGCGGAAGCTTGTCGAGGACCTGAGCCGGCTCGGTTGCCTCGTTTCCCTGGATGATTTCGGGACCGGCTACGGCTCGTTCACCTATCTCAAACATCTGCCGGTCAACGAGATAAAGATCGACGCGTCGTTCGTGCAGGATGTAACCACCGACGAGGCCAGCCGCCGCGTGGTCAATTCACTGGTGTCGGTCGCACGGAACTTCTCGATCTCGACCGTGGCCGAGGGGATTGAGAACGAAGCGACCCGGAAGACGGTCAGTGAACTCGGGATCGAGTTTGGTCAGGGCTTCCATCTGGGTCGCCCGGCGCCGATCAGCTCCATCGATCTCGATCGCGTCACTTGAGGCAGGAGCTCCCCGCTCGCCCCCCTTCACGAGGAACCCTTAGAATTGCCCGCCGGGGCTTATCCCCCTTCCGCGCCCGTAGCTCAGCTGGATAGAGCGTCGGTCTACGAAACCGAAGGTCACAGGTTCGAATCCTGTCGGGCGCGCTTGTCAATGGCCGTGGATCCGGCCTTGCTTAATTGATCAGCATCAGGACCGCGATCAGGATCAGCGTCAGGACCAGAGAGACCAGGATCGAGCCAAGACAACCGAGGCGGTTCGAGAAGAAAACGAACATGGGAGGCGGTTGAGATCTGGTCCGGACCCTCGGTCACCTGGGTTCGACACCCCAAGCCTGGGACGAGGGCCCGGAACCAGAGATCTAGAAGCTGCCGCGGATGCGCGAAGCTATCGACATGCCGGCCTTCAGGGCGGCGTCACCAGCCGATTTAGCGGCGTTCGCGAGACTGCCGACGGCCGATCCGGCTGAATCTTTGGCCTCCGCAGCGGTCTGCCTGGCTTGGCCGGCCGTCTGCCTGGCCTGGTCTGCGGACTTTTTGGCAGCCTTGCCCTGACGGGTCGCGGCGGCCTTCTTCCCGCGGTTACTGGCGGTCGCTTCGGCCTTGGCTTCGTTTCGCTTCCTCGTCGCGGCCGCCTTCTTTGCGGCGGCGCTGCGTTCAGCTTTGGTCTGGGTCATGTGCTTCTCCTGGATTGGATCCGATAACGAATTCCTCAGCCTCTCTCGGAGACATCGGTACCCGTCAAGAGGCCGTTCAATCGGTCGAGTCGACGAGCCTGAGTTGCCGGCGTGCGGGACCGGTGGGGACCTCTCACATCGGACCCGAACCGACCGCAATCCTCTCCCCTCGTGCGGTCGGTTGCAGCGGCGGAATGCTTGCGGAGTGAGCAGTCGAACTCCGCGATATTCCCCCACGGGGATCAGGTACTTGCGATTGAATCCTGTCGGGCACTTCGCGATATGGAGAGGCCGGGTTCATGAGAATTTGCGGCTGCCTATATTTGACTCATGGACCGGGATCTCTCCGCCCATATGGATCCGGAACGGATCAGTCACCGCTACCACCTGATCCGGGTCGTAGTCAGCCTCAGCACGGTTGGCGCCATTACCCTGCTGCTCGGTCTATCGGCTCTCGCCGACCCCGAGAACGCACACCCCCTGCGTTACTTTCTGGGCTGCGCTGCTACCGCGAGCGTCTGCGGGCTCGGTGTGCTCTATCTGTCGACGATCGGCGGCAAGTCGATCACCTCGGTTGAAGCGACGATGCTGGCCGGACTCTTTGTCACCTACGCCAACACGATTTACGACGGAATCCTCGAGGTGGATCCCTGGTGGCAGGTCTGCGGCTATCTCGTGGTGATCCTGATCGCCGGCGGGGTCACGCTTCGTCGCTGGTCGACCTTCTCGGCCTTCATCGCGGTTGGTCTGGCCGCCTGGACGATCACGATCGGACGCTCGGGCGAGTCGAACGAGTTCCTGTTTGACAGCTACGTGTTGATCCTGCTGGGCGCCGTGGTTTCGGCGGCGATCCTGTTGCTGTTCCGGATCGAGCGCAATCGGGGCACGGTGCTGTACCGCGAACTTCAGGCGAACGCGAGACGCGATCCGCTGACCGGCGTGCTCAACCGCAACGGGCTGTTCGGGGCAGCTCCGCAGGTAAGCGAGCCGGGTGAGGAGACCTGGTGTGCCTATGCGGATGTCGACTACTTCAAATCGATCAACGACCGGCGCGGCCACGACCACGGTGACGAGGTGTTACGAGTCGTCGCAAGCTCACTGACCGAGGCCGGCGGCGAGGTGACCGCTCGCTGGGGTGGGGACGAGTTCGTCTCGCTCGGCTCGGGTTCGCCACCGGACGAAGAGGTGATCCAGAAGCGGGTGGAAAGCGGGATCCGCGATGTAGAGCCTGGCGCAGGGGTAACCATCGGTGTGGCCACGGGACGGGCCGGGAGCGGCGAGGACCTCGACCGTCTGATCGGAAAGGCCGACCGGCGGATGTATGAGCGGCGGGCCGCGATCCGCGGCGAAACATCATCGGCCACGGCCTGAGGAGTCCATTTTGAGCGAGTTAATTCGAGTCGGCATTGCGGGTTACGGCAACCTGGGGAGGGGCGTCGAGGATGCTGTACCCC
>JAEYSQ010000063.1 GCA_023434465.1 Actinomycetes bacterium
TCTCCGGATGTTCGTGTGAACGGAAGCAAGAGTTGCTTGCCGAAGCGTTGATTCAGTCCGGCGCTCCAGTCAGTCACCAGATCCTCGCGGGATCGACTCTGGCGTTGGTCGAGCAGGATTACTATGGCCATGGAGCAACTATAACGGTTGCTTCAGCAGAAAGCAACTAATAAAGTTGTTATGAGCACGAACAACCACAATGGTTGTAGGAGCCAATGCTCTCCGCCGGCGGTTGCCTCCTCGCAAATCAGGTTTGGTTGACAGCGCAACCAAATTCGCTACACTGCGGAAAGAACTAACTACAGAAACTGGACTTACTAATGGATCTTCTGCTGGTTCCACTCGATGACGCAATAGTTTTCCCCTCGGTCACGGCGACGCTTTCGATCGACGTCGGTGACGAAGAGCAGGTCTTTCTCCTGCCCCGGCGTGAGGGTGAGTTCGCCCGGGTCGGCGTGATCGCCGACGTGGTCGAGCGCGGTGCCTCGCCGCTTGGCGAAACGGTTGCGACCGTGGTCGGACTGCGCCGCGGCCTGGCCGGGATCGCCCACTCCGACGAGCATGACCCGGACGCACTCCGGATCGAGGTTCAGGAAATCCATGACGGCCACCCGGAAGACGAGCACACCAGGGAACTGGTCCGCGAGTACCGGGCGATCGTCGAGGAGATCCTCGAGCTGCGGAACGCCGACAGCCGGATCGTCAGCTTCCTGCGGAACGTGACCGAGGCGGGCGAGCTGGCCGACACCTCCGGCCTCAGCCCCGACCTCAGCTTCGACCAGAAGTTCGAGTTGCTCGACACCCTCAACGTGACCGCCCGCCTCGAGAAGGCAGTCGAGTTCCAACGCGAACGACTGACCGAGCTCCAGGTTCGCAGCAAGATCCGCGACGACGTCGAATCCGGCGCCCAGCAGCAGCAGCGCGAGTACTTCCTGCGCGAGCAGATGAAGTCGATCCGCAAGGAGCTCGGCGAGGACGAAGGCGACGTGATCGGCGAGTACGAGCAGAAGATCGCCGAGGCCAGCATGCCCGAAGCGGTCGAGGAACAGGCGGTCAAGGAGCTGCGGCGGCTCGAGCGTCAGGGCGAGCAGTCCGGCGAGGGCTCGATGATCCGCAGCTACCTCGACTGGTTGATCGCGGTCCCCTGGAGCAAGCGCTCCGAGGAGAAGCTCGACCCGGTCCATACCCGTGAGGTGCTTGACGCCGACCACGCCGGACTCGATGACGTCAAACGGCGGATCACCGAGTTCGTGGCGGTCAGAAAGCTACGCCAGGAACGCGAGGCAGAGGCTGACAGCCGAGCCGACGGCGCGATCCTGACCCTGGTCGGACCACCCGGTACCGGCAAGACCTCGATCGGCGAATCGGTGGCCAAGGCTCTCGGCCGCGAGTTCGTGCGGATCTCGCTCGGCGGGGTTCACGACGAAGCGGAAATCCGTGGCCACCGCCGGACCTACATCGGCTCGATGCCGGGCCGGATCATCCGGGCGCTCCGTGACGCGGAGACGATGAACCCGGTGATCCTCCTGGACGAGGTCGACAAGGTCGGTGCCGATTGGCGCGGCGATCCGTCGGCCGCCCTGCTCGAGGTGCTCGACCCGGCCCAGAACCACAACTTCCGGGACCACTACCTGGATGTCGAGGTGGACCTTTCCGAGGTCGTCTTCCTCGCCACCGCCAACGTGCTCGACACGATCCCGGCGCCGCTTCTGGACCGCATGGAGATCATCGCCTTCGACGGTTACACGGTCGAGGAGAAGCGGGCGATCGCCCGTGACTACCTGCTGCCGCGCCAGATCAAGCGGAACGGCCTGAGCGAGGAAGAGGTCGAGGTCGAGGACGCCGTCCTGGCCGACCTGATCGCCGAGTACACCCGCGAAGCCGGCGTGCGCCAGCTCGAGCGGGAAATCGGGAAACTGATGCGCCAGGTCGCGACCCGGATCGCCGCGGGCGAAGCCGAGAGCCCGCAGCGGGTCGATGAAGAGTTCCTTCGCGAGGCGCTCGGCAAGCAGAAGTTCTGGCAGGAGTCGGTCGAGCGGACGGCGATCCCCGGCGTCTCGACCGGCCTCGCCGTAACCGGGACCGGTGGCGACGTGCTCTTCATCGAGGCGACCGCCATGGACGGTGAGAAAGGCATGGTCCTGACCGGCCAGCTCGGAGACGTGATGAAGGAATCGGCGCGGATCGCGCTCTCCTACGTGCGCTCCCACCGCGACGAGCTCGGGGTCGATGCCGATACCTTCGATCGCGAGTTCCACCTCCACGTCCCGGCCGGAGCGATCCCCAAGGACGGCCCCAGCGCCGGCACGGCGATGACCACCGCTCTGGTCTCGCTACTGACCGGCCGTCCGGTCAAGCACACGGTTGGCATGACCGGCGAGGTCACCCTCCAGGGCCGCGTCCTGCCGATCGGCGGCCTGAAGCAGAAGGTCCTGGCCGCCCACGCGGCGGGCCTGACCGAGGTGATCCTGCCGTTCCGGAACAAGGCCGACCTCGACGACGTCCCGGAGGAAGTTCGCGAAGTGATGAACTTCCACCCGGTCTCCAGCGTCGAGGAAGTGATCGACCTGGCTCTCGAACCGGTCGGAAACATCGCGGATGTCGCATCGATGTAACAACTGCCAGCCGGTCCCCGCAGAGATGCGGGAGATCGCGGTGGTGCTCGAGCGCCGCTGGACCATGGCAACGATCTACGCCTGTTCCAGCGGCGCGTCGCGCTTCAACGAGTTCCGCCAGTCGCTCCCGGGCGTCTCGCCGACCACCCTCTCCGACCGGCTGGAGCAACTCGAGGAGGCGGGAATCGTCGTGCGGAACACCGTGGCGGGACGGCCACCCCATACCGAGTACGTGTTGACGGAGCGCGGCGTCCGGATCGCCCGGGCCGTCGCTGGTCTGCTCAACTACTGACCGGCGCGGCGGGCTGGGGTGGTCCGCCCCACCGGTGACGACTCGACGGATAGGGTGGTGGCCTCTGTTCGGTCTGGGAAGGTGAGAATGAAGCGGTTTGCCCTTGTCGTGGTTTCGGTTGCCCTGTTCGGTTTCGCCGGTTGTGGCGGCGATCAATCGTCGGGCAACCCGGACGAAGATCGGATCCGCGAGGTGATGGCCAGCTTCTCCGACGCGATCTCACGCCAGGAGTACGACCGGGCCTGCAGCATGTACGTCCAGGACACGGTCGAATTCTTCGAGGCACAGGCGCAGATCCCGGGCGGCTGCGAAGGGGTGATGAAGGTCACTTACGGGTCGCTCTCCAACGATCGTCTCGATGGTCTGGGTACGACCGAATCAGTCGAGGTCGATGGCCAGAGGGCAACGGTCGAGCTCGAGAACGGTGACAGCGCGCGCCTGAGGAAGGTCGCAGGCGCTTGGAAGCTCAGTCTCGATTGAGGTGCTCGTCCGGCCGCTTCAGGGCATCTGCCGGCGGGCGGCGGCGAGTTCGGAAGCACCGGATTCGAGCGATCGCGCGGCTTCGGCTAGGCCCTTGCCGGGGGTTCCGTTCAGTTCCGCCCGAACGCGGGGTGGGGATTCCGACTCGGCCGGAAGGATGGCGATGTCGGCGTCGAGCGTGAGCAGCTTCTTGCCCAAAAGCCTTGCCTCGATCACGGCGCGGATCACCATCCCCCGGGAGAGCCGCATCCAGTTCGGCTTCGTGATCACGGTTCGAACCCCGGCCGGTCCCGACCCGGTCGGGGCGGATTTCACGTCGCTCCTTCCCGGTGTCGCATCGACGAGACCGAAGCGCTGAGCGCGGTCACCGCGGCGAGACCAGCGGCCATCGCCACACCCGACCGGACCGTCTTGCGGAAGGTGCCGGTCCTTTTGGAAGGTTTCGCGATGTCGAAAGTGTCGATCGCTTCGTTTACCTTCTCGGCCTGCTTCGGGGACGCCGAGTTCGCCACGGCGGATTGAACGGCCTTGCGGGCAGCGGCCCTCAGGACCTCGCTCGATTCCAGGGTCTCGATCATCTTCTCGAACTTGCTCTTTCGGTGAAACAGATTCATCAGGACTCCTTGCTCTTTCTCTTGATCGCGGTCACCAGCTCCGATTTGTTCATTCCGGAACGACCGTGAAGGTCGATGCCGGCGGCGAGATCCATCAGTTCGTCCTTGGTCAGGGAGGAGAGATCCCCGTTCGTCTTGCCGTTCTGGACGGTTCGCGCCGTCTCCCTCGCTTTCTCGCGGGACTGTTCCCGGATCCCTTCCGCGGCGGCGATCTGCTCGTCGGCGCCCCTGGCCTCCTGCTCTGCCTCCGAGGCAAGCTGTTCAGCCTGACGGTGTGCTTCCTCGGCGGCTTCCCGGGCGGCCTGCCTGGCCTCCTCCGCCATCCGTCGCGCGTCGGCGAGCTTCCCGGCGGCTTCGTCCATCGCCTCTTCGGCCTTCGCCTGTTCCTTTTCGGCTTCGTCACGAGCCTCGTGGGCCTGCGCCTCCGCCTCTTCCCGGACTTCCCGCACCGATTCGTCGGCCTCTTCCCGGGCGTCGCGAATCCGGTCTTCGATCAGCCGGTCGGCCTCTTTCCTGGCTTCGGCCTCGGCTTTTCTTACATGTTGTTCACCCTCCGCCTCGGCCTGGCTTATTCGGCTGTTGCCTTCCTCGCTTGCCTGGCGGGCGCGTTCGGCCTTCGCTTCGGCCTGTTGCGCGATCTCCAGCGCCCGGCCCTCTGCCGCTTCAGCCTGCTCCGCCGCCTGCCGGGCACGCTCGAGCCTGGATTCCACCGAGGCGTCGTCGCGAGCGCGACGCATTCGTCGCACCACGCTTTCGTCTCCACCCACCGGAGACGCTTCGACCAGCGTCTCCCTCAGGTCCTTCGCCTTCTCGCGAGCCTTGACTTTGGTCTCTGAAGCAACCGAGCCGGCCGTTTCGGCCGGCTGCCTGAACTTCGACATCACCCAACTGAAGTTCGAAGGCAGCTCTTTCAGACCGGTCTTGGCCTGTTCTGAAATACGTGCCATGGGATCTCCTAACCCGGAACTTGCCTGCCCCGGCTACACCCGACCCTGCGTCGGGTCATGGCCGTTGGGGGTACCCGTCTCGGCGGCCGATAACCCTCCCGGATCGATGATCTTCGAAACGCAAGGTTGAGGAGTACTCTTTCCCTTCGTGGACCCGGATCAGGAGAACATCAATGGCTGAACTCAGCGACCTCAGCCCGGAAGCCCGGGCCGAACTGGAAGCGCAGATTCGCGAAGAGCTGAAAGCGGAACTCGAAGCCCGGCTGCGCAAGGAGATCCGCAACGAAATCGAAATCGAGTACCGCCTCTCCCAGGAAGCCTGAAGCCGGCCGGGAGCCGGGCAAGGCGGGAGCCAACCGATGTCCGCAGTCCTGCTTTTCATCGTCGGCACGTCGATCGGGTTTCTCTTTCCCTGGCCGCGCACTCTGCTGGCCGTATTGCTGATCCCGCTCTACTACCTCGGAGTTCAATTGTCTCTCTGGGGATGCGGCCTTGGTGGTGAGTGGTTCTGGGCGATGAGCTTCCTGATCGCGACAAGTTTTGCGGCGATTGTGATCGGAATCTTGCTCGGAGGCGGAAACAGATTCCTCAATCGCAAAGTCACCCGCTGAGCGGTCCGCCAACAGATTCGTGGCGGAAGCTCCGCTCGCCGACCGGAATCAGGTCGGAGCGTCCGAGTTCGTTGCCACTCTCGTCGTAGGCAACCGCCTGGACCCTGCGGTCGGTCTGCGAAACCGGGATCGCGGTTTCGAGGTTGAGCCAAGCTGAGCCGGCCACCAGTGAGAGGCGCTCAGGGCCGGGGCCGGTCAACACCTCCCAGCGGGCGATATTCCCGGCGCCGTTCCAGCTCGCGTACACGGTTACGCCGCCGTTTCTTCGCCGCAGGCTGGCGATGGCGGGCCGACCGGCCGCAATTCCGTTCCACTCCGCCTTCCGGGCACGGTACGAAGGTGAGGGGTGACGCGCGTGGAACAACATCCTTCCGTCCGGGCTGAACTCGGTCAGGGCGGTCGTGTTTCCCCATCCGGCCAGCACGTTTCCGTTCGGCAGAACCGAAGCGCCACCGGTGGCGGCACTGGGCCTTCCGTCCGGGTTCCGATAGCGAGCGACCCTGACCACCTGCCGTTTACCTGCCTTCATCCCTCCTGGCTTCAGGATCAACGCGCCGGCCGCCCGCCGTCCGGGCACGCCGGCGTTGTCGAAAAGGAGGAGGTTGCCATTCGGCAGGCGCCGGACGTCATGCTGGTTGCTGAACCGGGCCTTCGGGCCAACCCGAAAGTCTGACCGGCCTCCGTCGCCGCGGAGCACCCACTTGACCTTGCCGCTCGCTCTCCCGATCCGGTAGATCGAACTGGTCCAGCGTGCTGAAACCAGGAACGCATCGCCGTCGGGTTCGATCGAGTTCAGGTGAAACGCATCCCAGGAGGCTGACCTGGGCCGAGGCTCTTGGCTCTCGCGGAGTTCGATGCTGCCCAGCGCATGCCACTCGAATAGCACCGCTCCGGTCTTCAGGTCGATTTCCTGAACGACGTTGTCTGAAACTCTCCCGTCGACCGGGCCGCCCACCGCGTTCAGATTCCACCTGACCGTGCGATAGGCCAGCATCAGGGCGGTTCCGCGGTCGGTCAGGTGGAACTCGTGCATGTCGGCCTTGTAACCGTTACCGGGCCTGACTTCGGCGATCTTCCGGTAGCGGCGATCGAGGATCACGTAGGCACCGTCCAGGTTCGGCGTCGGTGTGCGGAAGTAGGTGAGCACCGGTTGACCGTTCAGGGTCTGGGGTTCGAAGTTGCTGAAACCGAAGGCTGTCGGCCGGAACCAGACGATCCGTCCCTGGTTGTCGAGAATCGTCAGCCCGCTGTTGCGCATGCCGACGAAGTAGTTGCCGGGCGCCACATCCGCCGAAGTCCGGGCGACTTTGACCTTCGGCAACTTCAGATCAGGCCTTGACCTGAGCCCGTTCCTGACCGGTTCGAGTGCCCGCGAAGTCTTCTTTTTGCCACGGATGAACCGGCCGATCCGAACCCGAAAGTCGCCGTTTCTGGCCCCCCGGATCTTCCGTCTGGTCTGAACCCGGACGGTTTCGCCCCCAGTGAACCGCCGCTTCGAAACGAGACTCACTCCATCGCCGTCCGAGTGCCTGACCGTCCGGAATCCATGGCGCCCGCTCACCGAGCCGGTGATCAGGACCCGCCCCAGTCGATCGGGAGGCAGGCCGCGAAAGCTGAAGCTGGTCGACTCGGAGGCGACCGGGGTGCCCGGAGGGGGATAGACCGAGATCCGGGCTGAAGCCGAGGGCACGGCCATCACGCCCACCAGAAGCAGCGCGAAAAGGCTGACCAGAGCGGTTCGCGAGGTGCTGCGGTCGATCATCCCCGGCCTGCGGCGCGGACCAGGTAGTCGTTCATCAGGCGCATCGCCCGTTCATACGGCCAGGCGAACTTGCGCTGCATCCAGTAGCCGAACTGGATGTCTCGCGAGGTAAAGACCATGTATCGATTCTTGCGGATCCCCTCAAGGATCTTCTCGGCGACCTTTTCGGGGCTTGTGGCGCGTCGTTCGAATCGTCCGGTCAGTCCGGCGATCCGCGGGTCTTCCCGGTTGACGCCGACGATCTCGACCGTGTCGACCAGCGGGGTCTTGACCGCCCCGGGACAGACCAGACTGACCCCGATCCCTTGGCGTCGCAGATCAAAGCGCAGAACCTCGGAGACTCCCCGCAAGCCGAACTTGCTGGCGCTGTAGGCGGCGTGCCACGGCAGGCCGAAAAGACCCGCAGCGGAAGAGACGTTGACGATGTGCCCGCCCCGGCCGGCCTCGATCATCGGCGGCACGAAGCATTCGAGAACGCTGATCGGACCCATCAGGTTGATGTCGACCATCTTTTGCCAGTCACTGTGGCGAAGCTCCTCGATCGCCCCCCAGGTCGAGGCCCCGGCGATATTCATCACCACCCTCATCGGGGGGAGGTCGTGATGGATCTCCGTGGCCATCCCGACGACCGCCTGGTGGTCGGCCAGGTCAGCCGGCCCCGACCAGGCGACCTCGCCACCCCGGCGCCGCACCTCCGCGACGGTCTCCTCCAGGCCGGTCTCCTGGATGTCGGTCAGGCAGACCCGGGCACCCTGGGTGGCCGCTGCAAGTGCGGTCGCCCGGCCGATCCCGCTGGCCGCACCGGTGATCAGGCAGTGTTGTCCGTTCAGACTTTCGACAGCCACCGTGGAAGCTTCCGCCCGATCGGTTCGGGGTCCGGCTCGACGCCGAGCGTGTTCAGGGTCTTGGCCAGCATCTCGTAGTGACCGATCAGGAGGCACAGTTCGATCAGCTCAGCTTCGTCGAAGGTGGCGCTGAGTTCCTCCCACAAACCGTCACTGATCTTTCCTGGCCCGAGCAGCTCGTCGACCGCTCGCAGCAGCATCGCCTGATGTTGTGAGAGGACGCCGGCTCCGGGACCTTCGCGAACGGCCGCTATCTGTTCGGCGCTCAATCCGGATCGCGCGGCGAGTCGTTCGTGGTGGTGCCACTCGTACTCGGAGTCTTTCTCATGAGCAACCCGCAGGATCACCAGTTCGGTGTCTCGCCGGGACAGTTTTCCTCCCGGCATGAGACCCCCGGCGAACAGGAGCCAGCGCCGGAACAGGGAGCGGTTGCGGGCCAGCGTCGTGAAGACGCGCGGTGGCGGGGTTCCCGTGCTCAGTCCGATCAGTTTCGCCAGCCCGTAGTTGACCAGCCCGATCTGCCTTCGGTCACCCGGCGTGATCCTTGGCCTCTCCATCAGTCGGACGATAGCCCAGCTCGGGCCCGCGGCAACCGAGAGTCGATCACTCATCCGGGGTCCCTTTCTCCTTCTCTGGTGGATATCGCACGCTCAGGTCTTCACTGATTTCGGCCCCCGGGGAGAGGCTGGCCGGCTCCACGCGACCCTCGCCCATTATGTGGAACACCTCCTCGCCGTTGGCGATCAGGTGGTCGGCGATGATCCGCCGGTGGCACCTCCACCAGACCGCTTCCGAGCACATCACCGCGAGGCGCTGCCCCCGGCCGGCTTCCCGCAGCTCCGCCAGGGCCTCGCCGAACTCGTCCCCGAGCGCGTGATCGGCGTAGTTGTGAAAACTCCGGTTCTGCCACCAGGCATTGGTTTCCCCGGGTACCGTCTTGCTGACCAGCCGCCGACCGGTCAGGCCGGACGAGCGCCGGTATCCGATCCCGTGCTCTTCCAGGGAGAGCGCCAGAGTGTCCTGGTTGAACTGGGGGTGCCGTTTGGAGCCGGGGAGCTTCCGGACGTCGACGACCAGCTCGACCCCGGCGCCCTCGAGCAGGGCGATGAAATCGTCTACGGAGCGATCAGAGTGTCCGATCGTGAAGAACGGCGTACCCATCGCATGCGAGTCTGATCGATTTCAGGCAGCGCTGTCCTGGCCGGTCCGGACCGGAGCGGTCTCCGGGGTGAGACGGATCACGACGAGCACGAGCAGCGAGGCGACGGTGAGCAGGAGTCCGGGGGCGAGGTCCCAGCCGGTGACCGAGATCAGGGCGGTGCAGATGAGCGGGGCGGTCCCGCCGAAGATGGTCGCTCCGAGGTTGTAGCCGACCGCGACGCCGCTGTAGCGGGTCGGTTTGGAGAAGAGCTCGGTCGCGACGACCAGGGCCGGGGAGGTAAACAGCACGACCAGGATCATCAGGCCGAGCTGTCCGCCGATCACGGCCGGCAGCGAGAGTTCGGCGATCAGGGCGAAGAGCGGTACGGCCGCGATCGCCATCAGAGCCGCGGCGAGAGCGAGGATCGGCCGGCGTCCGTAGCGGTCGCTGAGCGTGCCGGCCGCCGGGCAGAGCACCATGAAGATGATCGCGGCGAGAGCAGAGGCGACCAGTCCGTCTTCCGGTGGGCCGCCGAGGATGGTGGTCACGAAGGTCGGGATGAAGGTTGCGACCACGTAATAGATCAGCGCTTGATGGCCGTTCAGGAGGAAGTTGAGGATCAGCGGCTTGCGTTCCTTCTCGAACAGGGTCTTGAGTGGAACGTCCTCCGGCTTCTCCTCCTCTTCCTCGATCGGGACCTTGGTGATCAGCAGCACCAGGGCGACGATGCCGATCGCCGCCCCGATGAAGAACGGCACTCTCCAGCCCCAGGTGTTCATCTGGTCGTTGCTGAGCACGGCGTGCAGCACCGCCACGGTCGCCGAGCTGAGCAGGAAGCCGATCCCGGTCGAAACCTGGACCAGGTTGGTGGTGAAGCCGCGGCGGCGTGGTTCGGCGCTTTCTGCGAGCAGCACGATCGAACCGCTGAACTCGCCACCCAGGGAAAAGCCCTGCGCGAGACGGATCAGGACCAGCAGGATCGGGGCGAGCACTCCGATCGATGATTCGGTCGGCAGCAGGCCGATCAGCAGCATGCCGAATGCCATCAGGCTGATCGAAAGGCCGAGCGCGAACTTGCGTCCCCGGGTGTCGCCGATGTTGCCGAGGATCGCCGCCCCGAGGGGACGCATCAGGTACCCGGCAGCGAAGACCCCGAAGGTAGCCAGCAGCGAGTCGAGGCTGTCGTCCGAAGGGAAGAACAGCTGCGAGATGACCGGCGCCAGGTAGATGTAGAGCGTGAAGTCGTACCACTCCATCGCCGCGCCGAGCGTCCCGAACCAGGCAGACTTCTTCTGATCTGCTCCCTCCTTCACCCGCGGCAGGATATGGCCCCCGTCGGCTGTCGGAAACGTTTCCCTCACCGACGCGTAGCGCCTCGGTGCTCCCAAAGTCTGCCGGGAGGGTCAGGTTCGTGGTGCGTACATAATCGTGGCGACACCGACGAGACAGATTGCCGCGCCGATCAGATCGAACCGATCCGGCTTGAAGTCGTCGAAGACCATTCCCCACGCCAGGGACCCGATGACGAAGACCCCGCCATAGGCGGCCAGCACCCGTCCGAAAGTCGCATCCGGCTGGAGCGCGGCGATGACTCCGTATAGACCGAGGGCGGCTATCCCGAGTGCCACTACCAAGAGACCCTTGTGATCCCGAATCCCGATCCAAACGAGATACGCACCGCCGATCTCCGCGATCGCCGCTGCCACAAAGAGAAGTATCGAACGGCCGGTCACGACGTCGATTGTCCCATCAGGTCAGGCTCCATCCGGATGTGAACCCGGCAATGAGGCCGCGGGTCATGGCGATCCCGTCCTCCGGCGCGCTGATTGTCAGAAGAATCCCCTCACTTTGATGGCTGATCGAGAAATCGAAGAAAGGGCAGCACGCCTTTTCGGACTCGACGAAGGTTTGGATTCGCTGCTCGACCTCTGGTGAGGAGGAAAAGGTCAATTCAGCCCGCTCCTTCGCGGTCGAGACATCGAGCAGGCTGGAGGCGCCTAGTTGGGAGGCAAGATCTGTTCTTGATCTCAGCTTCTCGGGCGAGAGGTTACAGGCTATTTCGGTGGTCCCACACATCGGATCTCCTAGTCTTTGTTTTCGTGCCCACCACGATGAACCTTCAAGGCGGGTTGAAGTCAAGGAAGTGATCGAAATGGACCAAGAAAACTCACTGTCGATCGGGCAGCTTGCCGAGCGGACGGGTTTTAAATCGTCGGCGATCCGCTACTACGAATCGGTCGGAGTTCTGCCTGAACCAAGTCGCGAATCCGGTCAGAGGCGATACCCCCCGGACATGGTCGAGAGGCTTGGGACGTTTGACGCTGCGCAGCGTGCAGGGTTCAGCCTGGAAGAGATCTCAGCTCTTTTCAAAAGCTCCGATGACGGACAGGTTTCGGTTGAACTTCGTGAACTCGCCGCAGCACGCTTGGACGCGGTGAGCGATCTGATCGAGAGGGCAACCCGCATGAGGGAGTGGTTGCAAGAAGCGGCTGACTGCGGATGCTCGACCATGGACGATTGCTCCCTTTTCACCGACTCGGCCCCAACTGGAGATCCGGTGACTTTGAAGGTCTTGAACCGCCGATGAGCCAGCGCCGGGGGGAGGAGCCAACACCCCCGATCCAACCCTCTCTGATCCTCGGTCATGGTCTCGGTCTCTAGCTGAGCCATGTGGACAACTCTTCAAGTGCCTCGGGATTGACGTAGTAGTAGGCCCAAAGTCCCTGCCGCTCTGAATCCACGATCCCGGCCTGTCGAAGCTTCTTGAGGTGGTGGGAGAGGGTTGACTGGCTCACCTCGAAAAGAGGAACCAGTTCGCAGACACAGACTTTCCCTGCGTGTTTTCTGAGGACATCGATCAGGGTGAGGCGGATCGGATCTCCCAGCGCCTTCGCAACGATTGCCATGCGTTCGGCTTCGGCTCGCTCAACATCGGGGTAGACGACCGGCTCGCAGCACGGTTCGCCGTTCGGACTCTTCTGCTTCGGGGTCAGGGTGAGTTCGGTGCTCATCGAAATCCATCAAAACAGTTCGATTGATGGTTGTCAATAGATACGATGATCCTCAATGGAACGGGAACGAGACAGGCGTGGAGGAGGAGCGGTGGAGCATCCGGTTCGGGTTGGAATCAACGGGTTCGGGCGAATGGGAAGACTCGCCCTCAGAGCCGGGATCGACGCCGGGAGTATCGATTTCGTTCACATCAACGAGATCGCTGGCGACGCCCGGTCAGCAGCCCACTTGCTCGCTTTCGACTCAGTTCATGGTCGATGGCGGGAAGACGAGATCGAGGCCACGGACCAATCGGTACGTGTTGGCGAGACCGAGATCTCCTACTCGTCGGAGGACGACCCGGGATCAGTCAGGTGGGATGAGGTGGGGGTCGATCTCGTGATCGAAGCCACTGGGAGATTCCGTACCCCGGCTCTTCTTTCACGGTACTTCGAGCGGAACGTCGAGACCGTACTGGTGGCGGCACCTGTGAATGCCGATGCCCTGAATATCGTCTTCGGGGTAAACGATTCGGAGTACAGGCCGGAGCGAGACCGGATTCTCACGGCTGCGTCGTGCACGACCAACTGTCTGGCTCCCGTGGTCAAGGTGGTTCACGAGAAAATCGGGATTCGGCACGGATCGATCACCACGCTCCACGACCTCACTAACACCCAGGTCGTAGTGGACGCTCACCACAAGGACCTTCGGCGGGCACGTTCGGCTGGAACGTCGCTGATACCGACCTCGACCGGATCAGCTACAGCAATCGGGATGATCTTCCCGGACCTGAACGGACGACTCGACGGCCTGGCCGTACGGGTTCCTCTCTTGAACTCCTCCATCACCGACTGCTGTTTCGAGGTCGAACGACCGACCTCCGCTGAAGAGGTGAACGGACTACTCGAAGAAGCATCTGACAACGAACTGGCGGGAATCCTCGGGTTCGAAACCAGGCCGCTTGTCTCGGTCGATTTCAAGGGCGATCCCAGGTCCGGTGTGATCGATGCGACCTCGACCAGGGTCATCGATGAGACCCAGGTCAAGGTCCTGGCCTTCTACGACAATGAGTGGGGTTACGCCAACCGGATGATCGACATCATCAAGATGGTCGCTCAGGCTCGCGCCACGGCATCGTGAGATGACCGCCACCGCGAGAAGAGAAGGTGACCTCAGGAACTACATCCTGGTCACCGCTGCCTATTGGGCAGACACTCTCGCTGACGGTGCCAGCCGCATACTGGTCCTGTTCTTCTTCTACCAACTCGGATACAGCGCATTCGAAGTCGCCTCGCTGTTTCTCTTCTACGAGTTCTTCGGGATAGTCACCAACCTTGTCGGCGGTTGGATCGCATCCAGGCTCGGACTCAAAGCAACGCTCTTCTCCGGCCTCACGGTCCAGATCGTGGCCCTGGGAATGCTCGGATTCGCACCGGATGCATGGTTGATCGTTCCCTACGTGATGGCCGCCCAGGCCCTGTCGGGCATCGCCAAGGACCTCACCAAGATGAGTTCGAAGAGCGCCGTCAAGCTCGTCGTTCCCGAAGACTCCGAATCGTCCCTCTTCAAGTGGGTGGCGCTCCTCACCGGCTCCAAGAACGCCATCAAGGGAATCGGGTTCTTCCTCGGGGGACTGCTCCTCAGCCTGGTCGGATTCCAGACCGCGATGATCATCCTCCTGGTCATCGTGGCCACGGCACTCCTGACCACCGCGACCATGATGAGAGGCACCCTCGGATACGCGGACATGGGAGCCAGGTTCCGCCACATGTTCTCCAACACCCGCGAGATCAACCTGCTCGCCACCGCAAGACTCTTCCTTTTCGCCTCCCGCGATGTCTGGTTCGTAGTCGCCCTCCCCGTCTACCTCCGCACCGTCCTCGACTGGTCCTTCTGGCAGGCCGGAGCATTTCTCGCCATCTGGGTCATCGGCTACGGAGCAGTTCAGGCAGCCGCCCCGAGCATGTTCGCTCGAAGAAGCGCAGAAACCGGATCAACACCAACCGGACGAACCGCAACCAAGCTTGCCTTTCTCCTCGCAGCCTTCCCCGCAGCAATCGCCATCTCCCTCGCAGCGAATATCGATCCCACCCTCGTCCTGGTTGTAGGGCTGATCGCTTTCGGCATCGTGTTTGCCTTCAACTCAGCCGTCCACTCCTACCTCGTGCTCGCGTACGCCGAGGATGAAACCGTCGCCAAGAACGTCGGCTTCTACTACATGGCAAACGCTGGTGGAAGACTCATCGGCACAATCCTTTCCGGGGCCGTCTACCAGTGGCTCGGACTTGAAGGATGCCTGTGGTTCTCAGTTGCCTTCGTGCTCATCGCAGCCACAGTTTCGGTGTGGCTACCCAGCTCTGCGGGATTCGGAGACCGGCGTGAGACGGCAAGTCCCCTGTCGCCTGGGTGACGACGGCTGAAGGCCGTGAAGGTCAGCTAGCCGGTCGAGGTCAGGGAAACCGATGTTCCTCAAAGTTCCCTGGATTGACCCCTTCACCATGTTCCCGATGGCTCTGCGCCTGAAGCCGACGAGCGGAATCGAACCGCTGACCCCTTCATTACGAGTGAAGTGCTCTACCAACTGAGCTACGTCGGCGCTGGAGGGGCATTGTAGGCGGGAAGGGAGAGGCAGGTTCGTCCGGGGTGGCCGTCGGGCTGGAAGGCGATCGTCCGGTGGGTTCAGGACCAGGCTTCGGCGATCGCGCGGACGTGCCGATGATCGGTTCCGCAGCAGCCGCCGACGACGGTGAGGTTCGGGAGGTCGGACCGCAGGGAGTCGTAGCGGGTACCGAGATCGGCGGGATCCCCGTCGTCGAGTTCCTCGGCCTCATCGAGTTCCTCGTGACTCATCGTTGACGCGTTCGCGCGGAGGCCTCGAATCCGCTCCTGCCAATCGGATCCCTTGCCGACCACATCCTCGAAGTGGGTCGGGTGGGCGCAGTTGATCATGAAGTAGGCCGGGCCGTTGGCGGTGGCCTCGTCGACTGCGGTGATCGCGTCACCGAGCGATTCGCCGCTCGGCAGCTTTCCGTCGGTCTCGACGGTGAAGGAGATGACCACGGGGATGTCGGCGGCCTGGGCGGCCTTCGTGATCCCGATCGCCTCGTCGACGTAGGTCATGGTGATCGCCGAGACCATGTCTGCCGCGGAATCCGCGAACGTCTCGACCTGGGTCGAGTGATACTCGCGGGCCTGGTCGGCTGACATGATTTCGCCCGGGTTGTAGCCGTCATCCTGAGGGCCGATGGCGCCGTTGATCACGATCGGGGTCTCGTCCGTTTCGTAGCTCTCGCGGATCTCCTCGACCAGCCCCACTCCCTTCCGGTTCAGTTCGATGAAACGCTCGACCGGGTATCCGAGGTCGGCGGCCCAACGAGGGCCTGCGCGCCAGGTAGGGGTGTCCAGAACGATGCCGGTCCTCCGTTCTCTTGCCAGTTCGACGTAAGGCTCGTAGTAGCGGCGAATCGCCGCGGTGCCGCTTTCGTTCTCGAGAAGAACGACCGCGGAGAACAACGGGAGATCGAAACCCTCATCGAAGACGAGGGTCGTTTCAAGCCCGCCATCGGCGAGAAACATGTTGCTGTCCATCTGGGGAAGGTCTTGCCTGTACTTCATCTCTGATCGTTCCTTTCTTCCTTTCGCCATCCCGAGGCTAGAGGCGCTGCTCCCGGTTGTCCAACCCCGGTTTGGAAAGCTTCCTCGCGGGGCGCCC
>JAEYSQ010000139.1 GCA_023434465.1 Actinomycetes bacterium
GCCGAATACACCCGAGACCCCACCCACTCCCCAGAACCCTGAACCAATCGGGGCGATTGGTTCTACTGCCAGGAGCAGAGTCGAATGGTCAGCAATTTGCTACGAAATGCTACTTACTTGCTGGTGCATTCTGGCGAACATCGTTGATCGGCTAACCCTCGGAGATCCGGACGGTAGCGACTTTTCCGTCTTGTCCGTATTCGACCGAGATCATCGGCAGGTCAGAGTTTTCGGGACTGCTGTCGGTTAGCCAGGAATCAATCTTGTTCTTGTTCTCGACGTTGAAGGAACTTTCGATGGGCTTGCCCATCCAGGACACGACTTCGGTTTTGGTCTTCCCGTCGAGCGTTCCGCATTCCTCTATGGCGTTGGCTTCGTCTTTCCTATCTCCGCTTGCCAGCGACTTCCACTCGCTTGAAGAAAGCTCATCGCACGAGACGCTGGAACCGAACACACCGAGTCCGCCGCAGCCTGCGATGGCGAGTGAAGAGACGGCGCCCACAGCGATAGCCGAAACAATCTTCCTGATCTGGGTCTTCATCGGGCAATCCTATGGTCAACCCGGAACCCCGTTCAAGCGGCAAGTACCTGTCTCCAACGACGCCGAACAGTTCCTGGCGACGGCACTTCGGTCCCTGGCGACGGCCGGACTCCTACACGGCACCCCGAGACTTGCGGATTGCCTCAGGTCGCTGACCGACTTTTACGCCGCGTCCGGCGGCCATAGAGGGTTCGCGGAGATGATCGCCAGAGCGGAAGCAAGACGGGACCCCTCCCTGCCGTTCTCAAAACGGACAATCGCACTTCGGACAGACGAGATCGTGGCGTCCGCCGGGTTCGCCGGAACATTGGTCAAGACCAAGTTAAAAACTTGCCGCTCGCGGTTCTCCGCGAAAGCCAGCAGCCGCATTTCGACTCGGCCGATCAGTTCAAAGCCAGGGAAGTCGCCCGCTCTCGTCTCTAGGTGCCGTCCTTGGAATTGCTACTGCAAACCCACCCGGCACGCTACCGTTTGCTACCGACTTCGCGGTTCTCACCCGTTCTCATCCGTTC
This sequence comes from Actinomycetes bacterium, assembly GCA_023434465.1. GTDB lineage: Bacteria > Actinomycetota > Thermoleophilia > Solirubrobacterales > 70-9 > 67-14. The sequence goes on from JAEYSQ010000139.1 coordinate 1,054, forward strand.
CCAGTTCTTCTCGCTCTAGAGGGCCAAACGGATTCCTGCCATTTCCTGCTCGTTCTCGGCGGTTCTTCTTCGGAAGTAAATCGGGGTGACTGGATTCGAACCAGCGAAACCTCCCGCACCCAAAGCGGGCGCTCTGACCAGGCTGAGCTACACCCCGAGGCCGTAGATTCTATTCCCAGTCGGTCTTCACACGGTCTATCCATGCCTGGAGGCGGGCTCTGAGTTGCGTATCTCCCATTGAGACACTCAGGACGCCGTGCGCGGACCTCCAGGTTCGGCCCGTCAGGTGGTTGCTGTTCGACTTTCTCTGGAGATTGATTTCTTCCGGACCGACGCCAACGATGTCGCCCCAGAATTCCCGTAGCTCCCGAAGGTCCTGGTCGGCGTGGTACTGGACCGTGTAGCGGATCTTGTTTCGGCCGAGATCTTTAATCCATCGATTGCCCAAGGCAACGACGCTGGGATCCGAGTTCGCGATAGAGACCATGTTCCGACATCGCTTCGACCCCTCGCCGATGTACATGCAGACGAAGTCGCGGAAGGTCGGTTCTTTCGAGAGTTCCGCGAATTCGGACAGTCCCTGCTGATAGGCGGCGTTTCTCTTGGCTCTTGCGCGATCACTGTTGGCCTTGGAGGCTTTTAGTCTGCTGGCCGACTGTCGCTTCGTCTCCGGAATTTCGATTGAACCGACCCAGTAGAAGATCGTCGTCCGGGAGAGGCTGAGGCGTTCGGCGATTTCGTCGATCGTGAACTTCTTTTCGACTCGGAGCTGGATCGCTTTTCGCCTGACGTAGTCCGGATGGGCCATGAGTTCATGGTCTTCCCGGGGGCGGTCGCTAAGGGGGTGTTTCGTCCTGTTTCAAGGGGTTTGCAACGGATTTGCTGCAAAGGATTTGCAGGGTTGTTGCAGACTCTGTGGGCTAGAGACCCTGCGAGAGGCGCCAGGCGTGGAAGGCTTCGCGGGTGGTGAACTTCGGGGTGTAACCGAACTCGGTCTTGAGGCGGCGGTTGTCGAGGACCGGGCGGTAGGCGAGGAAATCGGTCTGGGCGGGGCCGTGTGGGGTGAGGTCGAGGAGGTGGCCGAGCCAGAGGCCGGCCTTGAGGACGCCGACCGGGACCGGCATGGTCTTCTTGCCGAGCTCGGCGGCGATCTCATCGACCGTCATCGCGCCGTCACCGGCCACGTTGAAGATGCCGGTCTTCTCGCCCAGCACTCCCTGCAGGATCACGCCGACCACATCCTGGTCCCAGATGAAGACGAACGGGCTTTCGGAGCCACGGATCTTGATCAGGCGCTTCGCCTTGAACAGGTTGGTGATCTGGTTGTCGACCGACTCGCCCAGGATCGTGCCGATCCGCAGGACCACCTGCTCGAGTTCCGGGTTGGACTCGCGAAGGGCTGCGAGCTGCTCTTCGACCAGCCGCTTGTGGAGGCTGTACGGAAAAGTCTCGGTGCCGCGAACCGGGTCGTCCTCGGTCAGCCAGGCGGGACTGTCGGCGTGATAGCCGTAGGCCGCTCCGCTCGAGGAGACGATCACCCGCTTTACGCCATGGGCGAGACAGGCGTCGAATACGTTCTTCGAGCCGGTCACGTCAACCGCGAACTCCTGCTCGACCGTGGTGTTCGCACCCGGATTGACGATCGAGGCGAGATGGACCACGGTGTCGATCTGATGCTCGCCGATCGGTCCCGAGATCGCTGAAGCGTCGGTGACGTCGGCCACCACGTAGTCGACGCCCTCGGTCCGGCGCACGTCGGACGGGTGGTCGAGATCGGCCGAAACGACCAGCTCGACCTGATCACGCGCTTCGGCCAGACCGCGAACCACGGAGTGGCCGAGAAACCCGTTGCCGCCAGTGACCAGAACCCGCTTCAAACCACTCCCTCCGTCAGGCATTCTCGGCCGCCTCCAGGGTGCTCTCTTCCAGGTTTCCGGTCGGTTTCTTGCCCCACCAGCTCGAGAGCGCGAGCCCGGCGATCAGGTCCCAGACCCCCCACCAGGCAGCGACTATCGCGACCCCGCCGATCCCCTCGAAAACGCTCAACGCAATCCCCAGGCCGAGGGCCGCGTTTCTCACCCCCACTTCAAACGTGATCGCCCGCCTGTTCGGCTCCGACACCTTGAAGGAGGCGGCGATTCCGTAGCCCAGCAGCAGCGCCAGCGTGTCGTGGAGAAACACGGCCAGCGCGACCAGGGGGATGTAATTGATGAAGACGTTGAGGTTGCCGGCCAGCGCTCCAAGGATGAACAGAATCAGGAAGATCAGGCTGAACCTCTTAACCAGAGGCTGGACCTTCTTGGCGAACTCCGGTTTGCGGCTGGAAATCGTCAGGCCGAGGGCCAGCGGAACGCCGATCAGCAGCACGATGTCAAGCAGAAGCTCGACCGCGCTGACGTCCACGTCCCTGAGGATCTGGGAGGCCTCCGGATGAAGCCCGGCCCACAAGGCGATATTGAGCGGCATCAGGAAGATCGCCAGGAAGTTCGATATGGCGGTCATCGATAACGAGAGCGCCACGTTGCCGCGAGCCCGGTACACGAGAATGTTCGAAATGTTTCCCGGCGGGCAGCAGGCGACCAGGATCATCCCGAGCGCGATCGAGGGCCGGAAATTGAGCAACATGGTCAGACCGAAGGTGATCGCCGGCAGGCAGATGAACTGGGCGGCGATACCGACCGCCATAGCCTTCGGCAGCTTCGCCACGTGACGAAAGTCGTCGACCTTCATCTCGAGGGCGATGCCAAACATGATCACTGCGATCACGGCGCTGAGCAGGAGCAGCATGCCGTCGCTGGTGTTCAGGGTGACGCTGTCGAGATCTTCGGCCGCGAACGGCAGGCCGGGCAGGAGTGCGAGGCTCATTCGAAGATCTTCAGGTGCTCGTTGATCTGGGCCCGGTACGCGTCCTTGTTGACGTAAAACGGAAGCCGGTCCATCTGGCGGTAGTTGTAACCGGCGAAGAGATCGGGCTTGGGACCCTGGACGCGGCGCCACATTTCGTCCGCCCGGGCCGGATCACGCTCACCCGCCTCGATGAACTCGGAGACCAGATGGGCCTGGTTATAGCGGCCCTGCCAGCCGAGTCCGGTCGCCTCGACCATGCCGAGGACGAACAGATTCCGGTACTTCGGAGTGAAGATGTTCAGGTAAAGATCGGGACTGTTGCCCTGCCAGTTCAAGTGCTCCGGGTCGATGAACGGGTAGTGCAGCTTGTAGCCGGTGGCCAGCATGACCAGGTCGTACTCGCCGCTCGATCC
>JAEYSQ010000147.1 GCA_023434465.1 Actinomycetes bacterium
GCCGACCGTCGCGTCGGCACCCGGATTTTCGAGTGAAGGTTCGTGAAGGATGCTGGTTTCGGCTTCGGTCGCCGGAGGTTCGTACGTTCCTGGCGCCGCATAGGTTTCGGGTTCGTCGAAGCTCTCGGGTTCCGGGTAGTTCTCCGGCTCTGCGTAGGATCCGGCAGACGGTTCCTCACCGGGCAGGACCACCCCTGCTGCGGGAGCCGTCTGACTGGGCGAAACCGGCGCCGGAACGGTTTGCGCGGGAGCCGGAGCGGGCTGGGTGAACGGCGCCTGGACCGAGTCAAACCTGGCCATCGCACCGGCTGCGACTTCCTGGTCCCGGGCCCCCTGCTTCTCCGCCTCGACCGGATCGAGCCCACCAGCGGCACCGACGGCCGGTATCGCGGCGGCGCCGGCAGCACCCGCACCTACCGCCGGGTCGACCGGGGAATCGGGCCGGCGAGCCGCCTTGCGGTTTTCGATGCCGGCCTTGCGCCGCAGTCGTTCTTCTTCTCGCGAGCGCTGTATCGCGGCCCGCTTGCGACGACGAAGCTCGGATGCGCTCGGCACCTGGGCGGGCTGCCGGGCTTCCCCTTCAGCCGGGATGCCTCCGGCGTTTCGCATCGCCTTGTTTGACTTCGACGCGCTGGGAGTGCCGGCTCCTTTTGCCTTTCGGGGCCGTCCCCGCATGATCAGGATGCCCGCGACGATGGCCGCGAGGACGATGATTCCGATGATGAACCAGGGGGCGTTGTCGGTCACGAAGTCGGATGCCTTCTCGAAGACACTCTTGTCGTCATCGGCCTCGTTGGCCTGGTCACTCAAAGCATCTATCGCGTCCTGATCGAGGGTGATCGGGGCGGTCGTCGACGGGTCGGTGGCCGTCGGATCCGCAGCCGTCGGATCGGTAGTCGACGGAGCCGTGGCCGCAGTCGACGGATCGTCCACCGCGAGCGCGGTTCCCGGGCCGATCAAGGCGGCTGAAATCACAGCGAGGAGAAGAAGGTTCCTGGGCTTCATCATGGGATCAGGAACGATACCGCCCCTTGAATTCCCTTTCTATATCTCTCTTCACATCACGATCGGCGATTTCACGGCGCCGGTCCCGGCCTTCCTTGTTGCGGGCCAGCCCAAGTTCGACTTTTGCCTTTGGCCCCTTGAAATAGATCCGGGTCGGGATCAGGGTCAGGCCCTTCTGCTGGGTCGTCCCGATCAACCTTTCGATCTCGCCCCGATGCAACAGAAGTTTCCGCGGCCGTTCCGGTTCGTGGTTGTTCACGGTCGCTGGCGCGTAATGCGGAATGTGGAGGTTCCTCAGCCAAACTTCCCCGTCCTCGACGACGGCGTAGGCGTCGCCCATCTGTGCGTTGCCTTCCCTCAGCGCCTTCACCTCGGTCCCGAGCAGGGCAATGCCGGCCTCGAGCTTCTCGACGACCTCGAACTTCTGCCTCGCCCTCCGGTTCGTCGCTACGTCACCGGAAGCAGGGGAACGCTTCTTGCCTTTCTTCGACATGGGCGAAAGGAATCTACCCGTCGAAGGGATCAAGGTCGACTCGACCTTGAGGAGCATCGACTTTCTCGACCTGTACTGCGAGCGGATCCCCAAGGCTTACCTTGCGGCCGGTCTTGCTGCCGACCAGCGAGGTTTCCTCCTCGTTCAACTCGAATCGTTCCCCCCTGATCCGGCGGGCCGGAACGAACCCTTCGTAGACGTCGCCGAGGCGGCCACCGAAGCGGACGAAGCACCCGGGCCGGATCACGCCTGACACCTCCCCCTCGAACTTCTTTTCGTAACCCTCCTCGAAGAGCTCCCTTTCGAGCAGAAAGGCGGCACAGATGTCATCGGCGTCGCGTTCCAGGACCATCGCTTCCCGTTCTCGCTCGCTGGAGTGAAGCGCGGCCTCGGCCACGTCACCCGCCGCTGGCGCCCGCTCACCGCCGCCGACAGCGGAGAGCAGCGCCCGGTGGACGAGCAGATCCGGATAGCGACGGATCGGCGACGTGAAGTGACAGTAGGCCTCGCTGCCGAGTCCGGCGTGGCCGAGGTTCTTCTCCAGATAGCGGGCCGGCTTGAGCGAGCGAAGGATCAGGCGACTGTAGGCGTCGGTTCCGTGACCTCGGCGTTCGGCCTCCCGGGCGACCGCCCGCGAAGCCTCCACCGCGATCTCACCCGCCGTGGTCGGTCCCATGCCGGCGGGCAAGGCTGGAGCTGGCAGATCGAGTGAAGCAAGCTGCTCCAGCATCCGTTCGACCCGGTCGGGGTCGGGCCTCTCGTGGACCCTGTACACGGAGGGGATGCTCCGGCTGCTGGTCAGCCCGGCCACCTGCTCGTTGGTCAAGACCATCAACTGCTCGATCAGCCGGTGAGCTTCGGTCTGACGCTCTGCCACTGCGCCGGTGACGTGCCCTTCCCCGTCGAACTGGAAGGTGGGCTCGGCCGAGTTCACTTCCAGCGCCGACCCGGCCCGGCGGTCGGCCAGTGCGGCTGCCGCCGTGCGGGCCAGCGAGAGTTGCTCGGCGACCACCTCGGGCGCGCGCTCCCGGTCGGCAAAGATCCGGTCGAGTTGGTCATAGTCGAGTCTCGCATCGGAGACGATCCGGCTGCGGTAGAAAGCAGCCGAGGTGACGTCGCCGGAACCGGAGAGGACGACCTCGCTGGTCACGGCCAGCCGCTCCTCTCCGGGTGAGAGTGAACAGACTCCGGAACTGAGACTGTGGGGCAGCATCGGTTCGACCGAGGTCGGAACGTAGGTGCTGTTCGCTCTCAGGAACGCTTCCTTCTCCAGCAACGAGCCGGGCCGGACGAAGGCCGAAACGTCGGCGATGTGGATCCAGAGACGGACGCCGTCCCCCTCCCGGCGGGCCGACACCGCATCGTCGAAATCCCGCGCCGTGGCAGGGTCCACCGTAAAAGTGGGAAGGTCGCTCAAATCCTGACGGGGAACTTCCGCCGGGCCAGACGCCGCCTTTTCCGCCGCCTCCTCGACCGCGCGGGAGAAGCCCCTGCGCCCCAGACGCTCGAGCGTCAGCGCCTCGGACACGTCCCGGGCGTTGTCGATAAGCCCCAGGTCTCGGAGCAGCCGGGCCCTGCCGGCGCCGAACTCGACCCAGGCGATCTGTCCCTCCCGGGTCCTTGCCTTGCGGTCGAGGGCGATCGCCTTACCTCGCTCGAAGAGCGGCCGCGCCGAGGTGAAGCGGCCTTTCCGTTCAAGCAGGGCGACCTTGCGCAGACCCGAAGTCTCTGACGAGCGACGACGAGACATCACTGACCTGTGCCCGAAGAACCGGGATCCGACGACTGACTCCCGGATGCGACCTCGTCGGACAGAACCCCGAAGGCACGGTTGAGTTGAAGGTCCCGGGTCGCGCCTTTCGGCAGGGGCGCCTTTACGTCCGGCTTCAACCCTTCGCCGGCCAGTGAAACACCGTCCGCGGTGAGGAACTCCCCGACGCTCAGATCGAGCGATCCGCCGTTGCGGAGCTGGAGCACCTGCTGGAACAGTCCCTTGCCGTAGGTACGGGTGCCGACCACCGGAACATCGAGGTCGGTCTGAAGTGCGGCGGCGAGGATTTCCGCGGCCGAGGCCGTGTTGCGGTTGACCAGGGTGACCATCGGCGGCACCTCGTCAAGGCGACCCCCGACGGCTTCATAAGTCAGGTTGCCTTCGCTTCGGGAGCGGGTCTCGACCACCACCTTCCCCTCTTCGAGGAAAACGCTGGAAGTGAAGATCGCCTCCTCGAGCAACCCACCACCGTTCTCGCGCAGGTCGAGCACGATCCCTTCAGCGCCCTTGTCGATCACCCGTTCGACCGCCCGCCGGAGGGCCAGGCCGGCGCCCTGGCTGAAAGTAGTGAGCTGGACGTAACCGAGCTTTCGCCCGTCGACTTCGCGGATCCGGTTGGCCGTGATCGGCACGCGGATCTCGGCCCGGGTCAGATCGAAGTCCTTGACTGGTCCCTTGCCCCCCTTCTTTACCCCGAGGGTGACCTCGGTTCCCTCAGGGCCTTTGATTTCCGCTACGACCAGGTCGACCTCTTTGCCGCGGATGTCCTTGCCATCGACCTCCACGATCACGTCTCCCGCCTTCAATCCCGACTTGGCGGCTGGCGACCGGCGAAACACGTATCCCACTTCAAGGCCCTTGCGGGAGTTGCTGCCGACCGTCATCCCGACCCCGCTGAAGCTTCCCTCGAGGGCTTCGCTCAGCTTTTCATTCTGCTCAGGCGTGAAGTAATGGGAGAAACGGTCGTCGAACTCGCGTCGGAGTTGCCTGACCATTCCGTTGATCGACGAGTCCTGCACCTCGGCCGGATCCGTCTCGCGAAAGTACTTCTCGCGGATCAGGTCGGCCGCCTCTTCGCTTACCGACTGTTCCTGGATCTCCTCCGCGACGAAAATCTCACGAAGCTGCTCGGGCAGGTTGTCCGGATGGCCGCCAGCCCACAGGCCGAGCGCCATCCCGGCAATAACTGCCCAGACCGCGATCGTTGCAGTCTTCAATTTTTGGTCCGGCCCACTCCGTCGAGCGGGCCCGGGCCGCTCAGACCTTCAGGAAACGGCGCATGGTGAGCCCGGAACCGATCGCCGAGACCAGAATCGCAGCCAGAAACAGGCAGCCGACCAGGGCCGCGAAGGACATTGAGTCCTGCGCGTTCATCAGGGCGAACTTGTCCGCGAGCGGGTCCACGACTGTGACCTTGCCGATCCACAGCACCAGTATCGCAATCGCGCCACCGAGAATGCCCACGACCACACCCTCGATCATGAAGGGCCAGCGGATGAACCACCGGGTCGCACCGACCAGGCGCATGACTTCAATCTCGCGCCTTCGGGTGTAGATCGAAAGCCGGATCGTGTTGCCGATCAGAAGCAGCGAAGCGCAAACCAGGAGCACCGTAATCACGGTCAGGATCAGCTTCAGGGCACCGGTCACCTGCTCGATGTCTCGGGCGTCTTCCTGACGGTCGTCAACCTCGGAGATGATCGGAGAGATGTTCTGCGGCTTGCCGTTCGCGCCAACTGGCTGGATCGCGTTGCGGATCCCCTCCAGGTTGGCCGCGTCATCGGGCTTGATGATGAAGTTGGCCGGGAGCGGGTTCTTTCCACCGAGCTGGCTCAGGGCATCCGGGTTCTTCTTGCCGAAGTCACTGGCCAGAAACTCCTGCTTGGCGTCAGCCTTGGAGAGATAGGTGACCGATTCGACGTGGGGCAGCGCTTCCAGTTTCTGCTGGAGTGCCCCGGTCTCGGCCTTGGTCGCGTCGTCATAAAGGAAGGTACGGAGTTCGAGCTGGCCGCGGACATCCTCACCCTTGCTCTGGGCGGTCTGGAACACCGGGATCAGAACGCCGAGCAGAAGCGCGGTAAGCACCGTGGTGACCACGGCAGCCGTGGTCGGAGCGACGTTGCGCTTGATCGCGCGGATCGCTTCGCCGGTGAAGAAGAAAAGCTTGCCCATCAGTGTGCTCCCTTGGAATTGCCGTTGGTGTGGCCTTCGACCCCGACGCCCATCTCGGCCCGCATGCGAACGCCGAACTCGGTGGTCGACTCTTCCGTGTAGCCGCCGGCAACTTCGTCGCGGATGACCCGGCCCTCGTAGAGCTCGATCACGCGGCGGCGCATGCGGTCGACCATTTCGCGGTCGTGGGTGACGACCACGACGGTGGTTCCGGTCTTGTTGATCCGGTAGAGCAGCTGCATGATTCCGACCGAGGTGACCGGGTCGAGGTTTCCGCTCGGCTCGTCGGCCAGCAGGAGGGGCGGGTGGTTGACGAAGGCCCGCGCCACCGAGACGCGTTGCTGCTCGCCACCGGAAAGCTCGTCCGGATAGTTGTGAAGCTTGGTCGAGAGGCCGACCAGGCGCAGGGTCTCCGGAACCTTCTGCCGGATCTCGGCCCGCGAGGCACCAATCACCTGGAGCGCGTAGGCGACATTGTCGTAAACAGTGCGGCTCGGGAGGAGCTTGAAGTCCTGGAACACGGTGCCGATGTTGCGCCGGAGCTGCGGGACCTTCTTTTCGGGAAGTTTGTTGATGTCGCGTCCGGCGATCGAAATCGATCCGTCGGTCGGAGCCAGCTCACGGATCAGCATCTTGATCAGGGTCGACTTGCCACAGCCGGTCGGACCGACCAGGAAGACGAACTCGCCGCGGTTGATCGCGAGCGAGACCCGGTCCACGGCGAGATGGCCGCCCGGGTACACCTTGCTGACGTCACGCATTTCGATGATCGGAGCACCCCCCTTGCGGGGACGCTCGGTCTGCTTGCGTTCACGGGCCGCTTCGATCTCAGCCTGAGCTGATTCTTTTTTCTTCTTTCCGAAAGCCATCTGGTCCGCCCTATTCACCCCGGGCCGGGCTAATCCTTCCCCTGACGGCGATCGCCCATATGGCTCACGCCGCCCAAGAATCTTGATCTGGAGTTAGCAGGAAGTTAGCAATCGCTCACATAGCTGGTGGGTTCCTGAAGGTGACCCGGTACGATTCCTGCAATGTCCAGGGCTGCCCTAAAGGCCAACCGGGCCGCCCTGTCTGGATGCGGCCTCCTCGCATTCGTGCTGCTCGCCATCTTCATGCTGGCACCTGCTTCCTCGTCCACTGCCGGGAGCCGCGGACCGGACGCGTCCGCCTCAATCGTCAATGGCCGCAGTACATCTATCGGCGAGTGGCCCTGGCAGGTCGCGCTTACCGTCTCGAAGCGGGCGGCACCGCGAATCCCGGTCTCGAAACGGTTCTTCTGCGGTGGCTCGGTGCTGGCTCCACGGCTGGTCATCACCGCCGGACATTGTGTGGCCGATCTCAACCGGCGCCAGGTCCGGAGGATCGAGATCATCTCCGGCCGCACCAGCCTCAACTCGAACCGGGGTCAGGTTGCCCGGGTCAAGAGCCTGCGCATGCCGTTGAACGCGGCCGGCAAGCGCCGCTATCGCACCATCTACGGAACCGCCGACTGGGATGTCGCGCTGCTCGTTCTCGCGACCTCGCTGGACGCGGAACCGGTCAAGCTGGCCGGTCCCGGTGAGGAAGCGGCGTCCGCAGTGGGTCAGATCGGCTGGATCACCGGCTGGGGAAATACCAGCGGATTCACCGACCGCCTCCCGCGAAAACTTCAGGTGGCCCGCCAGGTGGTCATGGGAAACGGGCTTTGCCGCCGGGATGACGGCGTCGCCTTCAAGCGATCCCGAATGGTCTGCATCGGAGGACCGGCCGGCAATACGTCTACCTGCCTGGGTGACAGCGGCGGGCCCCTGGTCGTCGCGACCAGCGCCGGCTACCGGCTTATCGGCCTGACCAGTTACGGCGACGGGATCTGCCGAGCCACCTTCCCGTCGGTCGACACCCGGCTTGCCGCTGATCCGATTCGTGGCTGGGTCGCTCGCACTGCTCTGGCCCTGACCGGTACCGACGTACTCGGAAGCGGCGGCGTTCCGGAGCCTTCGCCGCGCTGGTGCAAGGTGCCCTACCTGTTCCGGCTGAGGCCGGCCCTGGCGCAAAAGCGACTCGAAGCTGCGAACTGTCGACTCGGAGCCGTTCGCACCGATCCGTGGGCTTTCGGGCGCCGCGGCCGGATCGTCGGCGCCAGCCGCTTCTTCGGTTGGCTGGCTCCGGCCGGATTCAGGGTAAAAGTATGGGTCGCGCCCTGATCGGATATGAAAGGGGCATGCGACGCAACCGGAAACTCGAAGTCCTCACCCTGCTGTTTTTGACCGGGAGCCTTGCCTTCGGCATCACCGCCTGTGGCTCGTCGGATTCCAGCCCGGATGACGAGTCCGCCGGGAAGAGCGAAGTCGAGGTCGCTCCGGAGAAGAAGAACGCGACCGAGGGCGCTCCGGAGAAGAAGGGCGAAGCCGAGGTCACTCCGGAGAAGAAGGCTCCGGACAGTGCCAAGGACAAGCGGAAGAATGCTCCGGACGATGTGATTTCCGAGCGTCCGGGCGGTCCCGCGCCCTCGCCGGTCAGTCCCTGACCAGGCTCCTCGCAAACACTACGACCCCGCTGACCAGCCCGGCCAGGAAAAGCGCCAGGCCAAGGTAGAGCGTCACCCCGGCGTCACTCACGAAGAGCATCAACCCTCCGATCCCACTTATCGCGACGACCAATCCAAGTGAAGTCTTGCCGGCGGGCTCGAGGGGTTGTTCAACCGCGGTGGTCTCGACCTGCTCTACGTTTAGCGGGTCGAACCGGCCGCCGAGCACCAGGCTGTAAAGCAGATAGAGCGAGGGAATCAACAACACCAGTCCGATCGCCACTGCGACCAGCAGTCCGATGATCACCTCATCCGAAGCTGCTGCCTCCTTGATCGTCAGACCCGGCAGCAGGTCAGGTTGCTGGGCGATCCCCCAACCGGCAACCACGAAAGCGACCGCGCTCGCCGCGGCAAACCGGGCGGGCGCATAACGTCGGCTTGAGAGCAGCCAGAGGGTGGCCGTTCCGGCGATGGCCGACGCGAACACGCAGAGCCGGCTGAGCTCGCTGTCACCGCTACCGGGCGAGAACATCGAGTCGAAGAACGCCTTCGCGTCGGCGTTGAGTACCACGAGACCGGCCGCTGCCATCAACCCTGCGATCACGCCACTGATGAGTCCGCGGGTCCGGAACGCCCCGGCCAGGCGCTCCTCGCCCCGGCGATCTGCGTCGGCCGCAAGGTAGACGGCCGCGAGATATGCCGAGGAGGCGACCAGCAGCAGACCGATCATCACCGGCAGCGGCGCCAGCCAGGAAGTGATCAGGTCACCCTGGGCATTGCCGGGCGGCACGCCGCCATCGACGATCGCTCCGATCACCGTCCCGAGTGCGAAAGGAACCAGAAGGGAGGAGATCGCGGCCAACCAGGTAAAGGTCCGGCGCAGGCTCACGCCACCCGCCACGTACCCGACCGCCCGCATGATGATGCCCAAACAGGCCAGGATCAGCGGGATCCAGAGAGTTGAAAAGATCGCTCCGAATACTTCAGGATACGCGGTCCAGCAGATCACCAGCACGAAGATCAACCAGACGTGGTTGGCCTCCCATACCGGAGCCATCGACCGGTGCCCGGACTCTTTCAAACGCTCGGAATCTTCGCCCCCGGCTGTAATCGCCCAGATCGGTGCTCCGAAGTCAGCCCCGGCAAGAACGGCGTAGGCGATCACGCCGATCAGGATCAGGATCGCTGGAACTTCAGCCAGTTCCATCCTGCGTCTCCTCCCGGCGGTGTTTCGCTTCGTCCTCTGCCCCGCTCTCGCTCCCAAGATGTTCCAGGACTGCGATCTCGGGCGGGAACGGCTGCCTGGCGATTCTCCTGAGAACCCAGAACACCGTTGCGACCAGGACCACGTACACAGCGGCCAGGGCCGCGAAACCGAACACGACCCCGTCGGCTCCGGTCACTGCCTGTTCGGTTCGCATCACGCCGTAGACCACCCAGGGTTGGCGGCCGACCTCGGTCGTGATCCAGCCGGCGATCAGGGCGACGACCGCACCGGGGCCGGCCAGCATCACGGCCCGGTAGAACCACTTCGTCTCCGGCAGTCTTCGTCGCCGGAACCAGTAGAAGAGGAACCAGGCAGCAAGGGCCGCCAGCCCGGTCCCGATCCCGACCATCGTCTGGAATGAAAGTCGAACCACGTTGATCGGTGGCCGGTCCTTTTCGGGGACTGTCTCGAGACCCTGGACCGTCGCGTTGGGGTCGTGGTAAGCGAGCAACGAAAGCATCTTGGGGATCTCTATCCCGTACTCGATCGTGCCATCCGGTTCGTACCAACCCAGAATCGTTTCCGGGGCTCCCTTGGTCGTCTTGTAGAGACCCTCGAAGGATGCGAGTTTGATCGGCTGGTCATCGGCCACCGTTCGGGCCGCCCAGTCGCCGATCAGGAGCTGGGCCGGAGCGGCGAGACAGGCGACGGCCAGGGGCACCACCATCGCGGTCCGGAAGTAGTTCCCCCGGCGGCCCTTCAGCCGGCTGAAGGCGTAGATCCCGGCGACGATGAAGCCGACCACGATGTAGGCGGCCAGATACATGTGGGTGAGTTGGGGCCAAAGGTGGCCGTTGGCGAAAAGCGCCTCGAAGGGTTTGACGTCGACGACCTCGCCGGCCCCGTTCACCGAGAAACCCGAAGGGTTGTTCATCCAGGCGTTGACCGCGATCACCATCATCGACCCGGTGATCCCGCTGGCGATCACCGGGATGCCGGTGAGGATGTGCTTGCGCGGCGAGATCTTGTCCCATGAATAGACGTAAATCGAGATGAAGATCGCCTCGATGAAAAAGGAGAAGCCCTCGAGCCCGAAGGCGAGGCCGAAAACATCACCGAAGGCCGACATGAAGCCGGGCCAGAGCATCCCCAACTCGAAGCTGAGCAGCGTGCCGGTCACTACGCCTGCCGCGAACAGCGTGATCATCACCTTCGACCATCGCCGGGCGATCGCCGTGTAGTGAGCCTTGCCGGTCTTCAAACCGAGCCACTCCATGAAGATCACGAGGCTGGGGAAGGCGATCCCGAAACAGACCAGGGGGATGTGCATGATGAAAGACATCGCCTGCATCTGCCTGGCCTCGAGCAGGTAATCCTGGTCCACGGTCGGAAACTGGTTTCCGGGACCAAAGGTGAAATCAGCCGCCGCAGCGATCAGATCAAACACAACAGAACCCTATTCCAGCCACCGGTGGTCATCGACCAAGCGAGATCGAGGGGTCCGGGACGGTGGTGTCCCCCAAAAACCGTCGCTGCGCTCCTCATTCCGGAGGTTTTTGGGGACACCCCCGCCCCGAACCCTGCAGAACCCCCGATGGACCAACCCAACCGCGACGAAAGCAGAGTTGTACGCCAAAACAGCACACAA
>JAEYSQ010000125.1 GCA_023434465.1 Actinomycetes bacterium
AAAGGCCGCGGCCCGCACATGCGGACCGCGGCCTTTCTCCTGAAGTGCGCTGGACCGGGGGCTCCCACCCGGGCCGGCGCAAGTTTGCCGCCGGCTAGACGACCGGCGGGGGGCCAGCGTCCTCCTCGATGATCGCGGTCTCTTCGACCGCGACCACGCCGCCCTCCTTCAGCTCGACGAGCCTGAAGTAAAGAACCGTGGTGAGCATGGCGAGGTACGGGTAGAGCAGGATCCCGAGGATCAAGCCACCGATCGCTCCGAGGAACGGGTTCGCCATGGTCAGGATGAAGGTGATCGCGGCGACGCCGATCACGATCAGGATGATCAGGAGACCGACCGCGAGGATCCGCATCCGGTTGTCGCGGGTCAGTTCCGCACTGCGGGACATCGCATCGAAGATTCCCCTTCCCTCGACGACCAGCGCGGGCAGGGATACCGCCAGAACCAGGGCGAGGATCACACCCGGAATGATCAGAAGGAAGAGACCGATCCCGATGATCAACCCCAGCAGGAAGTTGAGGACGATGATCGCCAGAAGCCGGGGAATCACCGATCCGAGCAGATCACCGACTGTGTAGTCGACCTGCCCGTCTTCTTCGACGTCCTGAACGATCCGGATGATCGAGCCGATCAGCCAGGCACTGGCAACGAGCTGGACCAGCCAACTGATGAAGCCGCCGAGTCCGCTGTCTCCGGCGATCCACTGGATTACAGCTGCCGGCAGCAGCAGGCAGAGGGCCACGATCCAGAACGTGCCGAACGCCTTCTTGTAGATCTCGCCGGTCGCATCGAAAACTCCACCGATGTCCAGATGTGCTCCCGTGCCGCTCGGACCACTCATTGTTACTCCTCCTTGGAATTGACTTGGGGAAACCCCCGCGTCGGCCTTCCCCGGAGAGCTTCGGATACCTGCCTGCGGGAAACCCGATGCAGGTTGCTGGAACGGGAATTGCAGGCGGGGCGAGATATCTTGCTGGCATGAAACCGGCTTCAGGCACCTCGACGCTGACCCAGGACTCACCCCGGCTGACCGGGAAGGAACTCCGCAGAAACGCGTCCCGAGCAAGCCACGGTGACTGGGAGCCGGCGGCGGGCAGGGACCCGCTCGGGATCCTGCTCGACCAGGGCGAGACCAGGGTCCAGGAGCTTCTTCCGGTTCGCTACGGACGCATGTCGGCCTCGCCCTTTGCGTTCTACCGGGGTGGCGCGGCGATCATGGCGGCGGATCTGGATTCGACTCCGGCGACCGGGGTCAGGGTCCAGGCCTGCGGAGATGCCCACATATCGAACTTCGGTGGATACGCGGCTCCGGATCGCAAACTGGTCTTCGATCTGAACGACTTCGACGAGACCCTCCCGGCCCCCTGGGAGTGGGATGTAAAACGGATGGCTGCCAGCGCGGTGATCGCGGCCCGGGAGAAAGGCGCTAGCAAGAAGGTTGCCCGCCGGATCGTCCTCGGTGGACTCGCCCAGTACCGGACGGTGATGCGCCAGATGTCGGCGGTGAGCTATCTCGACGCCTGGTACGCCCGCCTCGATGTCGAGAGGCTGATCGAGATACTCGAGGATGCCCATGGCTCCGACGCCGGGATCAACATGAGAAGGGACGTCGCCAAGGCGTCGCGAAAGGACAGCAGCCGGGCCCAGCGCAAACTGACCGAGTCGTCGGCCGACAGCGACGATCCCCGGTTCGCCAGCCGTCCTCCCCTGCTGGTTCCGGCCCGCGAGCTGGCAGCGGGCCTCGGGGTCACCGACGTGGAGGCGATCAAGGAACTGATCCACGGACTGCTCGGCCAGTACGCGGACACCTTGCCACCCGACCGTCAACATCTCTTCGGCCATTACCGGTTCGTGGACATGGCCCGGAAAGTGGTCGGTGTCGGGTCGGTCGGAACCCGGGCGTGGGTCTTGCTCTTCATTTCCAACCGGCGAAAGGATCCGCTGGTGCTTCAGGTCAAGGAAGCCCAGAAATCAGTGCTCGCGCCTTACGCCGGAGCATCGAAGTTCCGGCTCCAGGGTCGCCGGGTGGTCGAGGGGCAAAGGCTCACCCAGGCCGCCAGTGACCTCTTTCTCGGCTGGGTGCGGGCGAAGGGTCCGGACGGAACGGTTCGCGACTTCTATGTTCGGCAGCTCTGGGACGGGAAGCTGTCGGTCGACATCGATTCTCTGTCCGAATCCGGATTGGGCGAGTACGTCAGGGCCTGCGCAGGCGTCCTGGCCCTGGCTCACGCACGCACCGGCGACCGGGTCGCGATCGCCGAGTACCTGGGCAAAGGTGACAAGTTCGATCGTGCGATCGCCGAGTTCAGCCTTCGCTACGAGAAACAGAACCGCGAGGACTTCGAGGCGTTTACGGCCGAGATCGAGGCCGGCAGAATCGAAGCGACGCCCGACATTTGATGGCAGAGAAAACGGCCCGTGAGGGCGACATCGTTATTGTCGGCGGGTATGGGCACGTCGGCCGTAACCTGGCCGAATGCCGCGCACCCCGGTATCCCGGACGAGTCGTTCTGGCCGGGCGCAGCCAGGAGAAGGCCGATCGTGCCGCCGCGTCGGTCGGGCACGACTCTCGCGGGATGAGGCTCGACACCGCCGAAGGATCGGCACCGGAAGGAGCCGGGGTGGTGATCATGTGCCTCGACCAGTTCGACCCTTCGTTTGCTTCGCATTGTCTTTCCGGCGGGCTCGGGTACGTCGACATTTCGGCTGACGGACGCATCCTCGAGATGATCGAAGCTCTCGATCCGACCGCAAGGAGGAATGGCGGCTCGGGCCTGATCGACGTCGGGCTCGCTCCCGGTCTCACCAACCTGGCCGCCCGGCTGCTGGCCGAATCGGTGACCGACGTCCGGCAGCTCGACCTCTTCGTGCTGCTCGGCACCGGTGACGATCACGGCACCGCCGCTCTCGAGTGGACGCTCGACAAGTTCGATTCCGAGTTCATCGCCTTCGTCGAAGGGGTGCCACACTGGTTCCGGGCCCAGCGTGAAACCCGGAGCGCCGAGATCGCGGGGCGCCGGCGGCCGGTGCTGGGGGTTCGTTTCGACTTCCCGGAACAACGAAGCCTGGTCCGCACCATCGGCGTACCGACGGTGAGCAGCTGGCTGGTGACGCTTCCTCCCTCGGCCGCCCGTTCGATGCGGATCGCGGCCCTGGCCGGTGGCGGTGAGCTGACCCGTCGGCCGCGGTCACGCAAGGCCCTGCTGGGAATGCTCGAGCGCGGAGGCGTCGGCACGGATGAATGCGGGGTTCTCGTCCAGGCGACCGATGACCAGGGCGAGATGACCGAACTCTCGATCCTCACCCGCGACCAGTCCCGGTTGACCGGCATCGCGACCGCGCTGTTCGCTGCCGAGGTGATCGAAGGCAGGGTTCCGCCCGGTGTCCACCACAGTGACGAGGTTCTCGAGCCTCGCCCGCTGCTGGCCAGGCTCGCGGCCGAGAACCCGGAGATCAACATTCTCTCGACCGGGGCGAATACGATCACGGAGTGAGAACTCGTCCGTTCGTCCTCCTTGTCCTCGCCCTCTTTGCCTGTCTCGTGCTCGCTCCGGCGGCGTCAGCTGACGTGAGCGGAGCTGCCAAGCGGCTGGAGAACCTCCGCGACAAGCCGGAACGGCTTCGTCAGTTTCTCCGAGACATGCCGAAGGGCACCGACCTCCACACCCACCTGTCGGGAGCCGTCTACGGGGAAGCGATGATTCGTTGGGGCGCCGAGGATGGCAAGTGCGTCGACACAGTCACCTTCGTTTCCTCTTTCCCGCCCTGCACCGGCAATCAGGTTCCACTGAGCAACGCTCTTTCGAACACCCAGCTCTGGGATCAGATTCTCGGCGCTTGGTCGATGAGGGAGTTCCGGCCGGATGCGTTCTCCGGCCACAACCATTTTTTCGCCACCTTTGATTTGTTCGGCTCCGCCTTCAGCGGCCGGCAAGGAGACGGCCTGGCCCAGGTCACCCAGCGAGCTGCCGACCAGAATATCCAGTACGTCGAGCCTCTGATTACCCCGCAGTTCGGCGCGACTCTCCAGGTCGCCAACCAGGTCGGGTACAACCCCGACTTCGCCGTGATGAGGCAGGCGATGCTCGACGCGGGAATAACGAACGCGATCCCGGCCGCCGGACTCACCGCATCCTCGGCGCTCAGCCGACGCTCCGACCTTCAGGGCTGTGCCACCGGCCAGCCGAAGAGTGGCTGCGACGTGCTGGTCAATTTCGACGTCCAGGTTCTCCGCAACCAGCTTCCCGCAGTGGTCTTCGCCCAGCTCCTCTTCGGTTTCGAGCTGATGGCAGCGGACCCGAACTGGGCTGGCATGAACATGGTCCAGCCCGAAGACGCCGCCTACTCGACCGGGTACTACAGCCTCCACATGAGGATGGTCAAGTACCTGCGTTCGGTCTACCCGGGCGAGAAGGTGACCCTGCACGCCGGCGAACTGGTGCCGGGACTGGTTCCGCCTTCGGATCTCCGTTTTCACATTCGCCAGGCGGTCAACGTCGCCGGTCCGGAAAGGATCGGACACGGCGCCGACCTGCGCTGGGAGCGGAACCCGGGCCAGATTCTCCGCAGCATGAAGCGCAAGGGCATCTGCCTCGAGTCGAACCTGACCTCGAACCAGCAGATCCTCAGGCTGTTCGGCCGCCGCCACCCGATCACCGACTACGTCAAGGCCGGAATCAAGGTCACCCTCTCCACCGACGACGAGGGAGTTTCCCGCACCGATCTCACCTCGCAGTACGTCAAGGCGGTCCGTCAGCACCGGTTCGGATACCGGCAGCTCAAGTCGTTCGCGAGAAACGGCCTCCGCTGCTCCTTCCTCACCCCCGCCGAAAAGAAGGCCGCCCTGGCCGACCAGGCCCGGCGGTTCAGGAACTTCGAAGCACGCTTCCCCCGCCGCTGAACCGGGGACATTGGTTCGAATCGCTCGGGTATAGCCCTAGTGAATCGAACCAAGGTCCTCCTCAGTCCAGAATTGCCACCACCCTGGCGGGCGCGGCTGACCCTCCGACCAGCTTGAGGGGGAAGCAGGCGACCGTGAAGCCGGTAGCGGGGAGCTGGTCGAGATTGGCGAGACGCTCGATCTGCGAGTAGGGGATGTCGGCCTGGTGGGCCTCCCAGAAGATCCCGGGCTCCCCCTTCTCCTTTGCTTCCTCGGCCTGGATCCAGAGTGGCCGGTCCCAGCCCCAGGCGTCGATGCCCATCACCCGCACGCCGCGGTCGAAGAGCCAACGCGTCGCTTCGGCGCTTACACCGGGGCCGTGAGCCATGTACTCGACGGTGCCGAGGTACCGGTCGCAGCCGGTTCGGACCAGGCAGATGTCGCGTTCGGATATCTCGTGGCCGGTCCGCTCCAGCTCCGCTTCGATGTCGGCGGCCTCGATGACCTCGCCGTCGGCCCGTTCGTGAAAGTCGAGCAGGAAGCCGGGCCGGAAGAACCAGTCGAGCGGCAACTGGTCGATCGTCTCGGCCGGCTTGCCCTGGATCGTCGAGTTGTAATGCCAGGGCGCGTCGACGTGAGTCGAGCTGTGGGTGCCGAGCAGGGTGAAGGTGTCAACCGCCCATCCCTCCCCGCCCCTCAGCAGTTCCGGACCGACCCCGAACAGGGCTTCGATCTGTTTCGCCCCCTCTTCGTGAGGGGTGAAGTCGACGTCGACGCGGACGACGTCGGGGGCACCTTCGGGTCCCGGCTCGATCGGAGCCGAAAGATCGATCAGTCTGCTCATGCCGACCAGCTTAGACTGGACCAATGACCACAACTGAGGGTTTGAAAGGGACGGTCCTGGTCACCGGGGGTTCCGGCTTCCTCGGCGGACGGGCGATCATCGACCTGCTCAAGGAGGGTTACGCGGTCCGGACCACCGTCCGCGACGCGGCGAAGGGCCCCCGAATAATCGAGAACATCTCCGGTGAGCTGGGGAGACCGGCCGGAATCGAGTTCTTCGAGGCCGACCTCGCCTCCGACGAAGGATGGGCCGAAGCGGTGGCGGGTTGCCGCTACGTGCTCCACATCGCGTCACCGTTTCCGCCGGCCAGGCCGAAGGATCCTCAGGAGCTGATTCGGCCCGCGGTCGACGGGGCGACCCGGGTGATCAGCGCAGCTCTCGACGCGGGGGTCGAAAGGATCGTGATGACTTCCTCGGTCGCTGCTATCCGCGGTAGCGGCACCCCGAGGCAGGGGGCGTATACGGAAGACGACTGGACGAACGTTGAAACCGTCGCTGCCTACGCCCAGTCGAAGACGCTGGCCGAAGAGGCAGCCTGGGCCCTGGTCGACAAGCGTGGTGAACGGGAGAAACTGGCGGTGATCAATCCCAGCGCGATCCTCGGACCGGTCATGCCCGACGACGATTCGTTCTCACTCGAAGGAATCCAGCGCCTGCTCGACGGAATGCCCGCGGTGCCGAAGATCGGGTTCAGCTGGGTCGATGTGCGGGATGTATCAGCCGCCCACATCGCGGCGATGGAAAAGCCGGAGGCCGGCGGTCAGCGCTTCATCGCTTCCGGGCCGTTTCTCTGGCTCCTCGAGGTCTCCCAGATCCTGCGCGAGAAGCTGCCGGAACTGGCGAAGAAGGCGCCGACTCGAACCGCGCCGAAGTTCATGGTCCGCATCATGGCCCTCTTCGACCCGGGCGCCCGGGCACTCGTTCAGGACATCGGCTGGCGTTCCGACTTTCACACGACAAGAGCCGAAACCGTTCTCGGCGTCAAGGCCCGTCCGGTCGAGGAAACGATCCTCGACTGCGCCGAGTCGCTCGCCCTCCGGGCCAAGTAGCGAGAGGCCAGCTACCAGGGCCAGCGGCCGAGGAGTGGTTCGGGGTCGAGGAGCCTGCCGCGGTTCCGCACCTCGAAATGGAGGTGGCACGGGGTGCTGGCGGCATTGCCGGTCTGACCGACCGATCCGAGGCGCCGGCCGGCTCGGACCTTTTGGCCCTTGCGGACCGGAGCCGGCGACCTGAGGTGTGAGTACTTGTAGGTGCGCCTCTCCCCTTCGCCCTTCAGCACCACGAAATTGCCGTAGAGCGCGGGGTCGAAGGCTTTCTTGATGATTTTGCCGGCGCGGACCGCGATCAGGGGTGTTCCGCAGGCGGCGGTGATGTCGAAGCCCTCGTGGGTGCGGCCGTCGACCCGAGGCGCGCCGAACCTGCCGATGTGGCCGCGGGTTCCGTGGGGGCCGTCCACGGGAAAGCGGTGCCCGTGGATCCTGATTCTGCCGAGGCTGGAGAACGGCCCGCCGATCCGGCCGAGCAGCACCCGGTACTTGCCCTCCGGGGCAAGGCGACCGGCCTGGGTCCGGCCGTCCCAGGCGAGGTGATGCCAGCGGCCCCGTTTGAGCCGGGGGGTCACGATTCGGCGGATCGTCTTGCCGGTTCCCAGGCGATTGACCCGAATCGCCAGCCGCACCGACCTCGGTGCGTCGTAGCGGAAATGGACCCGGATCGGATCGACCGACGAGGGGACCGCATCATCCGGCGTCACCCCGTACTTGCCGATCAGTGAGAAGACGGCCTGGTTGCCGGGCAGGCCCGGAGGCGGTCCGGCCTGGAGCGGTGCTGCAAAAAGCAGAGCCGCCGCCACAAGGGCGACGGCTCCGGAAAAACTGGTGATGAACCTCTTACCGATGCTCGATGACCCGGTCGATCAGACCGTACTCGGTGGCCTCTTCAGCGCTCATGAAGTAGTCGCGCTCGGTGTCGTGCGTGATCTTCTCGAGGTCCTGGCCGGTGTGCTTGGCGAGGATCTTGTCGAGCCGACTGCGCGTGTCGATGATCTCGTTCGCGTGGATCTCGATGTCGGTCGCCTGGCCCTGGAAGCCGGAGGAAACCTGATGGATCAGGATCTTCGAGTTCGGCAGCGACATCCGCTTGCCGGCCGCACCACCGGCCAGCAGCAGGGCACCCATGCTCATCGCGATGCCGACGCAGATGGTCTGGACATCGGGCTTGATGAACTGCATCGTGTCGTAGATCGCCAGACCGGCGTAAACGGAGCCACCGGGCGAGTTGATGTAGAGGCTGATGTCCTTCTCGGGGTCCTCCGCATCGAGGTGAAGCAGCTGGGCCACCACCAGGTTGGCGATGTCCTCGTTCACACCGGTGCCGAGGAAGATGATGCGCTCGTTGAGGAGCCGGGAATAGATGTCGAACGAACGCTCTCCGCGAGAGGTCTG
>JAEYSQ010000200.1 GCA_023434465.1 Actinomycetes bacterium
AGAAGGGCCGGGTCTGCATTTTCGCCGCGGGCACCGGGAACCCGTTTTTCACCACGGACACCGCCGCGGCGCTGCGCGGTCTGGAGATCAACGCGGAAGCGATCCTGATGGCCAAGAACGGGGTGGAAGGCGTGTATGACAGCGACCCCTCGCTAAACCCGGACGCCACCTTCATCCCCGAGATCACTCACAAGGAAGCGATCGAACGTGGTCTCAAGGTGATGGACTCGACCGCGCTCAGCCTGTGTATGGACAACGACCTGCCGATCTACGTCTTCAACATGGCTGACGAA
Organism: Actinomycetes bacterium; assembly: GCA_023434465.1. Lineage (GTDB taxonomy): Bacteria > Actinomycetota > Thermoleophilia > Solirubrobacterales > 70-9 > 67-14. Next base: position 294 of record JAEYSQ010000200.1, read on the forward strand.
GCCAATATGGATAGGATCGTCTCCGGCGAAAAAGTGGGCACGCTGGTCTGCTCCAGGGTCGCCGCCAACTGATTCGCCCGAGGAGGCACTTTCTTGATCGACGACCTGCTTTCAGACGCCAAGGACAGGATGAACAAGACCGTCGAATCGACCGGTGGAGAGTTCGCCACGGTTCGTACCGGTCGCGCCACGCCCCACCTGCTCGACCGGATCGTGGTCGACTACTACGGCGCCAACACCCCCCTAAACCAGCTTGCCAACGTGGCCGCGTCAGAAGCCCGCCTGCTGACCGTGACGCCCTATGACAAGGGCGCCCTCGGTCTGATCGAGAAGGCGATCCAGGAGTCCGACGTCGGACTCACCCCATCCAACGATGGCAACGTGATCCGGCTCCAGATTCCGGATCTGACCGAGGAGCGACGCCGCGAGATGGTCAAGGTCGTGCACGGAGTCGCCGAAGACGGGCGGGTCGCGATCCGCAACGTGCGCCGGGACGTGATGGCCGATATGCGCGAACTGAAGAAGGAAGGCGAAGTCGGCGAGGACGACGAGCGTCGCGGCGAGGAGGACCTCCAGAAGCTGACCGACGGTGCCATCGCCGAGATCGATTCCCTGCTGAAGGGCAAGGAAGAAGAGATCCTCGAGGTGTGACCGCACCCCGGACCACGGGTCCTAGATATGTAGCCATCATCACCGACGGCAACGGGCGCTGGGCCCAGAGTCGCGGATTGCCGGTCAGGGAGGGTCACAAGGCTGGCGCCGACATCGTCAAAGCCAGGCTGCGTGACGCGGTCGAGCTCGGTGTCAAAGAACTGACCGTTTTCTCATTTTCGACGGAGAACTGGTCCCGGTCGCCGGAAGAGGTGGCGGGGCTGATGGAGATGTTTTCCCGGCGGATCGTCGATGAGACCCCCGAACTGAACGAGGAAGGCGTACGCATGCGGTTCATCGGCCGCCGCGAGGGGGTTTCCGCGAAGCTGCAACAGCAGATGGAAGAGGCCGAGGCATTGACCGCGGCGAATGACACGATCACTTTCTTCATCGCCTTCAATTACGGTGGCAGGGCCGAGATCGTCGATGCCGCCCGTGAGTTCACGGGAACTACGGAGGAGGAATTCCGCCGCCATCTCTACGCCCCCGAGATGCACGACCCGGAACTGCTGATCAGGACCAGCGGCGAGCAGCGCATCTCGAACTATCTGCTTTGGCAGTGCGCGTACTCCGAGTTCGTCTTCCGGGACGAACTCTGGCCCGATTTCACCCGCGAAGCTTTCGAAGCTTCACTCGAGGAGTACGGACGGCGCCAGCGGCGATTCGGCACCCGGGAACCCGCCTGATGGGAGAAACGGCCAAACGCATCCTGATTGCGATCCCGTGGATCATCGTGGTGATCGCGATCATCGTTGCCGGCGGACCCTGGTTCGCCGGTGCGCTGGCGGTCTTCGGCTGCCTCGGGCTGCGCGAGTTCTTCCAGATGACCGACCGGTACCGGCCCTTCGAGATCCCGGCCTACGTAGCCCTGGTCGGCATGGTCCTCGCGGCCTGGCTCGGCACACAGTTCAACGTCCTTCTGTTCCTGGCGCTGCCGTTCCTGCTGGTCTTCTTCGCGGCCGCCCGGCGCAGCCAACGGCGCGACGTCACGATCTCGATCGCGATCACCCTGCTCGGCGTGTTCTGGATCGGCATGGCCCTGGTCCACGCGGTGCTGCTCCGCGAACTGCCCGACCACGGCGCGGCGCTGCTGGTCAACGTCCTGGTCGGAACCTTCGCCTGCGACACCGGCGCCTACGCCGTCGGCCGCATGTTCGGTGCCCACCGGTTTGCTCCGAACCTTTCGCCGAACAAGACGATCGAAGGTCTGATCGGTGGTTTCCTGATCGGCATGCTCGGCGTCTGGTGTGCCGGGCTGTACCAGGACTGGCTCTCCGGGGTCGATGCCTTGATCCTCGGCGCCGCGGTCGCCGCGGTCGCGCCGATCGGAGATCTGTTCGAGTCGATGATCAAGCGCGACCTCGACACCAAGGACACGGGCCAGCTCTTTGGTCCGCACGGAGGTCTGCTCGACCGGCTGGACGCGGTGTTCTTCACGGTCGTCGTCGGTTATTACGTCTCCGTCGCCCTGGTCTACTGATGGCCGGCTCCGAATCGAAGCGGGTCCTGATCCTCGGTGCGACGGGTTCGATCGGAACCCAGGCGCTGGAGATCATCGCCGGTCGGGAAGACCTCGTTCCTGTGGGGCTCGCGGTCGGCAGTGACTGGCAGACAGCGGTCGCCCAGGCCCGGGGTTTCGGCCTGGACACGATCGCGGTCGCTGATCCCGCGGCCGCAGCCGAGG
>JAEYSQ010000228.1 GCA_023434465.1 Actinomycetes bacterium
CCTCTTCCGGTGCCGGCGAGATCACGAAGGGGCAGGCCACACCGGCGGGGCGACCGGGCCGTCCGGACGAGGTGGCGGCAACCATCGTCTCGCTGGCCTTGCCGGCCAGCAGCTATACGACCGGCCAGCTGGTCATCGTCGATGGCGGCAACGCGATTGCGGAAGAACGGCAGGCACCCGCCTGACCCGGATCAGTCGGGCCAGGGTGGTCGGAAAAGCCGCCGCAGGGGACGGCGCCCGCAGATCGGGATGCTAGGAAGCGACGGCGGCCGGGATGAGCTGGCGCTCTTCCAGGTAAGTGATCAGCCTGGCGGCCGACTCCTCCGGCTCTTCCTCGGCGGTCTTCAGGGTGATCTCGGGGTTCTCCGGTGCCTCGTACGGGTCTGACACCCCGGTGAACTCCTTGATCTCACCCGAGAAGGCCTTGGCGTAGAGGCCCTTGACGTCACGCTCGGCGCAGACCTCGACCGAAGCCTCGATGTAGACCTCGATGAAGCGGTCCCCCATCAGCTCGCGGGCCTCGTCGCGCAGGGCGCTGTAAGGCGAAATCGCGGCGGTGATGACCGGGACGCCGTTGCGGGAAAGAAGATCGGCGACGAAGGCGATCCGGCGAATGTTGATGTCGCGGTCTTCCTTCGAGAAGCCGAGGCCCTTAGAGAGGTTCTCGCGGACGATGTCACCGTCGAGGATCTCCAGCTTGGAGCCGCGGGCGGTGAGCTCGCGGGCGACGATCTCGGAAATCGTCGTTTTGCCGGCGCCGGAGAGGCCGGTGAACCAGAGGGTGAAGCCCTTGCTGTCTGACATTGGTTAGTTGTCCTCCTTGTAAGAGTCGATCAAGATCTGGGCGACCTCGGGGCGGGAGAATTCGGGCGGCGGCATTTCGCCGTTGCCCAGCATCTCGCGGACCTTGGTGCCGGAAAGGAAAAGGTGCGATTCGGCGTCGTGAGGGCAGGTCTTGTTCGACGCCAGACCTTCGCACTCGTGGCACCAGAAGGTGTGCTCGAACATCAGCGGCTCGATGCCGAGCTCGTCGATGTCGATGTCGTTGAAGATCTCCTGTGCCTCGAAGGTGCCGTAGTAGTCGCCGGCACCGGCGTGGTCGCGACCAACGATGAAGTGGGTGCAGCCGTAGTTGCGGCGGATGATCGAGTGGAGAACCGCCTCGCGGGGACCGGCGTAGTGCATCTTGGCCGGCTTGACGCCGAGCATCACGCGGTCGTTCGGGTAGTAGTTCTCCATCAGCAGTTCGTAGCACTTCATTCGCACGTCAGCCGGAATGTCGCCGGCCTTGGTCTTGCCGATCAGCGGGTGGATGAACAGTCCGTCACAGGCTTCGAGTGCGGCCTTGGTCAGGTACTCGTGGGCGCGGTGGATCGGGTTGCGGGTCTGGAAGGCGACGATCTTCTTCCAGCCACGGTCGGCGAATGCCTGCTTCGACTCGGCGGGAGTGAGGTACCGGCGCATGAACGCTTCCTCGTGATCGGGGAGAGCGTCCACCTCGATCGGGCCGGCGATACAACGGTTGCCCTCTTCATAGATCGCAGCGACACCGGGGTGTTCGCCATCGACCGTGCGGTAGACCTTCTGGGCTTCTTCCTTCACGTCACGATCGAAGATTTCCTCGACCGTGATCGACCCGAGGTGCTTGCCGTTGTCGGCGCTGAGCACAACCTTGTCGCCGATCTCGCAGTCGAGGTCGGTCGGAAGGGTGATCGGAATCGGCCAGTACTCGCCTGACTCGGTCCGCATTTCGTCGCAGACGCGCTGCCAGTCGGCGTGCCCCTGGAATCCGGTGAGGGGGGCGAAGGCACCGATTGCGATCATCTCGAAATCGGCGGTCTGGCGTTCGGAAAGCTGCAGGGCTAGTTCAGTCATAGTCAGGTTCTAAGAGTAGGGGAGAAAGTTGATTGATCAAGTGGAGAATCGAGCAGCCTAGACGGTATGGCTGATTGGTGCTGCCCGACGAGCGGCTAGTTGATACCGCATTCCGTCTTGCCGGAACCGGACCAGCGACCGTCTCGGGCGGACTGGCCGGGCAGGACCGGACGGGTGCAGTGGGTGCATCCGATCGATGGATAACCCTGATCATGCAGGGGGTTGTAGGGAATGCTGTGCTTGTGAAGGTGGGTCCAGACATCCCGCTCGGTCCAGTCGGCGATCGGGTTGAACTTCCAGATGTTGAACTTCTTGTCCCACATGAACTTCGGCGAATTGGCCCGGGTGGCGGAGTCCTCGCGGCGAATGCCGGCGACCCACGCGTCAACCGATGAAAGAGCCCGACGCATCGGGTCCACCTTGCGGATGCCGCAACATTGGTCGGGATCGCGCTTCCAGAGCTGGTCGCCGTAAAGCTCGGCCTGTTCCTCCGGAGTGATGTTGTGCCAGCGCTCGAAGTCGACGTTGAACCGCTCGGCCAGGCGGTCCCTGGTCTCATAGGTCTCCGGGAACAGGAAGTCCGTGTCCAGGTAAAAGAACCGCGCATTCGGATTCACCTCGGTCGCCAGGTGCATGACGACCGAACTGGTCTTCTGGAAGGAGCAGGCGATGTACATGTCCTCCCCGAACTGTTCGAAGGCCCACTCCAGCACCTTGCCCGCGTCGAGCGGTTCGAGCCGGGCGGCGACCGCTCCGGCATCGAAGCGTTCGGCCAGGGCGCGAGTGGCCTCCTCGGCCTTCTTCGCCGCTGCGGCTTCCGCCGGGCTCAATGTGGTGGACGGTTCCATAGAGGTCGCTCTAGACGGCGCACTCGCCTTCACCGCGCTCGACCTTGTACGGGTCGGAGCGCTGCCAGTCAATGAACATCTGCATCGTGTCGAGGCTGAAGTCGACCGGCATGGTCAGGTCCTTGACCTCTTCCTCCATGCGGGCGGTACCGACCCTCTCAACGAATGAGTTGAAAACTTCGCCATCCTCACGATCAGCCTCGTACAGGCGGATCCAACGCTCAACGGCGTCCGGGACGCGACGGGCGGGCAGGCGAGACTTGAGCCGGGTGCCATAGATGGTGTCACCGTCGGTGTACTTGCCACCGAGGTGCGGCACGTAGGCCGGGATGGTCCTGCCGCCGACCTTCAGCGAAGCGCCATAGAAGCCGATGTTGGCGATGTGGTGCTGGCTGCAGCCGTTCGGGCAACCGCTCATCTTGATGTGGATCTCGCGGGTCAGCGGATCGGTGATTTCCATCGACTCGACCCGCTCCTGGATCGCCTGGTTGAGGCCCATCGAGGAAGTGATGCCCATCTTGCAGGAGTCGGTGCCGGGGCAGGAGACCACGTCGGTGATCCGCCGGGGTCCGACATCGTCGAGCCCGAGTTCGCCGAGCCGCTTCCAGACGTCGTAGAGCGACTCTTCGTGGACCCAGCGAAGGACGATGTTCTGCTGAACCGTCATCCGGGCAAAGCCGCTGGTGTAGTCCCGCATGATCTGGCCGAGGCCGCGGAACTGCTCCGGGGTGAGGTCACCGCGGACTACCTTGACTTCAACGGTGTGGAAACCCTCCTGGCGCTGGGGCTGGACGTTGGCTTCGAGGTAACGGTCGAACTCGGCCCGGTCCCCGTTCGGCGAACCGGTCGAAGGCAGCGGGTCGGT
>JAEYSQ010000267.1 GCA_023434465.1 Actinomycetes bacterium
TCGGCTTCAACCTGTTGCCTGCCTTCCCGATGGACGGGGGTCGGATCGTCCGGGCGATTGCCTGGAAGATCACCGGCAAACGCGCCGCGGCAACCCGGTTCGCGGCCGGCCTCGGACGGATTTTCGGATTCATCTTCATCGGACTCGGCATCGTCTGGGCGCTGAGCGGCAACGTGTTCAGTGGCCTCTGGCTGGTGATGATCGGCGTTCTGGTGAACGGCGCCGCCCGGGCGGCCAGCCGTTCAACGGTGAGCGAGCGGCTGGAAGGAGTCACGGTCAGCCAGGTAATGGATCCCGAGCCGGTCGCGATCCCCGCCGATCTCGACTGCGCCCGCGCACTGGAGGAGTACTTCCTGCGTTTCGGCTGGTCCTGGTTTGCGGTCGTCGACACTGGCGGAGCTTTCATCGGCATGGCGGTTCGCGACCGGCTTGAAGCGGTCCCGGAAATCGAGCGGGCCAACACCCCCGTCGCATCCCTGACCGAGCGCGACCCGGGTTTCGCGGTCGATCAACAGGCCGGCCTCGACAGCCTGCTAGGCAACCAGCAGCTACGGCGATTCGGGGCCCTGATGGTCACCGATGAGCACGGTCAACTGGCCGGTGTGATCACCATCGAGCAGCTCGGCAGGGCTCTACGGGCCTGAAAAAGCACCGCGCCGCTTTTCGTCTCCCGAAGCCATAGACTCGGGCTCTGGCACTGGCAGTCGCGACATTTCTGATCGCCCTCGCACTGATCGCGAGCGAGCGGGTTCACCGCACGAAAATCGCCCTGCTCGGGGCCGCTGTCGTCGTGCTGTTCGTCGGGGAGTACAACGAGCACCTGGCGATCGAATCGGTCGAGTTCGCGACGCTGGGGTTGCTGGCCGGAATGATGATGCTGGTCTACGTAACCCAGCAGAGCGGGGTCTACGACTTCATCGCGGTGAAGGCCGGCCAGTACTCACGCGGCAACCCATTCGCGCTCGTGGTGATGATGGCGGCGACGGTCACGATCCTCTCCGGGTTTCTCGACAACCTGACAACGATCCTCCTGATCGTCCCGATCACCTTCCTGCTGGCCGACACTCTCGACATCAATCCGATGCCGCTGATTCTGGTCGAGATCATGTCGGCAAACATCGGCGGTGCCGCCACCCTGATCGGTGACCCGCCAAACATCATGATCGGCAACGCCGCCGGCCTCAGCTTCAACGATTTCATCGTCAACAACGTTCCGGGCGTGACGGTGATCCTCTCCGTTATCACGGTTGCCCTCTATTTCGTGTTCCGGAAACAGCTTCAGGTCGAAGAGGCGAACAAGAAGTACGTGATGGAGCTCGACGCGGTCGCGTCGATCCGTGACTGGGGAGAACTGAAGCGGACCCTGCCGGTCCTGATCGGCACGATCATCCTGTTCTTCCTTCATCAGTACATCCATGTCGAACCGGCCACGATCGCGCTTACCGGGGCTGCGGTGGGCCTGATGGTGACCAGGATCCCGGTCGAGGAAGTCCTCGAAAAGATCGAGTGGACCACGATCTTCTTCTTCATCGGACTCTTCGTAATGGTCGGCGCGATGGAAGCGACCGGGGCGATCGACAAAGTCGCGGAAGCGATCACCGACATCACCAAGGGTGACCGCAACGCCGAGCTGGTCGGAATCATCTGGACCTCTTCGATCATCGGCGGAATCGTCGACAATATCCCGCTGACCGCGGCCATGATTCCGGTCGTCGAGCAGATCCAGCAGGACCCGACCGACAACGCGTACTGGTGGGCCCTCTCACTCGGAGCCTGTTTCGGGGGCAACCTCACCCTCGTCTCGGCCGCGGCCAACGTGGCGGCCGCTGGACTCGCGGAAAGGTCGGGCCGGCCGATCGGTTTCTGGACCTTTCTCAAGCTCGGGTTCCCGGTGACGCTCGCGACCACGGTGATGGCAACCGCGTACATCCTGTTGCGGTACGGATAGATGTCCTTCGAAAGGGTTAGTTTCTTCGAGGTGGTGACTTGGCAGACCACATAGTCAGATCCGTCATCCAGGAGGTGAAGCCCCTGGTGACCACCGATCCGGTGGGGTACGCCGCCCGCCTGGTGCTCGAGTCCGGGCTACCGGCCCTGCCGGTGGTCGACGAGCACGGCAACTACGCCGGGCTGTTCGGCGAGCGCGAGTTCATGACCGCCGTCTTTCCCGGCTATGTCGGAACCCTGATGAGCGCCCGGATGATCCGGCGTTCACTGGACGAGACGATCGAACGCCGGATCGCGAGCCAGGAGGAACCGATCAAGGCGTACCTGACCACCGACCCGGTCCTGGTCGAAGACGACTTTGCCGATACCCAACTGGCCGAGACCTTCCTTCACCACCGGGTGATGGTGGTCCCGATCGCCACCGAAGGAATGGTTCACGCGGTCGTCCCTCGCAGCGACTTCTTCCACGCCCTGTACGAACGAATCGCCGACATAGCCGAGGATTTTGGTGACTGACCCAGGTTGATTCGCTGGACCCGAGCGGTTAGGTTCGGGGTAGTCGGCATCAGCTACAGGGGGTCATCGTGAACGCAACGGAGTGTCTCACCAAAGGTCCGATCAGGATTGCGCTGCTCGTGATGGTGGTGATCGGAACCATGCTGGCCGGCCTCGCCCGGGCCGACGCCGCCCCGCACGACGCCCGGCTGGTCGCCGACGTGTTGCCGGGCCCCAGCGGATCCTACGCGGACGACTTGATCGCGATCGGGAACACGCTCTTCTTTAGCGCGACCACCCCGGAGAGCGGGCATGAGCTCTGGCGCTACGACGGCCGGAAGGCGAGTCAGGTCGCCGACGTCGCGCCCGGACCGGAAGGCAGCAATGCGCAGCTCTTGCTGGCACATGAAGGTTTCCTCTACTTCCGGGCCAACGACGGCACAAGCGGGTCGGAGCTCTGGCGCTCGGACGGCACGAGCGTCGAGCAGGTGATGGATCTGAACCCCGGGGAGCCTTCATCGAGCCCGACCGGACTCACCCCGTTTGGTGACCACATCTATTTCGTGGCGACTACCCAGTTGACCGGGACGGAGCTCTGGCGCACCGACGGAACCACGGTCGAGCTGGTCATGGACATCAACCCCGGAGCGACCTCTTCCGGCCCGCAAGGTCTGACCGTACTCAACTCGAGGCTCTATTTCGGAGCGACCACCAACCTGCACGGGACCGAGCCATGGTCGACCGACGGCACGACTACGGCGATTCTCCAGAACATCTCGCCCGGCGCCAATCCTTCGTATCCGTCCGGCTTCACCGCGTTCGGGGATCACGTCTACTTTGGCGCGACCGGCGTACCCGGCAACGAGCTCTGGCGCAGCAACGGGACGATGACCAACCTGGTGAGCGACATCCGCCCGGGCGCGATGGGCTCGAGTCCGTCCGGATTCGAGGTGTTCGGGGACCGGCTCTTCTTCCGCGCCAACGACGGTTCGTCGGGAATCGAGCTCTGGTCGACTGACGGTCTCACAAGCTCCCAGGCCGCCGACATCAATCCTGGTGCCGACGGCTCGGACGTGCTCGACCTGACGACTATTGGCTCGAAGCTTTACTTCTCGGCCGACGGAGGTGTTCAGGGTGACGAACCCTGGGCCTGGAACGGAACCGTCGCGCTCCCGCTCGGGGACGTGAGACCGGGCGAAGACGGGTCAAGTCCTGACGACTTCATGGAACTCGACCGGACCGTCTACTTTGACGCGTACACCGAACAGACCGGCAATGAACTCTGGGCGAGCGACGGAACCGGCTTTGAGCTTGCCGCGGACATCCTTCCCGGACCCGACGATTCAGACAGCGATGATTTCGAGCTTATGGGCGACTCGATCTATTTCGGCGCCAACGACGGAACCCACGGCTACGAGCTCTTCAAGCTCGGACCACCCGACCAGGCGGTGACGATCAGAGTGAACGGCAAACGGATCAAGCTGAACCGCAAGGGTGTCGGAAAGTTGAAGCTGACCTGCCCGGAGGCCGAGGAGTCGGGGCCCTGCTCGGGCAGGGTCACGCTGCGCTCGCGGGGGAAGGTCAAGGTCAAGAAGACCCGGCGGCGGATCGTTTTTGCCTCTGCCCCGTACTCGATCGCCAGCGGCGGATCGAAGACCGTGAAACTGAAGGTTCCGCGGCGCAAGCACCGCATCCTGAAGAAGACGAAATCGGCCCGTAAGGCGCAGGTCGCAGTTCTGGTTCGGGACCAGGCCGGCAACCGCGCAACGAAAACGAGGCGGCTAAAGCTGCTGCCTTAGGCGCAGCGAGCTATTTCAGCCAGCCGTTCTCGACCAGCAGCTCGGCAACCTGCACCGCGTTGGTGGCCGCGCCCTTGCGCAGGTTGTCCCCCGCCAGCCAGAGGTTGAGGGTCTTTTCCTGACCGGGATCGCGGCGGATCCGGCCGACCAGGGTCTGGTCGATTCCGGCGGCGTCGAGCGCGGTCGGGTATTCGCCGGCCGCGGGATTGTCGACCACGGTCACGTTTTCGGCCGCCCCGAGGATCTCACGCGCCCGGTCCGGGCTGAGGTCCTCGCGGGTCTCGACGTTTAGCGACTCCGAGTGGCCGGTGTAGACCGGTACGCGGGCGCAGGTCGCGGAGATCTTCACCTCGTCCCCGAGATCGAGGATCTTGCGGGTCTCGGCCATCACCTTGCGCTCCTCGGTGGTGTAATCGTCACCGTCCTTGAACGTCTCGACCTGGGGGATCACGTTGAACGCGATCTGATGCGGATACACGACGGGGGCGGGAACCTCGTTTCCGGCCAGCACGTGACTCGACTGCGCAGTGAGTTCCTCGATCGCCTTCTGGCCGGTCCCGGAGACCGCCTGGTAGCTGGAGAGGACGAGTCGCTCGAGCCCCGCTTCGCGGTGGATCGGAGCGAGCACCAGCATCATCACCATGGTGGTGCAGTTGGGGTTGGCGATGATGCCCTTGTGGCTTTCGGCCGCCTCCGGATTGACCTCGGCGACGACCAGCGGCACGTCCTCATGCATCCGCCAATAACTGGTGTTGTCGACCACGACCGCGCCCGCTTCGACGAACTTCGGGGCCCACTCGGCGCTGATCGAGCCGCCGGCCGAGGAGATCAGGATGTCGATGTTCCCGATGGTCTCCTCGCCGGGGACCACACAGGTGATCTCCGAGTTCCCGAAGGAGAGCTTCCGGCCGGCCGAACGCTCCGAAGCGAAGGGAATCACTTCGCTGGCCGGGAATTCCCGCTCGCTGAGGATCTCGAGGATGGTCGAACCGACCGCTCCCGTGGCGCCGAGTACGCCGACCCGATAACCGGAATCGCTCATGATTCTGAAGGGGCGACGGGGCGGTGTTCGCCGGTCGGGGCTTCAGCCAGGATCTGCTCCTGGCCGAGATCGAATGCCGAGTGGAGCGAACGGACCGCTTCCGGCACCTGCTCGGCCTGGATCACGCAGGAGATCCGGATCGAGGAGGTCGAGATCATCTCGATGTTGATCTCCTTCTCGCCCAGCACCTCGAAGACTTTGGCCGCGACACCCGGATGGCTGCGCATCCCGGCCCCGACGATCGAAACCTTGCCGATCTGCTCGTCGGTCCGGACTTCCTGGCTGATGTCCCCGAGCTTTGCGATCGCGTCCTTTGCGACCTGGAGATCCCCCGTCTCAACGGTGAAGGAAAGATCGGCGAGAGCGCCCTCGTGGACCGGCTCGTTCTGGATGATCACGTCCACGTTCACGCTCGCGTCAGCAAGCGCGCTGAAGATGCGCCCGGCGATTCCGGGCTCGTCCTTGACTCCGATGACGGTGACTCGCGCCTCGTCGGTCGAGTGGGTGACGGCTGTGATTATCGGTCGTTCCATGGTTTCGCTTTCGGGAAGTACGAGGGTACCGGGCAGGTCTTCGAAGCTGCTGCGGCAGTGGATCGGGATGCTGTAGTTGCGGGCGTACTCGACCGAGCGGAGTTGAAGCACTC
>JAEYSQ010000273.1 GCA_023434465.1 Actinomycetes bacterium
GCGCTCGCGGTTCTGGTCGCCGACCTGGTCGCGGTCCAGAACGCGTTCTGGGTGGTGCTCGGCACTCTCTCAATCCTCCGGTCAAATGCACTCGGAACTCGCGGTTCCGTCGCGCAGGCCCTGTCCGGGACGCTGATCGGCATCGTGATCGGTTCGATCGTGCTCTGGCTTTTCGACGATCAGGTCCACCTCCTCTGGGTGGCGCTTCCGCTCGCCGTGTTCGCCGCCGCTTACGCCCAGCGGGCGGTTTCGTTTGCGGCAGGCCAGGCGGGATTCGCCCTGCTGGTGATGGTTCTCTACAACCTGATCGAACCGATCGGCTGGCAGGTCGGACTGGTCCGGATCCAGGACGTGGCGATTGGCTGTGCGGTCAGCCTGGCGGTCGGGCTGCTGGTCTGGCCGCGGGGCGCCGCGGCGATGATCCGGCCGGCGATCGGAGAAGCGCTCCTGGCCGGTGCCGAACTGGTCAGAAATCGTGCCCGGGGCGTGCTCGAAGGACGACCCGGTAACGAGAATGATCTCTACTGGTCCAACTCGGTTGCCGCTTCGGAGAGACTCGACGCGGCGCTGCGGCAGTTCCTCGATGAATCGACCGGTGATCACATCGATCGCGAAAGCCTGATGGCGCTCAGCGCGGCCAGTCTGAGGCTGCGACGAACTGCATACGGGATCGGCCAAATTCCGGTCCAGCCATGGTTCGAGAAATCCGGCACCGAGGTCAGCCCCCAGATGGACGAGACCATCGACCGGGCCTGCGACTCATATATCGAGCTGGGCCGGGCGATAACTTCGCGCTCGCCGATTCCGGAGACCGCCGACCTGGGCGACGCGGGCTGGCTCCTGGACTCGTTCTCGAGCTCCAGCCAGAATGGGTTCGGTGCCGGTCTCGGCCGGATCTGGCTCTACGAGAATCTCCAGTACCTGGTCGAGCTCAACCATCGCTTCGAAGAGCGGGCGAGGATGCTCTTCGACGTCTCCAGCGAGGATCCGCCGCCGACCGGCGACGTCCCACAGCCCCGGGAAAACGCCCCCGGACATCCGGTCGCCTCGGCAAGCTGATCAGGCCGGGTAGTCGTCGTCTTCCGGGAGCACGACGCGGGCGTTTCGTTCGTCGCCGATCACCTTCGGCAGCACGATCCTCGAAGCGTTCGGGTCGGCCGCGGCACGCTCCATCGCCTCGTTCGTGTCACCCGCGGGGACCAGGGCTTCGAGCTGCTTGAGGGTGGGGAAGACGATCGCCATGTCACCCGCCTCGGCTGCCACGAGGGCGTCTGCCGGGTTGACCCAGAGCGCCTCGGTCATTTCGAAGTTGTCCGGCTTGACCTCAACGGCTTCCGGCGCCCGGGCCAGGAAGAACCAGGTGTCGAAGCGGGTCTTGACCACCTCCGGCGTGACCCAGCGGGCCAACGGGATCAGCTCGTTCGAGAGATCAAGGCTGATGCCCGCCTCTTCCTCGAGTTCCCGGGCCGCGCAGGTCCTGAGACCATCGATGCCGTCCCCATCCTCGGGATCGAGCGAACCACCCGGAAAAACCCACACGCTCGGCATGAAATGGGATTCCGCCGAACGCTTCAGCATCAGCACTTCGAGGGGGCCACCGGCTTGCCGATCTCGCAGCAACAGGATCGTGGCGGCCGGACGCGGCTCGGAAGGAACGCCGAGGTTGATCGCCTCCCCTGGACCTGCTTCCGGAAAAGAGTTCACAGCGCGAACCGTATCTCACCTCGGGTAACCTGCCCCGCCATGAGCACGACCACGACCAGCCTCTGGATTTGTGTTTCCTGCGGCTGGATCTACGACCCCGCCGAGGGCGACCCCGACGGCGGAATCCCCCCCGGAACCGCGTTCGAGGAGATCCCGGACGACTGGTTCTGCCCGGTTTGCGGTGCCCGGAAGGCAGACTTCGAGCCCTACGACGGGTAGTGGGCAACGCGTCCGGGAACCACAAGGACGGCGCTGAGCGTCGTTGACGCCGCGGGCCGGGTGGACATCACCGGGAAGCGGCGAACACTTCGCGCGGCATTCAGCCGCGCTCTGCCTGAGTATCCCGGAGACGTCCACCCGGCCCGCGGCTACTCGAACCAGGGTGTGTGACGGTTTTCCGGCTCCCCCGTAGTGTGGGTATGAACGGGATGCTTGAGGCGGTTCCAGAACCTGAGACAGCAGCGAGTGGTGCCCCCGGGCCGAGGACCGGGCCTCGTCCTCTTTTTGAGGATCTTTACCGGGGAAGTCGTGACGATCTCTACTCGTATGTGGCCGGATTGCTTCGAGACCGGATCGCGGCCGAGGATGTGACCGCGCTCGCGTTCGAGCGGGCGTTTCGTAAGTGGGACAGGTTCGATCCGAAGCGCGGGAGCGCGCGAGGGTGGCTTTTCGGGATTGCCCGGAATGCTGCCCTTGACGAGTTGAGGAAGCGAAGGCGGGAAGTGCCGGCGATCGAGCCCGACCGGCAGGAAGCCGAGGGCTCGGTTGCGGGCACCGTCCTCGAGCGTGAGCAACGGGCCGAGCTCCTTGATGCGCTCGGCACCCTCAGTCCGGCCGACCGGGAGATGGTTGCGCTCAAGTTCTTTGCCGGGCTGAACAACGTTGAGATCGCCGAAGCGACCGGCTACTCGCCAACCAACGTCGGGACACGGCTCAGCCGGGCAATGAATCGACTGCGGAGCGCGATGGAAACCGATGTTTCGACATCGAACGAGGAGGTGGCCAAGTGAGCCGCGACAACGAAAAGAACTTCGAGATGAACGAGCAGTTGAGCGAAAGCGAGTTCGCCGGTCTGGCCCAGGCTCTGCGCGAGAACCGGCCGACCCCGGAACCGGAGTTCACCGAGCGCCTCGACC
>JAEYSQ010000033.1 GCA_023434465.1 Actinomycetes bacterium
GAGATGGGGCAGTTCCCCGACTACGAGGCATTCTGCGGCGGTCATACGGGCTCCTGAGCCTGTATGACCGACCAGTCCTCCGACCGTTAGGATCAGCGCCATGCCGACCGTGAAGATTCCGCCCGTACTCCGCAAGCACACCGGTGACCAGACTTCGGTTGAACTCGCCGGGGCGAACGGCGGTGAGGTGCTGAATGCACTGGTCGCCGAATACCCCGACACCCGGGATCAGCTGTTCTCAGGCGAAGGGGATCTCAACCGCTTTGTCAACGTCTACCTGAATGACGAAGACGTCCGCGTCCTCGACGGACTCGACACCGAGGTCGCCGACACCGACACGGTAATGATCCTCCCGGCCATGGCCGGCGGTTCCAGTTTCTAAACCCGACTGGGCGCCGTGATTAGGAGTGCCCGTTTCAGCGTCTCGCTGCGGTCACGGTGAGCCTGGATCCCGCGCGAAGCGAGATTCCCCGGAATTCGATCCGGATTCCCTGCTTGCCCGATCTCAGGCCCTTCAGCCTGACCGGCTTGCCATTCAACTTCACGCTCGCCTTGCGGAGTTTCCCGGCCGGGGCCTTGCCGAGCTCGAGCTGATTCAGCAGAAGCCGGCCGTGACCCAGGCGGATCTGGGCGCGAAAGCGCTTGCGGTTCAGGTGCTGGGAGAAGATTCCCCAGGCGTTGCCAGCGGTGAAGAACGATCGGTGTGAGTTCGGTCGGTAGGGCGGCGCGAAGCCGAGTCGGCCCGCGGGGCCGTCGTATCCGAACCCCTGCAGGGCTAGCAGCAGTGACCAGCTTGAGAGTGAGCGTCCGTACCAGTTGCCGCACTCGTCGTCGCCGAACGGGTTGCCGGTGCCTTCACCGGCATGGCAGGTTTCGAGCCAGCGGATCGGCGGCCCGACCGCCATGTAAGGCGCGTCGCGGAGCCGGCCGTCGTAGCGATCATCTACGGCCTTCACGAGTTCGAGACCGTCGCGCACGTTGCCCTGCCCGATCATGGTCGCCGCCGCCGTGTACTCACGGCCGGCCCAGACCTCGTCTCCGTAGACGGTCTTCACTTTGGGCTCACCGCCGTCGGGCCAGGTCGATGCGATCATCCCGCCGTCGTTTGGCTCGGCGAACACCCTCGCTGTTACGGTCATCGGGTGACTCTCATGGTAGGTCGGACCGGTAAACGAGGGCCGGTAGTTCTCCCGATAAAGGCGCCGGAGCGCGCTCTTCATCCGGTTCTGGCCGTAGACCGGGTGGAGGTCGAGCTGTTCGCCCCACCACTGGCCGAGAAGCATGTCGATATCAAGGGCGCCAGCTTGCGAGCGGACCGCCGGGTCCGGGTCAGCCACCGACGTGAAGTATCCGTTTGACCAATAGCGACTGTTCTGGGTTGCGCGGGCCGTGCCGGCAAGCTGCCGATAGTCAGCGGCGCGTGCCGAATCTCCGGCCACTTCCGCCATCCGGCTTGCGGCATCGAGGGCAGCGATGTACAGGCTGCCAACCCAGGGACCGTCAATCGCCTGGGGGAAGTCAAGCGTGGTGAGGGTGGTGGCGCTTGGAACCCCGTCCCGGTCGGCGTCCGTCTGCTCGATCACATAGTCCATCGTCCGGGCGATGCGCTCCCAGTGCTCTCTCAGCCAGGCCTCGCTCTTCGAGGCAAGGTGATCGCGGTAGGAGGCGAGCACGACGCCGAGCTGGCCGTCGACCGCGAAGTCGTATCGGTCGTAGCGGTACGGGATCAACCCCTCGGGGGTCACTTCGGCAAGCCACTGCGACTCGAAGCGACGGCCGATCTCCGGCCAGAGCCGGGCGTGCGTCTGCGCGTAGTGCCACACGTGGGTCGGCATGTTCCAGCAGCATCCCCAGCCTTCCCACCCGCCAAAGAAACCGTTCTCCGCCCAGAACATGGACGGGCTCCGGAGCGTCGCAATGTTGCCGCTGAGGCGGCGCAGAACGTAGCGGGGCAGGTTCGAGCTGAACAGGAAATCGTGGAAGCGTTGCGTCTGGCGGGCGAGACGTTTGTACTTCGAGCGGACATAGCTGTCGACCTGGTTGGCGTTCGTCCACCAGTTGCTGTACTGGACCCCGCTGCCGCCGAAGATCCGGCTTCGCTCGGGAAAGTTCCAGGACAGGATCACCCGGATCTTCCGGGTCTTCTTGGCCGGTACGACAACCGACCGGCTGAGGCCCGCGTCAACCGTGACGCCCGGGCCGGGACTGCTTGCCTCGGTCGGCCCGCTTACCTTTCCGGATTTCCGGAACTGATTGTGGAGAGCCGACAGCGACGACCACGATGCCGAACTTCCAGTCTGTGGGCCGGTGGTACTGAGGGCGATGCTGCCGGCCTCCCCGGAGAGTTCCAGCCGGGTCAGCTTCCCGTTGCGCGTGACCTGGTTGGAGTTGCTGCCGTACCCAGGATGCTCGCGTCGGTGCGAACCGGTCACTTCGCTCAGTCCGTCGAGCCCGGCCGCGTTCTGCTGGGTGGCGAGGAGCGAAACCCGAACCGGCTTCCGGTACGGGTTCTTCAATTCGAACTCGTAGACGGCGACGGGGATCGCCGAGTCCTTTGCGTTGCCGGGGATGGTCGGCGAGAAGATGTTCTGCCGGACCTGGACCGGTAGCTTCCGGTCGCGGAAGCGGTAGGAGGCAAATGGATACTCGCCGCTGAAACTCAGGCTCTGGACCCGGGCGAAGGGACCTTCCGGGACGGTCTGAAGCGCCCGTACGACCGGTTTGCCGCCGGGGCGCACTGCGCGAATCGCAAAGAAGCTGTTTGGCACCATGAAGTCGGTGCGGCGGTGCTGGTCGCCATAAGTGTTGAACATCATCGCCTGGTTTCGGCGCCCGTCACCAAGGTGCAGGATCCCGCTGGAGCCGATTCCTCCTACCGGAAAGGCAATTGCGGAGAGGTTCTTGCCGGTGTACTTTCGCGAAGTGCCCTTTGACATCGGGTTCGCGAAGGCGCGGGCGAAACCGCGGTTTGCCTCCGATTTCACGCCCTTCCCGTCAATCCCCACGATGCGGTAGTGCCAGGCCCGATTCAGGTTGGCGTTTCGGTCGACGAATGAAGTGGGGCAGCTCTTCTTGCGGCAGGCGAGGCTGGCCGCCCGCCTCCAATTGCCGGTGCCGTTTGTGGACCGGGTGATCACCAGCCGCTTGATCGTCGCCTGGTCGGCCGGCATCGTCCAGGTCAAGCGAGACCCCTGGCCGCTGGCGATCGGGTAGAAGTCCAGCGGCATCAGGGGCGCGTTGGCGCGAATGTCGTCGACGGCGATGCGACGGGTTGCCGACTCGTCCACCACCTGGATGAAGACCCGGCGTCCTCGCAGCGACGCGACTTCGATCGTTCGATACTGGAAGTTCCTGCTGTTGGTGGTCAGATCCAGGCGGGTCAGCTCCCCGCAACCCCGGGGTTGGGAGTTATCGCGCTGGCAGACCGCGACCCAGGTGCCGCGACCGGAGTCGGCGAATCGGCTGGTGGTCGCCCGGGTCAGCAGAGAAAGCCAGGGATGGCTGAGCTTGAATGACGGCGATTCCCAGACCGCCTTGAGGGCGTCTGATTCCGACCCGCCGCTGCCGGTCTCACCGGACGACAGGAAAGTCCGTCCTTCAGGATTGAAGGGCGCGGTCTCTCGCACCGTCGCGGAAACGAGACCGGGGCCGGCTTCAGCCGGGTCCCCGGCCTGTGTCCAGCCCTGAACGGAGCCGCCCGATTTGGACTCGAAACTCCAATGAACGGCGGCGTTGGAACTGGCCGTGTACAGGAAGAGAGAGACAGCTCCGACCGCCGCGAGGATCAACCCCCGCGGGAGACTGCGGCGATTAGTGATCTCGCATCCCTCTGGCCCTGCCACGACTCACCTCCGGTACTCGATCGGCCGATCCTACCCTTCGTCCTTCGTCGGGCCAAGAGACGATCGCCCAAACTTTTCGCCGGACAGATTGTGCGTATGCTCAATATATGGGCGTTACGTTGCGGGAGGTTCTGGATCAAATCAGTGCAGACGCACCAGCGATCTCCCGCTCGATCATGGAGCGTTTTCGCGCGGTTTCCAGCGATTACGAGGAACTGACCGAAGAGGACCTGCTGCCTGGAATCGAGCAGAACGTAATCGGCGCGCTCGAAGTGGTTTCCGGTCAGCGCGATCTGGGAGACGATGAGTGGGCTCAGACCGAGGCGCTTTCGAAGCGGCGGGCACGGCAGGGCGTGGGGGTCGATTCGCTGATGGTCGCCTACCGGATCGGGGTAGAGGTCGCCTGGGAGGAGTTCCGCCGGAAGGCGGAGGCAATGGAGCTGCCGGTCGAGGAACAGCTGGCCGGATCGGAGCGGCTACGACACTGGGCCGACCGGCACATGGTGGTGATCGCCCGGGCCCACCGTGAAGTCGATATCGAGATCAACCGGCACAGCCGCGAGCGGGTGACCAGCTTCATTCAGGCATTGACCGACGGGTCGATCGAACCGGGCCGCCTGCGCCGGGAAGCGCTGATCCACGGACTGGACCCGCAAGGGAAGTACACCGTCGCGCGGGTCCGGGGCGAGGTCGAGGGCTGGCTGGCCGAGTCCCGGCTCGATCCCGACGGGGTGGGCCTGGCGACACATCTCGACGGCGATCTGGTCGCCCTGCTGCCGCACGAACCGGGCGAGGTTCCCGGTGCGATTACCGGGGCGGGGCCGCGGGTGCCGCTGGAAGCTGCCGCGGCATCGTTTCTCGCCGCAACCCGTGCGGTGGAGGTTGCGGACGCGCTGGGCCGGGCCGGGCTGGTGAGGGTCGAGGATTTTGGTCTCCGGGCGGTCGTGGTCGAGCAACCGGAGATCGGCGCCGAGCTCGCCCGCCGTTACCTCCAGCCGGTCGACGCAAAGGGAAGCTTCGGCAGGGAACTGACCGGGACGGTCAAGGCGTGGCTGGAGGGAGGCCGCAGCATCGAGAGAACGTCACGGGAACTGTTCATCCACCGCAACACGTTGCGACATCGCCTCCGCCGCTTCGAGGAACTTGCCAACTGCGGCCTTGAGGACCCGCAGACGATCGCCGAGCTCTGGTGGGCCTTCGAACATCAGGCTCTGGGGGAGTAGCCGCGCCTAACTGCCCGGGAGTTCGTCTTCGCCGGACCGGAGATCTTCGAGGAGTTCTCTCGCCCGTTCGGCGGCCGAAGCGGGGACGAAGATGTCGCGGGCTCCGGCGGCCAGAAAGTCGGGCACGTCGAAGCCCTTGTTTCGTTTTACCAGACTGGGTATGCCTTCCTGGCGCAGGATGTCCGCGATCAGATCGGCCTCGGCCACGTTGCTGGCCCAGGCGATCTTGATCGGCTCCGGCGTCCTTTCGCGCTTTTCAGATCGTCTGAATATCGACATCTTCGACCTGGCCGTCCTTGATCCTGAAACCCCGAACGTACGGTTCGTCCGGGTTTTCGATCGAGACGATGAAGTAGACGGCGTCGGGCCAGCCGCTGGCCAGGTTGATG
>JAEYSQ010000144.1 GCA_023434465.1 Actinomycetes bacterium
GCCAGGGCTTCCCGGTTGGTCGTCGGGTAGGCCAGCAGCAGATCGTCGAAGCCCCGCTCCGCCAGCCAGAGGGTCTCCGGCAGGGTGAAGCTCATCAGTCCCCGGAACCTCTCGTCGCGCTCCAGGACCCGTTCGATCAGCGGCCGGCAGCGCAGCGACTTGGTCGCGACCCGGATCGGCTTGTCCTTGGCCCGGACCAGCATCGAGTCGCCGTTCGCCCGCAGCGCATCCAGGTCGACAAAGGCGAAGGGCGCTTCCACCCCCTCGAAGATCTCCTCCAGTTCCGCGTGGCTGCGGCCGTTGGGCTGGTCCATCAACTGAAGGCTAAAGCCGCCAGCGGCGCATGGTCAGGCATCAGGTAGCGGTCCTGCCTGAATCTCCTTCCAGCGGGCGGCCATGCCGGCCGGGATCGCCCGGTTCGCGTCACGATCGGTCCGCAGGCAGATCACGGCCGGCCGGTCCGACGCGCGAGTGCGCTCCAGGGCGGGGGCGAGCTGGTCGATCCGGTCGACGAATTCGCCGTGGCAGCCGAGACCTTCCGCGACCTGATCCCAGCGAACCTCGCCCTGGTCACAGCCGAAGGTGCGACCGTAGTGCTGGAGCTCGTTCGGTTCCTCCATGGTCCAGGAACCTTCAGCGAAGACGATCACCGTCACCTTGATCCCCTCCCGTGCCGCGGACTGCAGCTCCATGAAGTTGAAGCCGGCCGCGCCGTCACCGGTGATGCTGACCACCTCGCGGCCGGGCACCCCGATCCGGGAACCGATCGCGGAGGGGATCCCGGTGCCGAGCATGCCGAGTTCGAGAATGCTGTGGTACGAGTGAGGCCTGCTCGGCGGCAGGACCGAGTAGGCCCAGACCGCGGTGAGGCCACCGTCAACCGTGTAGATCGCGTCCTCGCCGAAGAACTCGCCGATCACCCCGATTGCGTGGGCCGGGTGGATCGACTCCTGGTCCCATTCGAGGATCGGTCCGGCCTGGCCCATGCGCCACGCCTCGTTGGTCTCCCGGGCCGCCGCCAGGGCAGCCTCGGCTTCCCGAGTCGGCTTCGTGTCACGGGTCTGAAGCTCGGCCAGGATCCCGCCGAGCGCGTCCCTCACATCGGCGACCATGCCGAGCGCGAGCGGGCGGGTGACGCCGATGTGGGTCGGCTCGATGTCGATCTGGATCACCCGCTGGGCCTCCGGATCTCCCCAGTACTTGTCGTACGGAAGGTCGAGGTTGCCGATTCTCGAGCCGGCGACCAGGATCACGTCCGCTTCGCGACGGGCCCGGCCGCCACCGTCCCCGAAGCCGAAGACATAGTTCGGGTGGGCCGAGGAAACGCTGGCCCGGCCCGCCTGGGTCGGCAGCAGCGGACAGCCGAGCAGTTGGGCCAACTCGGCGACCTCGGAGTTGGCCCCGGCGCGGTCGACCCCGGTTCCGGCGACGATCACCGGTCGCGTCGCTTCAGCAAGCAGATCGGCCGCCGCATTTATCTGTTCGGCTGAGGCTTTCGGCAGGGAGGGCCGATAGGCGTCCGGAGGCAGGATCAGCTGTTCGTTCTCCGGGCCGGTCGCGTACATGACCGGGCCCGGGACCTCGACCTGAACGGGGCCGGGTCGGCCGGCCCACATCTCCCGGAAGGCGAGCCGCATGACCTCGGCAATCCGGCCCCATTCGAAGACCGGGCCACCCCACTTGACCGCGGGCCGGAACGCTTCGAGCTGGTCCTGGCCCTGAAAGGTGGAGGGTGGCGAGGGGTAACTCACGCCCATCCGGTGCTGTGAGGTGATTGCGATCACCGGCACTCCCTCGTGGCGGGCCGTGAAGATCCCGGGCAACAGGTTCGCGGTTCCCGGGCCGGGATTGCCAAGCACCGCCGAGGCTTTGCCGGTGGACTTGTAGAGGCCCTCGGCCATGTGGACTCCGGCCGATTCGTGGCGCACGGGTACCAGCCTGATCCCGTGAGCTTCGAGACTTGCGAGAAGCGGATCGACCTCGGGTGAGGGCAGTCCGAAGACATGCTCGATTCCTTCGCTTGCCAGGCATCGGGCGAAGACCTCGCCCCCGGTGATCTCGGTCATAGCGTCTCCTAGCGATCAGGATGCAGTGGTTGGACCATACGCCGACGCGTGGACCATTCCCAGTCCTAATGCCAGAAATCAGTAGTTACCCGAATCAATTCTGCGGGAAAGCCGCGAGGCGGAGAGGGAGGGATTCGAACCCTCGATACGGCTATAAACCGCATACTCCCTTAGCAGGGGAGCGCCTTCAGCCACTCGGCCACCTCTCCGGGCCGCACGATTCTAGGGGAACTAGCGTGTCGTCCGGTCTGCGCCGGACGGCCGGAAAAACCCGTCCGATCAGCGAACCAGATGATCGATGATCGGACTCCGCCGGCCCGGACCGAGCTTTCCTTGGTCCTGGTGTGTTTTGATCGGGGTAGCCTGCCATCAACCTCATTACCTTCCGGCCTGCCTGGCGATGCCTGCTGCCGCCCTCCAACCGGAAACCAAGGAGAAACTTCATGCGTCGACAGAGCGCCTTTCTGGCCTTGATCATCCTGAGCCTGCTCGGTCTGGCCGTGCCCGCCGCCAACGCGGCCCCGCGCGATTACTCGGCCACGGCCCGGAACATCGTGCCCTCGGGCCAGCCCGGCAGCGTGGGGGCACTCGACACCTCCCAGGCGATCATGTACGACGCCCTGACCCCGCTTTTCAACAAGGTCACGAACAAGGACATCAACGAGTACTTCAAGTCCGAGAAGCTCGCCACGTCGGCCGACGGTCCCTACACGACCGAAGCGGTCCCGAGGGAAGACGTCACCATCAAGCGCGACAGGTACCACGTTCCCCACGTCATCGCCAAGACCTACAACGGCGGGATCTGGGCGGCCGGCTGGATCGCCGCAGCGGACCGCGGCCTGCTGCTCCAGCAGGCCCGCTACAACGCCCGTGTCGCCGCGATCGACGTACCCGGCCTGAGCGCGATCGGACTCGTCTCGAGCCTGCAGAGCTTCCAGCCCAGCGCCCAGACCGAAGCCGTAGTCGCCAAGCAGACCCAGGCACTCCGGGCCAAGGGCAAGGAAGGCCGGGCCGTGCTGCGGGACATCGACACCTACCTGACCGGCATCAACGACTATCTCGACATCAACTCGCCGGCCACCGCGGACTGGACCCGAAACGACGTTTACGCGGTCAACGCCCTCAAGAACCAGTTCCTCGGGGTTGGCGGTGGCGACGAAGCGCGGCGTTCGCAGTTCCTCGGCGGCCTGATCAAGCGGCTCGGGGCGAAGAAGGGCTGGAAGGTGTTCAACGACCTGCGCCAGCAGACCAACAACGGCAGTCCGACCTCGATCGACGGGCGCTTCCCTTACGCGAAGATTCCGCGCCGGAAGTCGGGCAGCGTGATCCTCGACCCGGGCAGCTACGAGCGGGTCAACCCGGTCCAGGGCGGTGAGCCGCTGAGCGCACCCCAGCCGCATGCCCAGGCATCGAACACCCTGATGATCACCAAGTCCAGGTCGGCGACTGGCCGTCCGTTGATGGTCGGTGGTCCGCAGATCGGCTACTTCGCTCCCGGCCTGACCTACGAGATCGACATGAACGCCCCCGGCCTGAAGTGGCGTGGCGCGACCTCCGCTCCGTTCCCGGGCTATCTGCTGATCGGTCGCGGGCAGGACTTCGCGACCACGCTGACCACGGCCAGCGGCGACGTGATCGACCAGTTCGCCGAAACGCTTTGTGGTGGCAGCCAGACCAAGTACCGGTTCAAGGGCAAGTGCCGGAACATGGGCACTTTCGAGGCCGGCACCCTGAACGGCGACCCGGTGGTCTACAACACCACGGTTCACGGTCCGGTAGTCGGTTACGGCAAGGTCAAGGGCCGGACGGTCGCGATCAGCTCGAAGCGTTCCAGTTACGGCAAGGACGTGATCGACCTGCTTTTCAACCGCCGCCTTTCGAACGGATCGATCAAGGGGCCGAAGTCCTTCTACGAGGCTGCCTCGAAGACGCCCCAGACCTTCAACTCGTTCTACGTCGATCACAAGAACGTCGCGCTCTACACCAGCGGCCTTCTGCCGATGCGTGACAAGCGGGTCGATCCGGGCCTCTTGACCAAGGGCACCGGCCAGTTCGAGTGGAAGGGCTTCCTTTCGAAGAAGGGCCATCCGCACGGAAAGAATCCGAAGTCCGGCCTGATGGTCAACTGGAACAACTCTGTCGCCCACGGTTTCGGCTCCGCCGATGACGAGTGGGGCCGGGCCGGTTCAGTCCAGCGCACCGACCTGCTGACCCGGATGCTCAACCGCAACAAGATCAGAAAGGGCAAGAAGAAGGGCAAGCTGACGATGGCCTCGGTTGTCTCGGCGATGAACGCAGGCGCCACCCAGGATGTCCGCGCGATCTTCACGGTGCCACTCCTGGCGAAGCTGCTGAAGGGCTCGAAGGCGCCCAACGCCCAGGCGAAGCGGATGCTGAACCAGATGGTGCGCTGGCACAAGAAGAACGGCAGCCGGCTGGACCGTGACCTCGACGGTTACATCGACGCTCCGGGCGCCGCATCGCTGGACGCGGCCTGGCCGAGGATCGCCGACGCGTTCATGAAGCCGGTCCTCGGTTCGCAGCTGGACGAGCTGAACTCGCTCTTCTCGCGCTTTGATCTGCCGCCGTCGGGCCAGTACTCGGGTTGGTACCAGTACTTCGACAAGGACATCCGGGCGCTGCTCGGCCAGAAGGTCAAGAGCCCGTTCCGCGTCAAGTACTGCGGCAAGGGCAAGAAGACTGCCTGTCAGAAGGCGATCTGGAAGGCGATCGCCGCCGCTGGTGCGGATCTGGAAGGCGAACAGGGTTCCGCCAACCCGGCCGCCTGGCGCAAGAGCACGGCCAGCGAACAGATCAAGTTCGGACCGCTCCCGCTGATCACCATGCGCTACACCAACCGGCCTTCCGGCATCCAGCAGGTGATCTCATTCAAGGGTCACCGCTAACCGGAACGGACCTGGAGAAACCAGCCGGGAAACCAGCTGAGGAAAAAGCCCGCCCCGTCTTGGGGCGGGCTTTCCTCTTTCCGTGGCAGTGCAGGCACTCACTGCCAGGCCTTTCCGTCGAGCCGTAGGGGGGACGACCCGGCGAATTGAAGGCCGTGATCCTCGGATTACCCCGGAACTCGAACTGAAAACAAGTTGCGAGGATCAGGGGGCCGGAGGTTCGTCACGTTCGCGGCTTCGGGCAACCACCGTCCGCCCGCCTCGTGGCCGTTCACAGGCGGGAGCCACGGGGTCGTCATGATGGTGGAGTGAATCACTCCGAAATCCGTCGCACAAAGATCGTTGCCACCGTCGGACCCGCATCGTGGGACCCGGCCGTACTCGAGCAGTTGATGGTCGCCGGAGTAGACGTATTCCGGCTCAATTTCTCCCACGGCGACCAGGCGACTCACCAGCGGGTGATCAGGGACATCCGTGAGATCTCCGAGCGGATCGAGATGGAGGTCGGGATCCTCGGGGACCTGCCGGGGCCGAAGCTGCGGGTCGGCGAGTACCCGGAGGGAGTGGTCGACATCGTTCACGGGGCGACCGTGACGATCACCCCGGAGGATGTCCCCGGCAACTCGACCCTGATTCCGGTCGACTGGCCCGAGCTCTGCGAGGCGCTGAGGATCGACGACACGGTCTACCTGGCGGACGGCTCGATCCGGCTGCGGGTGACCGGCAACGACGGCAAGGTCGTCGAAGCCGAAGTCGAAGTCGGCGGGCCACTTTCTTCGCACAAGGGGATGAACCTGCCGGGCGTCGAGGCGGGACTGGCCTCGGTCTCGGCCGGTGACCTGCGCTGGGTCGAGTTCGCGGTCGCCAACCAGCTCGACTACATCGCCGTCTCTTTCGTCCGCACTCCCGAGGATCTCGATCCGGTGCTGGACAAGCTGAGCGAGCTCAAATCCGGCATACCGATCATCGCCAAGATCGAGAAACCCCAGGCCGCCGACGCGGTGGAGGACATCGCCCTGAAGGCAACCGGCGGGATCATGGTCGCCCGCGGCGATCTCGGGATCGAGGTGCCACTCTCGAAGGTGCCGGTCCTGCAGAAGAGCCTGATCCGGGCGGCCGGCCAGGCCGGCAAGACGGTGATCACGGCAACCCAGATGCTGGCCTCGATGGTTTCGGCCAAACGGCCGACCCGGGCCGAAGTGACCGACGTCGCCACCGCGATCTATGACGGAACCGACGCGATCATGCTTTCCGAGGAGACGGCGGTCGGCGAGTATCCGGTCGAGGCGGTCAAGGTCATGGACCAGATCGCGCGCGGGACCGAAACCGACCTGCCCTACTGGGACTGGGTGCTGAACCGGGTCGAGCAGGAAGAGATGGACGTCTCAGACTCGGTGACCCAGTCGGCGGTGATCGCCGCCTACCGGCTCGGGCTCGAGGCGATCGTGGTTCCGACCTCTTCCGGACGGACCGCCAAGGTGGTGGCCGCTCACCGCCCGCAGGTCCCGGTGCTGGCCGTGACCCACAGTCTGCGCACCCAGCGGCAGCTCAAGCTGATCTTCGGCGTGCGCCCGGTTCTGAACGACCAGACCACCGAGATCCGCAACCTGCTCTACGAGTGCGCCGATGATGCGGTCCGTTTCGGGGCCGCGGCTTCCGGTGATCTGATCGCGATCGTGGCCGGTCTGTCCGATATGAAGCTGGGGACGAACCTGTTCGAGGTCCACCGGGTGCCATGAATTTCTTTCCGTGACTTGAACCCGGTTCTGTAGGCTGAACCTATGAGCACCCTTGAAGTCAGGAATCCAGAAGGAACAGAGGTACTGGGCGAGGTCGGGCTGACCGACCCAGGGGACGTCG
>JAEYSQ010000183.1 GCA_023434465.1 Actinomycetes bacterium
TTTCCTTCCAGCTCGGAGCGGGTTGCTTCGATGTCATCGACCTGCAAAGCCAGGTGACCGTTCTTCGAAGGCGCGAATTCCATGCCCTGCTTGGCGGGCTCCCAGATCCCGAAGCAGGTGTCCCCGACCCAGAACTCGTAGTCGGAATGCGCATCGGGCCGCAGTCCGAGGGTCTCGAGGTAGAAAGCGCGCGAACGATCCGGGTCCGTGGTCGGTACGCCGATGAAATCCAGTCCGGTAATCATGGCCCGAGCCTACCCGGCCCGATTGAAGGCAATCAAGCCCCGATCTGCGCCGATGTGTCGTCGATCTCGGCCAGAATCGCGAGGGGATCGACGTCAGCGGCGAAGAACGTCCAGGAACCGTCTTTGTCCTGCTCGATGAGACCCCTTTCACCGAGAGCGGTCAGGGCCGAGGAGACCTTCGGCCGCCGGGCCCCGATCAGGGCCGCCAGATTGCGGTGGCTGAGCCGAAACGGGATCTTCACACCCCGCGGGCTTTCGGTGCCCCAGCGCTCCGCCACATAGCGGAAAGTGAGAAGCAGGCGGTGATCGATCCTCGGCAGTTGGCAAAGTGCGACGTGGAACCCGAGCCACCGGGCCCGGGCGACGACCCTGTCCATCAGGACGGTGAGGGTGCTGGGAAACGCCTGGGCCTGCTGATGGAACTCCTCGCCGACGATCGCGACATGCCCGGTCGAAATCAGGCTCCACTCGTCTTCCACATGCAGCACGTTCAGCGCGCGAGGGTGTACCCAGGGCCGGATCAAATCACCCGGACCGAGCAGTTCCATCGAGGGCCGGCCCGAAACCGCGATTTCGCGCGTGAACGCGCCTTCCAGAATCAGGTAGCCGATGAACAGCGGGCTGGACGGGGTCTTGTGAGCTGCTTCCCAGGGTCCGGGTTCGAGGCGGCGGACTTCGGCGGTCAGGGTTTCGCGGGCCTGGTCGAGGACACTTCTCTCAATCCCGCGGGCAAGCGAGGGCTCGGCATCGAGCAGCCTGATCGTCCCTTCTGATTCCCCGAACATATGCCCTGACCCTAGCTGCCGGCTGGGTGTGGATGCCGGGTTCGGCCGCCTGACCCGGTGGAAATGCCTTCGTCGCACCGGGGGCTAGCGCTCCGCTCGCGTCCCGACGGGCGGTAGGGTGGCCGCATGACCACCTCACCCCGCCGAATCATCGCTCTTGCTGCCATCCTCGGTTCGGCGTTCGTGCTGGGCGCCTGCGGAGGCGAGGTGTCGATCGGTGACGACTCGATCAACAAGGATGAACTCGAACTCGAATCGTCACGCACCCTCGCGAAGGAGTTCGGGGAGAAGCCGGCTTCGGTCGAGTGCCCGGATGACCTCAAAGCTGAGGTCGATGCGTCAGAAACCTGCGAACTGGTCGATCAGAGGGGCAACCATTACGACATGAAGGTCACGGTGACCTCAGTCGACGATGACGGCAACGCCAGGTTCGACATCGAAGTCGGCAAGATCAAGCAGATGGGCGACACCCCCGAAAAGTAGTTCAAGGTCGACAAGAATTCCTGTCAGACCAGCTGAGACTCGGGCTGGCCTCGTCTTCCTGGCCTTGCCAGAGTTACATTCCTATATAGGTATATGATCGTGGTGTGGCACGCGCTCCGACCACCACCGACGCGTTCGCGGCTCTCGCGGAGCCCCGGCGCCGTGACCTGCTCGACGCAATCGGCGAACGGGAAGTCACGGTTACCGACCTGGTCGACCAGCTCGGCATCGCGCAACCGCAGGCGTCCAAACATCTGGGCGTGCTGCGCGCCGTCGATCTGGTGCATGTGCGGGCCGACGGCAAGCGGCGGTGGTATCGCGTAAACGGGGCGGCGCTGCGCCCCGTACACGACTGGGTGGGTTCGTTTGAGCGCACCTGGAACGATCGACTCGACCGGCTCGACGACGTTGTCGCCGAGCTCAAATCCCAGGAGGAACCAGAATGAGCAGCACCGCGAACAACCGTCACGGCTCCGCCACGATCGAGCTGCAGGGCGATCGCGAGTATGTGGTCACCCGCAAGTTCGACGCGCCGGCGGAGCCGATCTTCGAGGCGCACACCAGGCCCGAACTGGTCAAGCGATGGTGGGGCTTCGACACTTCGGAGTGGCTGGTCTGCGAGATCGACTTCCGGGAAGGCGGTACCTGGCGCAACGTCCTGCGTGACAGTGGGATGGAGGTCGGCTTCCACGGCACCTACCTCGAAATTGACCGTCCGCGCCGCCTCGTCAACACCGAGGTCTTCGAGGGCGCTCCGGTGCCGGAGGGTGGTGACATCGACGACACGGGCACGGTGAATACGACCACGCTCGAGGAGGACGAGAACGGAGTCACCACGATGACCGTGCACGTTCAACACGCGCTACCCGAGCACCGCGACGCGATGATCGCGTCCGGGATGGAGACGGGCATGCAGATCTCTTACAACCGGCTCGAAGACCTGGTCCGTCAGGGCTGACGGCCAGGCAGGAGAAATTCTCAGTAGCGAGGCGGGCGCCGGGGTGGGACTTCAGCGACCACTCGATCACGACGGTTGTAGGCGATCGCCGAGTAAACGAGGCCGATCGCTCCCACCGCCATGAGGATGTAGCCCACCACGTCGAGTTCGACTCCCCGAACGTGGAGATGAACAGCGAACGCCAGGATGGCACCAACCGCAATCAGGAAAAGTGAGAATCCGAAAGTCATACCCAAGTGGTACCCCGGCCGCTTTCGACCGAAACGCCGTCAGCGGCGCTGACCAGGTCCTCCGAGGTGGTCGTTACTTGCCCAGCTCCCGCCGCAGGACTTCGGTTCCGGAGCAAATCGCGTCACGCAATTGGTCTAGCGGACAGGGACGTGCCAGCAGGTAGCCGGAAATCAGGTCACATCCGGTCCCGGCAATCTGGCCGAACTCTTCTGCGGTTTCCACCCCTTCGGCAACGGTTCGCGCCGGAATGGTGTGAGCGAGATTCACGATCGCTTCCACGGTCGCTTTCCCGCCGTCGAGGTGCACCTTTCTGATGAAGCTCTGATCGATTTTCAAGTAATCGACCGGTAGTTCTCCAAGCCTCGAAATCGAGCTGTACCCGGTGCCGAAGTCGTCGACGGCCACCATCACGCCGAGCTCCGCAATTCGCCTCATGCTGTCCAGGGTCTGGGTTCCGGCCAGGGCGGACTCGGTTACCTCGATCGCCAACCGGTGAGGCGAAAGGTCGGCCGCAGAAAGATGGTCCTGGATCATCTCCACGACTCGGGGCCGGGCCAGTTCACGCGGCGATATGTTCACCCAGAAGCGTGTCTCCTGGCCTTCCGTGGCTTGCCAGCTTGAAGCTGCCCGGGCGGTCTGCATCGTCGCCCATGAGCCGATCGCGTAGATCAGCCCCGAGTCTTCCGCCACCGGGATGAAGGCCTCGGGCGAAATCGGTCCCAGCGCGGGGTCCGTCCACCTCGCGAGAACTTCCACATCGGTGCACTTCCCGGTCCGAATGTCGAACGCCGGCTGGAACGCGAGCTCCAGTCCGTCCGCCTCGATGGCGTCTCGCAACCGTTGCTCGAGATCATGCCGCCGGATCACGTCGGCCCGCAGTTCCTCGTCAAACCATTCGGCGCGATCCCGACCCGCATCCTTCGCCGAATAGAGCGCGACATCCGCATTTCGGATCAGTTCCAGCGCCCTCAGAGATCCGGTCGACTCGGCGAGTCCGATACTGGCGGTGGCGTAAACGATGTTGCCATGAATTTCCATTGGTTCCCGGATGCAATCGAGGATCTGCTCGGCCAGCCCCGTCGCCCGGGACCGATCATCTCCCGTAAGAGCGATCATGAATTCGTCGCCGCCGATGCGGGCAACGGTCCGGTCGGATGTTTCGAACCGCTCGAGTCGGCGAGCCACCCCGCGCAGAAGCTCGTCGCCGGTGCCATGTCCGAGTGAATCGTTTACGAGTTTGAACCGGTCGATGTCAAGAAAAAGTACGGTTACCGGCTCGACTTCTTCCAGGGAAGTTTCGAGGCGGGCCAGGAGCCCGGTTCGGTTCAGCAGGCCGGTGATCGAATCATGAGTCGCCTCGTGGGCAATTTTCACCTGTGCCTGTTCGGCCAACTTCCTGGCTGCACGCTCGGATTCCAGAATCCGGGCACGTTCCTCTTCGACCTCTCGCTGTTTGGTTACGTCGCGGAAGTACACCGCTATCCCGTAATCGGTCGGGTAGGAGCGAACTTCGAACCATGCGTCCAGCGGCGGGTAGAACTCGACCAGGTGAGTCTCTTCCCGCTCGGTCATCGTGGTGTGGTACTTCTCGTAGAAGAGCGAGTCCACCGCTTCCGGAAATACATCCCAGAGGTTGCGCCCGATCATTTCCTCTCGCGACATCCCGAGAATCTGTTCACCGCTCCGGTTGACGTAATCGATGGTCCAATCGAAGCCAACCGCCCAGAAGCCGTCACTGATCGCTGCGAGGGTCGACGCGATCTGGGCCGCCGCCCGTTCGCTTTCAGTGACGTCCAGAATCACCCCGACCAGCGCCCGGGTTCCGTACCGGGTATTGATCCAGCCCCGTCGGATCAGCAGATTTCGAACTTCGTTGTTGTCCCGGCGAATGATCCGGTGTCGGATCTCGTCGATACCGGGGCCAGCTTCGATTTCGCGGGAGGCAATCTCAAAGTCGTCGGGGTGAGCGAGATCCAGCCAGACTTCGCGACTGACTTCCTCTCCCTCCGGTACTCCCGTGATGCGGTAAAGAAAATCGTTCCAGAGGGTCAGGTCCCGGTCTGGATCGAACTGCCAGATACCGACTTCACTGGCTTCAATCGCCCACTCGAGAAGCTCACGCGGAGTCGGCACCCTGCCTTGAAACATGTCTTCAGTCGCGCGGGCCACCTCGTCACCCTCAGCGTCTCGCCGGGCGACATCGCTGGTCGTACTTCCTCACACCACGGCAGCATAGCCACACCATCTTGCTGCTAGCCGTAGCGATCTTCTCCGGCCGCCGTCACCGCCCCGGAAGAGCGTGCCCGGCCGGATCTTCTGGGTCTTCGATGCGCAACCGTCGAGGACTTGCCAAAGTGGAGGCAGATCGCGATACTGAAAGTGTGAAACGGCGGGGTGGATAGTCATGCCACGGCTGGGTTTCCGGTTGCCGTCACCGGCAATGGTGGTGGCGCTGGTCTCACTGATAGTCGCTCTCGGAGGAACGAGCTACGCGGTCGTGAACCTGCCGAAGGACAGCGTCGGCACAAAGCAGCACAAGAAGAAGGCCGTGACCGCGCCAAAGGTCCGGGCCAACGCGAATACCAGCCCGAAGGTCAAGGACAGGTCGTTGCTTCGTCGCGACTTCAAGAAAGGGCATCTCCCGTCCGGACCCGGCAACGCCTTCTTCGCCACGCAATCAGGCCTGGCCACCCTCGCCAATCCCGCTGCCCAGGCTAAGCTCGCGACAGTTTCCCTCCCGGCCGGCTCTTACACCTTCTCGGCTCAGGCCTTCGCTTTCCAGCAGGGACCGAACGGGAGCGCCGATCAGGTCATGTGTTCGATCCGCACCGGAACGAACGTGA
>JAEYSQ010000261.1 GCA_023434465.1 Actinomycetes bacterium
GCCTTGAACGTCGCGTCGGTTACTTCGGGAAGTGCCATTTCGGTCTCCTGACGGTAGGTCTTGTACTCCTACTATACAAAATGAAGTTAGCAGGGATGAACAAGTCGGGCGGGGTCCGACCCATCAACTCATTTTTTCCGGAAACGCATGGTGGGTACCCGCCATGCGGCTTCCGCGACGATCGCCGTGGTCATCTTGGATTCGCCTTCCTGACGTTCGCGGAAAGTGATCGGCACCTCCATCACCGAAAACCCGGCCCGCACGACCCGCCAGGTCATTTCGACCTGGAACGAATAGCCGGAGGCGGCGACCTCGTTCAGATCGATCGATTCGAGAACTTCGCGCCGAAAACACTTGAAACCGCCGGTCAGGTCCCGCACCGGCACCCGGAGGATCGCCCGCGAATAGAAGCTCCCGCCGCGACTCAGCAGGCGACGCACCTGGCCCCACTCGGTGATCCCGCCGCCCGGAACGTACCGGGACCCGATCACCAGATCGGCGATCTCGGATGCAGCGAGCAACCGGGGCAGGTAAGCGGGGTCATGCGAGAAGTCCGCGTCCATCTGGACGATCAGGTCGGCACCCCCGTCGAGCGCGACCCGGAAACCGTCGAGGTATGCCGGTCCGAGCCCTTCCTTTTCGTCACGGTGGAGCACTTCCACCTTGCGATTGGCGGCGGCGATCTGGTCGGCGAGGTGACCGGTGCCGTCGGGCGAATCGTCATCGACGATCAGGATGCGGTCACCCTCATGGGTCAGCTTCGGCCCGAGGGACCGCACCATCGCCTCGATGTTGCCGGCCTCGTTGTAGGTCGGCAGGATGACCCAGGCCGCTCCTCGATGATCTTGCTTGGTTTCATCCGGCACCGGCTGATCGTATCCGCCGGATCGACCCGGCGAGTCCGTGCTGTGGCCGGGCGACCTGCAATACCCGGGGGCGGCGGCAGGTAGTTTGCGGGTATGACCAACGCGCAGATCGCGGAAGCGCTTGAAGAGCTCGCCGTCCTCTACCAGCTCGATGGCGCCGACCAGTACCGGGTACTGGCCTACACCAATTCGGCCCGGACGATCAAGAACGAGGGACGGTCGGTTGAGGAGATGGCCCGCAACGGATCGGTCACCGAGCTGCCCGGGGTCGGCAAGACGCTTGAGGAGAAGATCGTCGCCCTGATCGAGACCGGCGAAATCCCGGCTGCGGCGAAGCTGAAGGAGAAGATCCCGGTCGGTCTGCTGGAGATCAGCCGCATTCCCGGGCTCGGCCCGAAGACCGTCCGGCGTCTCCACGATGAACTCGAGGTGACCGGCCCGGAAGACCTCCGTGCCGCCGCCGAAGCGGAGAAGGTGCGGACGCTGAAAGGTCTCGGACCCAAGGTCGAGGAGAAAATCCTGGCCGGGCTCGACCGTCTCGAAGCTGAACCCGAAGGCCCGACGCGACTCCGGCTCGACGAGATCCGGCCCACCGCGGAGCAACTCGTCGAGGCGCTGCGCCAGGACGAGAACTGCGAGCGGGCCGAGATCGCCGGCTCGGTTCGCCGGTTGACCGAGACCTGCAAGGACATCGACCTGATCGCGACCTCCAGTTCCCCGCAAGAGCTGGCCGCCGCGATCGCCGCAAACGAGCTGGTCGCCGAACATGGCAACCCGAATGCCACCGGCGTCAGGCTGACCACCAATTCCGGGATCGGGGTCGACGTCCGGATCGTCGAACCGGATGCCTTTGGCAACCTGCTTCAGCATTTCTCCGGGTCTGGAGCCCACAACGCCGAGCTGCGCGAACGGGCGGTTGCCCAGGGCCTCCACGTTTCCGAAAACGGGGTCAAGGACGACGAGACCGGTCAAACCGAACTGTTCGCCACCGAGCAGGAGATCTACGAGCGGCTCGGCTACCAGTACATCGTTCCCGAACTCCGCGAGAACCGGGGTGAACTCGACGCCGCCGAAAAGGGAGAGCTGCCGGAACTGATCGAGCGCAACCAGATCAAGGGGGACCTTCACTCCCACACGACGCTCTCGGACGGTGTGGCGACGATGGAAGAAATGGCGGCAGCGGCCGAAGCCCTCGGTTACGAGTACCTGGCGATCACCGACCACTCCGAATCACATGGATTCGGCAACAACGTCGAGGCCGGCCGCCTGTGGGAGCGGATCGAGGAGGTCAACGAGTTCAACGGGGCCGGCCACGACATCCGCCTGCTCTCCGGTTCCGAGGTGAACATCCATCCGGACGGATCGGTCGATTACGAGGATGACCTGCTGGAAGCCCTGGACTGGGTGATCGCCTCGATCCACACCGCGTTCAGCGACGAGGAAGACAGAAACACCGGTCGCATGATCACCGCGATCGAGAACCCGCTCGTCGACTGCATCGGCCACCCGACCGGGCGCCTGATCAACCGGCGCGATCCCTATCCGCTGAACATGGAGCGGGTGATCGCCGCGGCAGCGGAGCACGGCACGCTGATCGAGATCAATTCGAATCCGCGCCGCCGGGACATGAACGAGATCCACGCCCGGATGGCGGCCGAAGCCGGAGTCGGGATCGTGATCAACACCGACGCCCACCGCCCCGAAA
Organism: Actinomycetes bacterium; assembly: GCA_023434465.1. Taxonomy (GTDB): domain Bacteria; phylum Actinomycetota; class Thermoleophilia; order Solirubrobacterales; family 70-9; genus 67-14. Next base: position 2,572 of record JAEYSQ010000261.1, read on the forward strand.
CCCTCGACTACATCGAGTACGGCGTCG
>JAEYSQ010000265.1 GCA_023434465.1 Actinomycetes bacterium
CCGGGATACTCAGGCGGAGGGAGGCTGAATGCCGACCGAGGTGTTTGCCGCTTCCCGGGGATGCCCACCCGACCCACGGCGCAACGCAACGTCACCGGGATACTCAGACGGAGGGAAGCTGAATGCCGGCCGAGGTGTTTGCCGCTTCCCGGGGATGCCCGCCCGACCCCACGGCGTGACCACGGCTGGTGGGTGGCGCCGCGTGGCAGTACTACGCGAGTTTTTCGAGGATCTCTTCGGAAATGTCGAAGTTGGCGTGGACGTCGTTGACGTCGTCCTGGTCCTCGATCGCGTCGAGCAGCTTGATCAGGGTTCCGGCGTCCGCCTCTTCGACCTCGACCGTGTTCTTCGGGATCACTTCGAGACCAGCTGACTCGATCACGATCGAGTCAGCTTCGATCGCCTGTTTGACGGCGGTCAAATCGGTCGGCTCGGCCAGCACGCGGAGCTTGCCATCTTCCTCGACCACGTCGCTGGCGCCGGCGTCGATCGCGCCCATCAGGTCATCTTCGCTGTTCGCCTCGCCATCGACGACGACCACGCCGAAGGTTTCGAACATCCAGGCGACCGAACCGGGCTCGCCGAGGCTGCCGCCGTGCTTGGTGAAGGCGTGACGCACTTCGGCACTGGTCCGGTTCCGGTTGTCGGTCAGCGCATCGACGAGGATCGCCGCGCCCCCGGGACCGTACCCTTCGAACTGGATCCGTTCGACGACGACAGCATCATCGCCTTCACCGGTTCCACGGTCGATCGCCTTCTCGATGTTGGACTTGGGCATCGACTGCGCTCGCGCCTTCTGGATCGCTGTGGCCAGGGCCGGGTTCCCGTCGGGGTCACCGCCCCCTTCACGGGCGGCGATGGTGATCGCCCGGGCGAGCTTGGTGAAGAGCTTGCCGCGCTTGGCGTCGGCAGCGCCTTTCTTGTGTTTGATCGAAGACCATTTCGAGTGACCGGACATGGTGTGATTCTATGAACTGAGCCAAACGATGATTCCCGAGGGGAAACACAAAGCGAGCAGGACCTTCGCGGCGGGAGCTGTCGCGGCCGTAATGTTGCTTGCGGCGCTCTCCCTGTGGTCGGTGATTCCGCTGGTCTGGCTCTGGGTCGGATCCCAGTTTGCCAACAGCCAGTTTCCGAGCCTGGGGCCGTACCTGATCGTCCTTTTCGGGGCGATCGCCTCGATTCTGCTGGTCGCCTGGATCCTTGGCCGGCTGAACGAGATCTACATTCGCCTGACCGGTGCCCGTGACGTCGGTCCGATCCGAATGGGCTGGATGAAGAGCCTCCGGGACAGCGAGAAGTCAGGTGACCCGCCGTCCCTGATCGAGGTCGTGATCATCGGCTCGGTCGTGATCGCCTTCATCGCCTTCCTCGCCTGGTTCTTTATTGCGGCGGGGTCGCCGCTGCCGAATAACTAAAGAGAGTCGGCGAGCTTCGCCCCGCTGGTGGGCTCAGGTCGAGCAGACCCCCACGAACCACTTGTGGATGCGGTTGTCCGGGGTGAGTTCGGGGTGGAATGAGATCGCGGTGACGTTGCCCTGACTCACGGCAACCGGGTGACCGCGGACCTCTGAAAGAACCTTGACTTCCTCGCCCGTTGTTTCGACCCACGGGGCGCGGATGAACACCGCGCGGATCGTTCCGTCGACTATTCCCTCGACCTCGATGTCGTCCTCGAAGCTGGCCAGTTGCCGGCCGAAGGCGTTTCGCCTGGTCGTGATGTCAAGCAGGCCGAGGTGCTCGCGACCGGCCACGATCATGCCGGCACAGGTGCCGAGCACGGGTCGCCCGGACTCATGATGAGCCCGGATTCCCGGTGCCAGCCCGGCGTTCTCGATACCCATCACGATGGTGGTGCTTTCGCCACCGGGCAGGATCAGGCCGTCGAGATCCTCGAGGTCGGCGGGCAGCCGGACTTCAACCGGTTCGGCACCGGCTTCTTCAAGGTGTTCAAGGTGCCGCTGGAAGCCCCCCTGGACAGCCAGGACGCCGATCCGCGGCTTGACCTGAGACCCGCCCGTTTCGTTACCAGCCGCGTCCGGCAAGGCGACCATCCTCGCCGAGGGCGGCCATCTCGATGCCAGGCATCGCCTCGCCGAGCTGCTCGGAAGCAGCGGCGATCCGGTCGGGATCGTTGAAGTGCGTGGTCGCCTCGACGATCGCCTTGGCACGCCGTTCCGGATCGTCTGATTTGAAGATCCCGGAGCCGACGAAGTTTCCTTCCGCGCCGAGCTGCATCATCAGCGCGGCGTCGGCGGGGGTCGCGATGCCACCGGCACAGAACACGGGGACCGGCAGCCAACCGCTGGTCGCTACCTCGCGAACCAACTCCACCGGCGCCTGAAGCTCCTTGGCGGCGGTCGGCAGTTCGGTCGAGCTGAGCGTGGTCAGGCGCTTGATTCCGCCGACGATCTCACGCATGTGACGGACCGCTTCGACCACGTTGCCGGTCCCGGCCTCGCCCTTCGAGCGGATCATCGCCGCACCCTCGCCGATCCGGCGCAGCGCCTCACCGAGGTTGGTCGCGCCGCAAACGAACGGCGCGTCGAACTCGAACTTGTCGACGTGGTTGGCCTCGTCGGCCGGAGTCAGTACCTCGGACTCGTCGATGAAGTCGATCGAGAGCGACTGCAGAACCTGGGCCTCGACGAAATGACCGATCCGTACCTTGGCCATGACCGGGATCGAAACCGAATCCTGGATCTCCTTGATCATCTTCGGGTTCGACATGCGGGCCACGCCGCCGTCCCTGCGGATGTCGGCCGGCACTCGCTCGAGCGCCATTACCGCGCAGGCCCCCGCGTCCTCGGCGATCTTCGCCTGATCGGCGTCGACCACGTCCATGATCACGCCGCCCTTCAGCATCTCTGCCAGGCCCGTCTTAACTCGGAAAGTCGATTCTTCAGCCATCCCCTCAAATATAGAGAGAGCAGACCATCGGAGGCACCGTCGCCGGGTGCGGCAACGGGCGCTCGGTGGGTTTGGTCGGGCCGGGCCGGTTGCCCGGCCTGACTACTTCAGCTTGTAGGCCCGAATGCGGTCGCTTTGCGCTTCCTCGGTCAGCGAATAGACGCCATAGGCGAGGGCGTGGACCAAAGCCATGAGAGCCGTGTTCGAACGCAGAAACGAGGGACTGTTGGAAGAGAAGTAAAGGCTCATGTCGGCCTTCTTGACCGCGTCCGAGAGTGTCGCGTCGGCGATCGCCAGGGTACGGGCGCCGCGGTGACCGGCCAGTTTCATTGCCCGGGCGAGCAACGCGTGGGAACGCCCCGACGAGAGAGTGATCAGTAGCGTGTCCTCGTCGACCCGGCCGAGCCGCTGCAACGAAGGGCCGGCGGTTGAAGTGACGATCTCGGCCCGGATGTCGAGCAGGCTGAGCGTGTGGCGAAGATAGCTGGCGAAGAAAGCCATCTGGTCGGTGCCGACGATCACTACCTGGCTGGCCCCGGAGAGCGCGGCGACCGCCTCGTCGATCTGGCTCTGGTCCAGCTTGCGGGCAGTTTCCTCGAGGTTGGCGTGATCGGTGCCGAGCGAGGCTTCAAACTCGGAATGATCGAAGGAGAAGAGCATGCGGCCCCCCGCTCCCTCGTCGCCGCCGACCGTGGCCCGATACTCCTCGATCGCCGAGGCCTGAAGCTCCGGATAGCCCTCGAACCCGAGAGCCTGGGAGAAACGGACAACCGTCGAGGAAGAAGTCCCGGCCCGGCGGGCCAGCTCCTCCGCGGTGAGGAAAGCAGCTTCGTCGAGATGGTCGACGATGTAGCGCGCAACATCCTTCTGGGAGCGGGAAAACTCGTCGATCCGATCCTGGATGTAAGTTGACAGGGTCTTGGTGTCGGCGGTCACTGTGCTCACGCCGATCAGATTCGCCCCCACCCCCCGTTTCCCTTCAAATACGCTCCAAGAGCAGGGATTTTGACCAGATTCTCCGGACTTCCCAATCGCAAGACATCGCTCACCGGGATGACCGACGAGGGTGACGAGATCTGGATCATCCGCTCGATCTCCCAGAAGTTCTACAACTGCCTGGGTTGCCGCGGGGAAATCCAGATCGGGGACGAGCATGTCGTGGTCCAGTACGTGGGCAAGTACGGTGGAACCGAGCACTCGCACTGGCATCAGCGCTGCGCCGAAGAGATCCTTTACTCGCAGGTTCGCGGCATGCGACAGGTTTCTTCCAGGGAATCGAGCCGAGACCGGCTGGAGAACCGGGGCCGGCGGCCGGCCGGCCGCCGAAGAAGACCCCGGTGATTTCCCCGCCTACCGTCGCTCGCGGCGAGCGCGAACCACGAGACCGGCAATCGTGCCGATCGCCAGACCGGCGACGATGATCAGAAGCAGCGACTTGCCGCTGCCTCCGTCGTCACCGGCGGAATCATCTCCCGAGTCGGCCGCGGTCGCCGTCGGATCACCAGTTATCGCAGCGTCCTCCTCGGCCACCTGGTCTTTCCCGGCTTCGGACTCGGCGACCGGAGCGGCCGCGCTCGAGCTGAGGGTTACGGCCGGGGCCGGATGCTCGGGCTCGGTGCCACCGCTCGCGGGTTGGATCCAGGCAGTCGAAACCGATCCGCAGTCCTGAACGGCCTTGAACATCACGCGGTCGCCTTTCTTGCCGCTGAGGGTTGCCCGGAAGGGAAATGCCTGTTCGTGGTGATCCGGCAGCGATCCTCCCGACCAGGTGATCGTTTTCGCATTGACGGTTGACTTCCACCCGTCGATCGTCGCTGGCTTGACTTCACTCGCCTCTTTCGGGAGCTCGACCACGAGAGCGATGGTCGGCTTGCCTTCGCAGCCGTGACCGATCTGGAATTGGAGGTCGACCGGCTTGCCGGCCGGGGCCTTCGAGGGAGTCATCTCGACATGCGCCGTGGCCGTCCCGGCGAAAACCGGGACGGCCAGAAGCGCAGCCAGAATCACGAGCAGATTTCTGACCCTGTTCATGCGATCAGGCTACTTCCTGCGGCTCTTGACCAGAGCTGTGGAACCGACGAGGAGACCCAGCGCGCCGACGATCAGGGCGGCGATCGAGAGTCCGTCTCCCGATTCGTTCTGATCGGCATCCGCGGCCGAAGCCGTTTCGGTTGCCTGGCCGAACGTGACCGCCGGAGCCGGGTGCTCAGGTTCCTCACCGCCGGCAGGGGTCGACTGGATCCAGGCGGTTTCCGCGCCGTTCACGCAGCTCTGCAGCACCTTGAACTCGGCCGTCTCGCCCTCTTCGCCCGCGAAGGCGACGCTGAGCGGGAACTGCTCGAGCTGACCGTCAGGTAGCGGACCACCGGTCCAGGTGATTTCACGCACACCCTCGGTCACCGTCTCGCCGTGCATCTCGCTCGGCCGCGGAAGCTTGCCTTCGACCGTATCTATCTTCCAGCCGGAGACCACGCCCGGGGTGGCGGAAACCACCTGGGGAGGCATCTTGATCCGGAGACGGTTGGTCGCCGCCGCGTCGCAGCCATGCGGCACGGTGAAACTCAGCATCGCGTAACCCTCGGCCGGAGCTTCCTCGGGCGACACCGAGACGTGAGCGGCCGCCGTGGCCGGGAAGGCGACGGCGATCAGGACCAGCAGAACCGGCACGATCGTTTTCTTGTAGGTCATGGTTTTCCTTTCGGGCAGCTTTCCCGCTGCCTGCTTCACATCGGATGTATCTGTGGGGCCGGGATGTGAAGTGGAGGCCCGCGGCTCGCGAGCGAACTCCCGATCAGCCGCCCGCCGCGGATGCGACCGGGAGTGGCGGGAGACGGTGACCAAAGTCGTGGACCGGCGCGCCGGTTTGCGAAAGCCCGGGTGATCACCCGGCGGAACTCGTCCAGGACGGCCTCGCCGGGGTAGCGGCCGCCGACAAGCAGCCCGACCAGGACCAGAAGGGGGATCAGCGCGAGCAGGAATCCAGGCAGCCAGCCGCTCATTTGATCTCCACTCCGAAGGTGGCGACCGGCTCGTCGAACCGGGAGAGGCGAATCGCCACGTTTGCCTGCCACTCGCCCTTGACTCCGAGCATCGCCGAGGGCACGACGAAATGTCCCCCGCCCACCCGGCGGCTGTCAGCATCGATCGGGGCGATCTCCCGGCCCGGCAACGAGAAAGAGACGTCCATATCGATCACCGGCACCGGGGCGCCGGTCCGGTCGTTGAACAGGTAGAGGTGGACCTCGTTGGATCCCACCCTGGCCGGATCCACCGTGTAGTCGAGGCGGTTGGCCCCGACTTCGACCGAACCCGAATCCGGGCCGGAAGTGATCGCGTCCGGCGGTGGGTAGCTGACCAGTGCGGCGGTCACTCCGAGCACCGCGAAAACGGTCAGAATCTCGATCCGCAGCAGACGCCGGAGCCGGTTGCCGGGTTCGCCCGGTGACTCGGATCTATCGAGCCGCCGCACCAGGCCCGGGATCACGCGCATCCGGTTCGCGGCACCGAGGCCGATCAGCACGGCGAAGAGAACGATCTTGATCGCCACGGCCCGGCCGAACTGGGTCGAGAAAAGATCGCCGACCGAACCGACGTCGACGATCGCCTGGATCGCTCCGGACACGCCGATCAACGCGATCGAGACGAGAGCCACGGTCGAAAACCTGATTGTCGCCTCGGTGAGCATGCCGGTTCGTTCGGCCGGGTCCTCGATCCGTCTCGTCGTCGCGGGAAGGATCCAGAGCATGGCGGCAAGGCCACCGGTCCAGACCGCCATCGCGGCGACGTGGACGATGTCACTCGGAATCAATAGCCAGCCGGGGTCGCGGGTCCCGGCGTGACCGGCCAGGGCCGGCGTGATCGCCAGAGTCACACAGGCCAGAAGGCCGATAGCCGCCACGCCGCCCGGTTTGGCAAAGCTCCGGGCCGCCAGCAGGACGGACCCGAGGATCACGATCCAGGCGCCCGCCCGGACCAGCATCATCGTCCCGAACCGGGTGTCGATCACCTCACCGGGGATACCGGAGCCGAAAGCGTCCCAGAAGGTGGTTCCTGCCCCTACCGCACCCTGGAACACGATCGCAACAAGGGAAGTGACCAGCCCGGCCACCGCAACCGGGGTGACCAGGCGCCTGAAACGAACGATGGTTTCCTCGGCATCGGCCGGAGCTGACCGCAGGCGCCCGAACACGAACGACATCCAGACGATCGCGCCGATCGCCAGCGCGATCGCCAGGTAGCCGAGCAGCCGGACCAGCCAGAAACCGATCTCGGTGACTTTGCCGGTTTCACTCGCGGCCAGCAGTTCCGAGATCGTCTTGCCCTGGACGAATGCCTGCCCACCCTTTTCGGGTGTTCCTACGGTGAAAGTGATCCCGCCCGAGATCGGATGGGCATCGGCCGAAACGACATGGTAGGTCGCCGTGTATAGCCCGTCGGCCAGGTCGGGAGGCAGGCTCGCCCCGATCGCCTCGGCGCTGTCACCCGGGCGTTCGAGCTCGCCGCTTTGCACCTCGTCGCCATTGGTGTTGAAGACCCTGACCGCCCCGAGCGACGCCTCGACCGGCTCGTTGAACCTGAAGTTGACCTGTTCCGGAGCGGCCTTTAGTCGCTCCCCGCGGGACGGATTCGACCCCTCGAGGACAGCATGCGCTGCAGCGGATCCGGCCAGCCCGCACAGGCCGGCCAGGAGAAACAGGGTTGCGGCGAGGAGCCGTTTCACCACGCTTCCTTCTCCGCCGCGTCCCCGTGATCCGGATCCGGATCACCATTTCGTCGGCGGCGCACGATCCAGAAACCGGCCGCGGCCGCCACAGCCAGGCCGAGGATCACGAAGGGGATCACTGGCACGTTCGAATCACTCCCGACCCAGGTCAGGGTTCCTTCGATCCTGGCCGGCTTTC
>JAEYSQ010000122.1 GCA_023434465.1 Actinomycetes bacterium
CGATCAACGCGTATCCAAGCCCGGGAACACCGACGGCATCCAAAGATACGAGCATCGCCCTCGTGGGACTTGATCCCGACGACCCGGGCGAGATCAAAGTGGTCGGATCGATGTCCGGAGAACACACGGGCCAGCTGAAAGAACTCGGCTCGGTCGAAGGCGTGAGTTTCGTCCCCGACGATCCGTTCACGCCGCAGGAGGAAGTAACGGTCACGACCGACCGCGACATCAACGGAGCCGACGGCAAGGAGTACACCTTCGAGGTGGCTTCCTTCCGCACCGACGCCGCCCTGCCGCCGCGGGTTCTGCCGCCCGAGAGCCGGATAATCGAACACCAGAACTTCCGCTCAAGGCCCGACCTGAAGCCACCGGTGGTAAAGATCACCAAGCCGGCGAGCGATGCGGTCGAGGACAACTACCTCTTCATCTCACCGAAGGTCGACGGTCCGATGATCATCGACAACAGCGGTGAGCTGGTCTACTTCCGGCCCAGCACCGAGGCCGCCGACTTCCGACCCCAGACGTTGAACGGCGAACCGGTGATCACCTGGTGGCAAGGTCCGTTCAACGCGGGCGGATACACCGAAGGCAACTTCGTGATCGCCGACGAGGAGTACCAGGATGTCAAGCTGGTCCGGGCCGGGAACGGCTACAAGGGCGACCTGCATGAGTTCAAACTGTCCGATCGCGACACCGCATACGCGACGATCTACCGAACCGTGAAAATGGATCTCTCGAAGTGGGGTGGCCCGAAGGAAGGCGCTGTCCTCGACTCGATCGCTCAGGAGATTGACATCGAAACAGGCGAGGTCGTCTGGGAGTGGCACAGCCTCGGCAACGTCGGCCTGAACGAGACGAACATCGCTTTCCCGAAGTCACCGACCGAGGCTTTCGACTACTTCCACATCAACTCGATCGAGGAAGACGACGATGGCAACATCCTGATGTCCGGTCGCAACACGTTCAGCGTGGTCAAGGTCGACAAGGACACCGGCGAGATCATCTGGCGACTTGGCGGCAAGCGATCCGATTTCGAGATGGGCGAGGGGACCGACTTCTCCTGGCAGCACGATGCGCTGCGTCAGCCGGACGGCACGATCTCGATCTACGACAACGCCGCCAACTATTTCGGCGAACCGACCTACGACCACTCGCGGGGCCTGGTGCTCGAGCTCGATGAAGAGAACATGACCGCCGAGCTGGCCGATCAGCCGTACGTCCACCCGGACCGACTGCTCGCTCCGAGTCAGGGCAACATGCAGGTCCTTCCGGATGGCAACCGACTGGTCGGCTGGGGCTCCCAGCCCTGGTTCACCGAGTTCACGCAGAACGGCAAGGTGCTGTTGAACGGGACCTACTACGCGCGGAACTCGTCCTACCGGACCTACCGGGGTGACTGGACCGGCAAGCCGCTCGATCGTCCCGCGGTCGCAACCCGAAAGTCCGGAAACGGTGCCACCATCTGGGTCAGCTGGAACGGAGCCACCGAAGTCGAAGAGTGGCGCGTTCTGAGCGGATCAGACGAGGACGAACTGGCAGAGGTCACGGTCGAACCGAAAAGCGGGTTCGAAACCAGGATCGAAGCCGGACCCGCCGAGCGGCTGGTCGCGGTTGAAGCGCTCGACGCCGAGGGTGAAGTGCTCGGCCGGAGCGCCACGGTCAGGGTCGGCGAGCGGGCCGGACCCGGACCCGCAAAGGGCTAATCCGACAATTCATCGAGATCCGGAAAGTTGGACCATATGACCAACTCTCCGGATCTCGATTCCTTGGCTAGGCCTTCTGGACGCGGAAGGCGGGGCCCTTGGCGCCGGTGTTGAACTTGGCCTGGGCCACGTTCAATCTCCACGGCGCGGGCAGACGACCGTCGGTCCGCTGCAGGAACTGGCGGAACAGGTTCGAAGCCCTGGCGCAGCTCAGATTGTTGATCACCGAGATGTAGTACGGGCCGCGCGGCAGATAAAGCGCGCCGATCCGGTCGTTGTGGAGCACCCGGAAGGTGCCGGGGCAGCGGGCGACCCGGGTGTTTCGCTTCGGCTTCGGCGAAGGACCGTAGGCACGGTTCACCTTGAACCCGGTCCGGCCGGCGGTGCTCTTGTAGAAGATGCCCTGAATCGGATTCAGCTTCCACGGACGCGGCAGGCGACCGTCGAAGTCGAGCAGGAAACGCTGGAAGAGCCGGACTGCCTGGTTGCAGTTCAGCTTGGAAGGGTCGATCAGGGTGAGCCGGTACTGGCCTCGCGGAACCTTGAAGGAGCCGATCGAGTCATTGTGGAGGACCCGGAAGTAGCCGGGGCATGAGCGACCCGAATTACCGCCACCGCCGCCGCTCTTGGAGGCGGGAGTCGCGATGAAGCCGAGGTCGGAGCCGGCGCCGGCCCGGAAAACCCGGTTCTCACCGTTCTGGCGGAGGATCCACGGCTTGCGCAGCTTGCCGTCCCAGTCCTGCAGGAATTCCTGGAAGAGCTTGGTCGACTTGGGGCAGGTCAGCCGGTCGCCGTTCAGCAGGGTGACATTGTAGTAGCCGGCCGGAAACGAGACGTTGCCGATCTTGTCGTTATGCATCACCCGGAACTGGGGACACTTGACCTGGGCCGCCTGGGCGGTTTCGGGTTTGCTGCCGATAACGAGGACCACAAGGGCCAGCAGGGCCAGCACTCCAAAGAGCGAGTACTTGGCATATCGACGGGTCATCTGAGCGTAATTCCGGGTTAGCGACATGTAGAGATAACCCTACTCGCGCGGTCAAGTTGTGGAGCGTTCCAGCGAAAAGTTGAAACGGCAGCCTCGGTGA
>JAEYSQ010000060.1 GCA_023434465.1 Actinomycetes bacterium
TGCGCGGCGATGTACTTCCCGGAAGCCAACGAACTGGTCCACCGCAGCGCGGTCGACCAGTTGAGCAACTGCCCCGCGTACAAGGACGTGATCATCCGGATCGAGCCCGGAGCGAACCGGGCCGCCGGAGGCCGCCCAATCGCGTTCTAGGGGAAAAGCGGCTCGGTGAACCGCAAATGCGTGATATTCAGCGGATTTTCACCGCATCTGCGGAATTGATAAATTCACCTCATGGCCGGTACGGAGTTCACGGTCGCCGAGGCGGCATCACTGTTGGGAGTAAGCGACGACACGATCCGCCGCTGGGCTGCGGACGGCCGGCTCACCCTCAGAGAAGGTGATTCCGGGGTTCAGGTCGCCGATGGACGGGAACTCGCCGGGATCGCCGCGGCGACATCGGTCGAGGCAGGAGGCGGCGCGACCTTCTCGGCTCGCAACCGGATGCGCGGGATAGTCACCGCGGTCCAGGCAGACGGCGTAATGGCCCAGGTCGACATCCAGGCCGGACCCTTCCGGCTGGTTTCGCTGATCAGCTCCGAGGCGGTCGAGCAACTCGGGATCGAGGTCGGAAGAGCGGTCATCGCGACCGCAAAGGCGACCAATGTCGGCGTTGAAATCGCGACCTAGATCGGCTCTTACGCGGCTGTCGGTCGTGCTCGCCAGCGCCGTCCTGGCCGCTGGCATTGCCGGCTGTGGCTCCGAGGATTCGGATTCAGGCGACGGCAAGGTGACGGTGTTCGCCGCCGCCTCCCTGACCGAGGCCTTCACGGAACTTGGCGAGCAGTTCGAGGCCAATAACGAAGGCACCACGGTCGAGTTCAGCTTTGCGGCAAGCTCCGATCTCGCCGGACAGATCCAACAGGGCGCCCCGGCCGACGTCTTCGCTTCGGCCGACGAAACCAACATGAAAAAGGTGGTCGCCGCCGGATTGAACGATGGCGAACCGCAGGCTTTCGCCGGCAACGTCCTCGAGATCGCCCTGCCGGAGGGTAATCCCGGCCAGGTCACCGGTCTCGAAGACTTCACCGAGCCCGGTTTGAAGCTCGCGGTCTGCGACCTCCAGGTGCCCTGTGGAAGCGCCGCGACCGAGATCTTCAAACGGGCGGGGCTCGACCCCCGGATCGACAGCTACGAGCCGGATGTGAAATCGGTCATGACCAAGATCGAACTGGACGAGGTCGATGCCGGGCTGGTCTACCACTCGGATGTTCTCGCCGCCGGGGACCGCATCGACTCGATTCCGGTGCCGGCGAAGTTCGAGGTCGTCAACACCTACCCGATCGTCCTGGTCAAGGAAAGCTCGAACCCGGATGGAGCCAGGGAGTTCATCGACCTCGTGACGAGCGCTAACGGTGCGACCGAGCTCGGGAAGTGGGGATTCCGAAAACCGTGAAGAGCCGCAGCGCATCCGGGAACTTGGCGACTCGTGAAGCCCGGCCACCGCTCACCCTGAGCTGGCCGGCCGCGCTCGCCGTCCTCTTTCTTGCTCTGCCGCTGCTGGCGGTGGTGCTGCGGGTCCCCTGGGATTCGCTCGGTGAGATCCTCACTCGCGAGGAGACGGTCGAGGCGCTTCTGATCTCGCTCGGCACGGCGTCGGTCGCGACGCTGGTCTGCCTTCTGCTGGGAATCCCGCTGGCCTGGTGGCTGGACTGGCTGGGCCGCTCCCCGAGCACTTTCGCCTACCGCCTGGTCCGGGCCCTCGTCCTCGTCCCCCTGGTGCTGCCGCCGGTCGTGGGCGGAGTGGCCCTGCTGATGCTGCTCGGCCGTCGCGGTGTACTCGGCGGCCCGGTCCATGACCTGACCGGTTTCTCGGTCCCTTTCACCGGTGCCGCGGTGGTGATCGCACAGTCCTTCGTCGCCCTGCCGTTCCTGGTGCTCGCAGTGGAAGGGGCGCTCCGTTCGATCGATCGCAGCCTGGACGAGGTGGCGCTCGATCTGGGGGCGACGCCGGCCCAGGCCTTTCGGCTGATCATCCTGCCGATCGTCCGGCCGGCGGTCGTCTCCGGGGCGGTGCTGTGCTTCGCCCGCGCCCTCGGTGAGTTCGGGGCGACCATCACCCTGGCCGGGAACCTGCCGGGCGTCACGCAGACCATGCCCACCGCGACTTACATCACGATGCAGACCGATCCCGAGGCGGCCCTCACACTTTCTCTGGTCCTGCTGTTGGTCGCCGTGGCGATCCTGGTCGCCCTTCGGGACCGCTGGACTCGCGGAGTCTTCGGCCGCGCCTGAACACAGTGTTCGGTTAACCGGACTAAAACGGGCAGTTCGGGTTGTTACGGTGCCCCGGTGACTCAACTGGCGATTGAAACGAAGGGCCTGGTCAAGGTGTTCGGGGAGAACCGCGCGGTCGATGGCGTTGACCTGCGGATTGAACCCGGCATGGTTTTCGGGCTGCTCGGACCGAACGGGGCCGGCAAGACGACCACGATCCGAATGCTGGCGACCCTGCTCAGACCCGACGGCGGCAGCGCCACGGTGCTCGGGCACGACGTCGTCAAGGAGGCCGACAGCGTGCGTCGCCGGGTCAGTATGACCGGCCAGTACGCCTCGGTCGACGAAGACCTGACCGGCACCGAGAACCTGATCATGCTGGCCAGACTGCTTGGCTTCGACAAGTCGGGAGCCAGGAACCGCGCCGCCGAACTGCTCGAAGCGTTCGGTCTTTCCGATGCCGCCGACCGCCAGATCAAGAACTACTCGGGCGGCATGAGGCGACGGATCGACATCGCGGCCAGCATTGTGATCGCCCCTGATCTGATCTTCCTCGACGAACCG
>JAEYSQ010000068.1 GCA_023434465.1 Actinomycetes bacterium
GTCCGCCGGGTGGCGCCTCGCCGAGCCGTTCGTGGATCAGCGTGACTTCGGTCGAATCCGGACCGGATTCCCGCAGCTCGATGGTCATCAGCGACCGGTGGCCTTCGTCGGCGTCCGCATCGAAACCGCCGAACTTCCAGTTCATGACCAGGCGACGGTTTGGCTCTACCTCCAGGTATTCCCAGTCGAATCGACCGACCACCTTTTCCCCGTCCCGGTTGGCGTGGGTGAGTTCGCCGCGCCCGCCGACCCTGGCGTCATTCGTGGCGCTGACTCCCTCGAACTGCTCGGGGTGCATCCAGCGGACCAGCTCATCCGGGTCGATGAATGCCCGATAGACCCGATCGACCGGAGCGCCGACGACCTTGACGAGCCGTACCGATTCTCCAGAAACGCTCACTTTCCTGCCCCTTCCGCTTCGGCTTCGGCTTCGAGTACTTCCGCGAGGCGATCGAGGCCCTCGCTCCAGAACTTCTCGTAGAAGCCCAGCCACTCGCTCACTTCCTTCAGAGGCTCAGGCCTGAGCGAGCAGATGTGCTGGCGCCCCTCCACCCGGCGGTTGACCATGCCGGCCCGTTCGAGGACCTGAACGTGTTTGGAGGCCGCTGCGAATGACATCCCGGTTGGTCGTGCCAGTTCCCCAACCGGACATTCACCGTGGCTCAGGCGACGGAGCATCCCCCGGCGGGTCCGGTTCGAAAGGGCCTGGAAGACCCGGTCGACTTCTTCCGTTTCTTCAACCATCTGGTTGAACTTATTCGAAAGTCTCCGGATTGTCAACTGAACGGTTGAATATTTCGGGTCGAGGCCCCACCCAGGCCGACTCCGGGTGCGCGCCGTTACTTCTAAGCGGTGTTCGCTAGCTCATTCGCCTTGCCAGGCGGATTACCGCTCTGGCGTGACGCCTGATCGCGGGCCGGGATTGGATGCCCGGGCCGAACTCGACGACGAAAGCGGTGGTGCCGAACGACTTTCGCAGCCAGCTGGTCGCGCTGCCGGGGTAGCGGCCGCGGTCGCAACTGCCGCCGGTCCTCAGCCCGGATAGCCGGGCGTAGAGGAAGGCCCAGCGCCGGTCTTTGTTGCAGGGAGCCAGGGTGCGACCCCAGGGTTGGTGGAACCAGATCGCGAGGTCGAATCCGACCCGGCGGGAGAGTCGCATCATCGTCTGCGTTTCCGGTTCGGAGGCGGGTCTCGGACCGGAGTTGTAGCCACCGGTCAAGCTTCCGTTCCAGCGGAACGGGAAGTTGCGGTTAAGGTCCACCCCGCGGGCGTTCTTCCTGGTCCCGGCGGCTGTCCCGTCGGGGTTGGCCGTCTTCACCGTCCAGAAGCCGATGCCTTTGGCACCCTTCTTTCTGGCAGCAAGCACCTGGCGCAGACGGGCGACCACCCGCATTCCCTGACGTTCGTCACCGTGGACCGACCCGACCACCAGCACCTTGAACTCCGGCTTCCGCGCGCCCTGCTTCCAGCTCACGATCGCCCGCTCCCGCACCGAGTGCCCCGCCACCTGCCTCTCGGGTGCCGCGGCGAGAGCTGACGCCGCGGGCATCCAGACGCAAGAAACGATCAACGGGATGAGAAATCGCCGTGACACACCGCCCAACCTACCTCCCCCGGCTGGAAGAATCGGCAGCATGGATGAACTCGAGGACGACGGACGGGTGCGTTGCGGCTGGGCAAACGGCAGCGAAATGATGCGGACCTACCACGACGAGGAGTGGGGAACTCCGGTCACCGACGAGCGCGCGATGTTCGAGCGGCTTTCACTCGAGGCCTTTCAGGCCGGACTGAGCTGGTCGACCATCCTCAACAAGCGCCCGGCCTTCCGCGAGGCCTTCCGGGACTTCGACCTCGAGTACTGCGCGGGCCTGAGCGACGCCGACATCGAGGATCTGATGGGCAACGCGGGGATCATCCGGGCCCGGGCCAAGATCGAGGCGACCCGGAACAACGCGGCGGCGGCGATCCAGCTGCGGCATGACGGCGGGCTGGTCCGGCTGATCGAGTCGTTCGCCCCGCTGAAGTCACCCGAGCCGGCAAGCCAAGCGGAGGTGCCGACCAGCTCGCCCGAATCGACGGCGCTGGCGAAAGACCTACGCGCGCGGGGATTCAAGTTCGTCGGTCCGACCAACCTGTACGCGCTGATGGAGGCGACCGGCCTGGTCAACACTCATCTCGTGACCTGTTTTCGCCGCGACCGGATTTGACCCGGCGGCGCTCTCCGGTTTCCATCCCGGCCCCTTGAAGGCATAGCTGAAGCGGTCCCGCCAGTTTTCTGCGGCTCGGACATCACGCCAGATGTTCATGTATTCGCCGTAGGCGACCTTGACCGGGTGAAAAGTCTCGATGTTCTTGGTCAGGCCGTAGCGAACCCGCTCCTCCTCCGGTTCAAAGCTGCCGAACATGCGGTCCCAGATGATCAGAATGCCGCCGTAATTCTTGTCGAGGTACTGCTCCTGGGAGCCGTGGTGGACCCGGTGGTGACTGGGCGTGTTGAAGATGAACTCGATCGGCCGCGGCAGTTTCCGAACCGCCTCGGTGTGGAGCAGGAACTGGTAGAGCAGGCTCCAGGAGAAGGCGAGATAGATCATCCACGGTTCGAAGAGGAGCGCGCCCGGCATCCAGAAGAAGATCGAGCTGAAAGGCGACCAGTCCTGTCTCAGCGCGGTCGAGAAGTTGTAGTGCTCGGAAGAGTGATGAACCACATGCATCGCCCAGAAGAGACGGATGCGGTGATGGCTGCGATGGAACGCATAGTAAGCGAGGTCATCGACAAAAAAGAGCAGCACCCAGGTCCACCAGTCCGAGGGCGATAGCTGGATCGGGCTGATCGAATAGATCGCCGCGTAGATGACCAGGACGACCAGCTTCCAGGCCCCGGCGATGAAAAGGTGCCCGAGTCCCATGCTGAGGCTGGTCGCCGTGTCCTTCGCTTCGAAGCCGACCGGCGCTTGACTGGCATCGGCCTGCGCTTGACCGGGCTCGTCTCCTTGACCGTGGTCGTGGTCATGAGCGGCGTGGCGCAGAGTGAGGTACTCCAGCCCCATCGCGAGGAAGAAGAACGGGATCGCATAGATGATCAGGTCGCCCATCGCTCAACTGGTTATACCAGTTGGGCTCGATTTCTGCAACCGGTTCCGGAAGTCGAATCAGGTTGCGCGTTCGATGTCGGCCCGCAGCAGGTGAACGGCCGCCTCGATTGCTGTTTCCGGATCGCCAGCACCGATCGACCGACCGAGTCGTGCGATTAATTCCCCGTTTGCCGGACGGACCTGGCTGGCAACATCACCGAAGGTGAGCATCGCCGCGAGCAGGGAGTTCAGGGAGAGCCGGTAGGCGATGTTGCCGGAGCCGTCAACCACTGCCAGCCAGAACTCGGCATAGGACTGGTCGAGCATCGCGTCATCGCCGGAGCCGACCAGTGCCGCCGCCCTCTCCCCCAGCTGCTCAACCGTCGCTCGCTGAGCTTCGCTTGCACGGTCGGCGCAGAGCCGGGCGGCGTCCACCCCGATCGAGGCGCGCATCTCGAGAACCGAGCGAACGATCTCGGCCGGAGGGTCCACCGGATCGCCACCGAGGTCGAGCAGAACCTCAAGACCCCCGGAGTCGCGCCAGTCGAGTACCCGGGTCGCGCCACCATGGGTGATCAGGACCAGACCCGCCTGTTCAAGTCGCTTCAAGGCCTCGCGCACGGCGTGACGGTTCACGCCGAACTCCTCAGCCAGAACCCGTTCCGAAGGAATCCGGTCACCCGGAGTGAGATCCCCCTCGAGAATTCTCCGCCGCAACGCGTCGTGAACCCTGGTCGAGACGGTGGCGGGACGGGGTGAACTCATGGCGGGGTTCTACCAGTTGGAACGCCGGCGACCGTTCGATAGTTTGGTCGGGCTCCCCAGAAAGGAACCAATGTCCCGCTTGAAACTGCTGCTAGCCGGAGCCGGCCTCGCCTTCGGGTTCCAGACTCTCACCCGGCAATTACTCCTGAAGCAGTTCCGCAGTAGCGTCGAAGCCCTCAACCAGGGCGACTACGGACCGCTGCTCGACGGATTCGCCGAAGATGCCGTTCTGCACTTCAATGACGCCGACCATCGCTGGGCCGGTGAGCACCGCGGCCGAGACCAGATCGAGACCTTCCTCAAGGATTTCGTCGGCGCCGGGTTGACCGGTGAAATCAAGGACCTCTGGACTTCTGGTCCGCCCTGGTCGATGACCGCGGTCGCGCAGTTCGATGATCGGTCAGTCGGCGCCGACGGCGAGGAGCTCTACTCCAACCAAACCATGATCATGGTCCGCACCAGGTGGGGCAAGGTGACCGAGCAACGCGATTTCTACGTCGACACCGGCCGCATCCTCGAGTTCGAAAAGAAACTGACCGAGCTCGGCGTCGAGCCTGCCGCGAAGAGGGAAACCGGAGGCTGATCCCGCCGTCGTTTCCGGGCGGGCATCAGGACCGGCGGCCGAAGAACACCGCGAAGCCGTGGTCCTTGAACAAGCAGTCCACGTCAGTGAAGCCGATTTCCTCCAGCCAGCCGAGCTGGGTCGAGAGCGGTGCGAGATGGTCGTGGCTCATCCGCTCGACCGTGTCTTTCCACTCCGCGTCGGTCAACCCCTTCTCGAAAGCCTGGCGACGGTGCCACTCGGCGTAATGCTCCTGGAGCGCCGGGGTCTCCCCGAGGATGTGTTCGGCGTTGACGAAGATGCCTCCCGGTCGTAGCTCCTCGAAAACCCACTCGTAGACCGACCGCTTGCCGTCGTCGGTCATGTGATGAATCGCCAGGGCCGAGATAACCGCGTCCC
Organism: Actinomycetes bacterium; assembly: GCA_023434465.1. Classification (GTDB taxonomy): domain Bacteria; phylum Actinomycetota; class Thermoleophilia; order Solirubrobacterales; family 70-9; genus 67-14. Next base: position 4,798 of record JAEYSQ010000068.1, read on the forward strand.
AGGGACCGGACGGGATCCCCTCGTACATGTCGCCGGTCAGGGTCCGCGCCCTTTTCCCCAGGATCTCTTGCGCCTGCTCGAGCATGCGCGGCGAGGAATCGAAAAGGGTGAAACCGGCATCGGGAAAATGGTCCGCGACCACAGTCGAGAGCAGCCCGGTGCCGGCCCCGAGGTCGAGTATCCGTAGTTGCTCCGATTCCCGGCCCGGCTGCGGCCGGACCAGACCCACCGCCTCGGGAACCATCCCGTAGAAGCGGTCGAACTGCGGAATCAGCTTCTCACGCGGACCCCGATAGGTCGCGGCCTGTTTTTCGAAAACCGTGGTGGCCCTGGCCATCACCTGATCCTAGAGTTCAGGCGTCGTCTTCGATCAGGGGAACGAAGGCGACCGGCACCAGGCGCTCTCGCGAGTACTTCCCGTGAACCCGACGCCATAGTTCGAGCCGTTGCTGCGTCCGTCCAACCGGAATGACCATCCGACCGCCTTCCGCCAGCTGCTCGAGGAGCGCCCCTGGCACCTCGCCCCGGGCCGCCGCAGCGACGTTGATCCGGTCGAACGGTGCTTGCGGAGGCCAGCCGAGTGAACCGTCGGCCTCGATCACCTCGACGTTCTCGGCCCCGGCTCTGGCCAGTGCCTCCCGCGCGGCCTCGACCAGACTCGACTGGCGCTCGAGTGAAACGACGCGGCCAGCCAGCCGTGCGAGCACCGCCGCGTGATAGCCCGACCCACCCCCCACGTCAAGAACCAGGTCATTCGGTCCGGGCGAGAGCAGTTCGCACATCGTCGCGACGACCAGGGGTTGGGAGATGGTCTGGCCCTCCCCGATCGGCAGGGGTCGGTTTTCCCAGGCAATCTCTCGTTCGGGCTCGGGAACGAACAGTTCGCGAGGGACCGCGGCAATCGCATCCAGCACTCGCCGGTCGCTCACTTCGCGGGCCAACTGACCGATCAGTGAATCCCGGTCCATGGCCGGTTGATACCCGAAACGCTCCACGGTCAGTCGGGCGGGACCTCAGGGGCGGGCCCCGCCCGGCCGATCGCTTCTGGACTCAGAAACCGCGCCGTTCGGCTTTCGCTCCGCCGGCGAAGCGTTTCACCTTGAGACCGGGCGACTTCTTCTGCTGGCCCGGGCAGAAGCGGTCTAGAGCCCAGCGCTTCTTTGAGTAGAGCCTGGTCTGGTCGGCCAGGTGCTTCGACCTCGGATTCTCCGACTGAGAGTAGGTCAGGATCATGCTCGCCCTCGGGCACTTCGCCCCGGTCAGGTGAACCGCCTGGATGAAGCTCGACCCGGTTTCGATCTCGGTGATCCCCTTGCCCGGAACCCAGGGACCCCAGACCGGGTTGAACGAACCGTACGGCTCGAAGTCACCTGCCGGGATCGGGATCTTTCGGCCCTGCCGGGTCACGGTCTGGTAGTCGCGCCGCGTGGCGGTGAGCGGGATTTCCTGGCTTGCGAACTCGTCGATCGTGTCGGCCAGGGCGATCGGCAGGTCGACGTTCAGGGTGTTGAGCCCGCTCGGCGTGCCGACCGGGTCAGTGAAGTCGAACGGGGTCGAGTAGACCGGTCCGGTCGAGCCGGTGTAGAGCCTTTCGGCGAAACGCTGGAAGAACAGACCGCCGGTCGAGTTGAGGTTGTTGCGCGCGTTCCAGCCTTCGAGGGCATCGCAGGCTTCGGCCGTGTTCTGTGGCCCGCCGGTGCCGACCACGACCGGATTCGCGTTGCAGTACGCGACGACCTGGTCGAGCAGCAGCTCGGCCGACTCGACCCGGTTGTTGTAGAGCATCGCCTTCAGCTTGCCGAGGTTGAACTTGCCGCCGTCGAGGGTCTCGTTGATCATCTTGTGTGCGAGCCTGGTCCGTTCGGACTGGGCGATCCGTTCCTCGCCGATGATCCGGTCGAACCCCTCGAGCGGCTTCTTCACGTTGCTGAGCCAGTACGAGTCGTTCGAGTTTTCGACGTAATCAGACCGCATCTGGAACGGCATCTCGCTGGCCGGCAGAAGTCCCGGTCCGGCCGAGCCCCTGACTCTCCTGCTCATGTCGCAGTCCCCGTTTGACCCATCGAAGACAGCCAGCCGGAAAGCTGGCCAGGCGACCGCCCCGAGGCCCGTGTTGCACTGCGCGACCCGCTCGTCGGATGCGTCCGGCACCGCTCCGATGTCGGCGTAGAGGGCGCGGCCCTTCGAGTCGTTGGCGATCGTGTTGACCCACGGAATCGCCTGGTATTTCCTGAGGATCTTCAACACCTTCGGCGAACTCTGGGCCCGGTTGATGTCATAGAAGTGATTGAGCATCCGGAAATTGCCGGCGTTCGCGTCGTAGAGGGAGTAGCCGACGGCGTTGCTCCAGCCGAACAGCGGTGATCCCTGGACCGAGTTGGTCATGTAACCGTGCTCGGTCGAGTAGAGGGTCCGCTTCTGGGCAGGACCACCCTTGACCTGAACGGTCACCGTGGTTCGCTTCATCGGCTTCGATTGTCCGTCGACGATGTACCGGGTCGGATCAGTCGGGTCGAGGGTCTCCTGGAAGAGGATGAAGCGGCGGGCCGTCGAGACCGTGTGGCTCCAGGCCATCTTGCGGGTGTGTCCGATCAGGATCACCGGCACACCCAGCAGGCTCGCGCCGGAGACGTTGACCATGCCCGGGACGGTCAGCTGCGCCTCGAAGAAGCGTTGCGAGCCGTGCCAGGGAAAGTGCGGGTTTCCGAGCAGGAGACCCTTGCCGCCCTGGGAGCCGGCCTTGCCGATCGCTACCGCGTTCGAACCGAGACCACCGGTGAAGTTGCCGAAATCGGGGCCGAAATCATCGGCAGTGATCTCTTCCGGATCGGGCAAGTTCGCTTTCATGAACTCGGCCGGCGGCTGGGCCTGCGCGATCCCGTCCATCGAGGGGTCGGTCGAGCCGTAGCCGAGCAGCTGGTAGAAGCGCATGTAGACGTCGAGCACGGATACGGGCTTGACCCAGGCCTTGCCGCGGCACCTCGGGTCGGGCAGTTTCTTGATCCCGGTCTTCCTGAGGTAGGCGTTGTAGCCGGCGGCGTAGCCCTTGACGACCTGTTTGACGACCGGCTTGGGACCGTTCGGCGGCCGCAGTTTCATCATCTTCTGGACCGTGCCTTCCTTCCGAACCCGCTTCCAGAAGAAATCGGAGTCGAGGTTCGAGATGAAGTTGGGCGCGTCGACCGAACCGCCGAAGTACCGTGACCTTTCGCCGCGGATCGTCGTGTAGGTGTCGGCGAGGGTGCAGAGTTGCTGGCTCGCGATCGCCCAGCCATAGCCGTATCCAAGGCCGTAGGGCTTGTCCGCGAGGATCCTCGGGATCCCGTACTCGGTGGTGCGGATCGTGACCTTGGGCTGCTTCGCGGCGTCGGCCTGTCCCGCCAGGGGAATCGCAAGGAGCGCGAGCAGGAGCGCCCCCAGACCAACCAGAAGTGCGAACGGACGAAGCCAGGACGAAGACACCTGCCGCATTGATTCTCCTTCGGTATTGATTCCCTCGCCAAGAACATACCCGCCAGCGGGCCTCCCGACTAGGGTTTAAACATGGAGAGTTCAGCGCAGGATCAGACTCTGGAACCGGCCAGCCACCTGACCGGCGAATGCATGTGCGGCAAGGTGACCTTCGAGGTCAACGAACCGCTGATCGGGGTCGCGCTCTGTTACTGCAAGCGCTGCCAGCGCCGGACCGGGACCGGGGTCTCGGCGACCGGCCTGACCAGGCCCGGCTCGTTCTCGCTAACCGGCGGCGAAGAATCGGTGGCCGGCTACGAGCCCGGTGACGGCGGTTTCAACAAGTTCTTCTGCGGCGAATGCGGCGGCCATCTCTACACCAGCCACCCCGACAACCCGGATATTCTTGCGGTCCGGCTCGGCGCGCTGAACGAGGACCCCGGGCTTCGTCCCATGGCCCATCAGTTCACCGCTTACGCCGCCCCCTGGTTCCCGGTCCCCGATGACGACCTCCCGAAGTTCCCGGAACGCCTCGACTGGACAAAGGTCGACCTGGGTTAGCCGGCCTTGCGCTCCGCCAGCAAGCGATCGAGTTTCGCGTAGCCCTCGTCCATGCCCTGCTCCATGCCCGACTGGAGCATTCCGTCGCGGTATTCCTTCGCCTCGAAAGTAGTTACGGTGACGACCCGGGTCTGGCCGCCTTCGATCGGGATCAGGTCCATCTCGTCGATCGCCGCAGGGGGCTGCGGTTCCATGATGAAGTTGAAGGTCTGCTTGAGGCGGTTCGGCGGGTCGATCTTCCGGAACTCACCAAAGAAGACGTACTCGTTGCCCTCCGGATCACGTTGGAGGTAACGCCAGTTTCCCCCGACCTGGAAGTCGTACTCCTCGACCACCATTTCTAGGCCCTCCGGGCCGACCCATTGGCTGAACAGGTCGGGATCGCTGTAACACTCGAAGATCAGCTCCGGCGGCGCATCGAAGATCCGCTCCGTCCTGATCTCGGTGTCGCCAGGTGCCGTCACGACAGTCTTGTGCAGCTCGGTCAGTTCACTCATTGTCCTTCTCCTTCTTGCGTTGCTCGATCAGTTCCTCAAGTCGGTTCAGTTGCTGATGGCGCTTGCGCCGGAACTCGTCCAGCCAGAAGGCGGCTTCATCGAACCCCTCGCTGCGGAGCTCACAGACGCGGATTCGACCCCGCTTCTCCGTGACTACCAACTTCGCCTCTTCCAGAATGCGGATGTGCTTCTTCATCCCGGTCAGGGACATGCCCGCCGGTTCCGCCAGTTCCGAGATCGAAGCCGACCCGTCACCGAGCCGGTCAACGATCGCCATCCGAACCGGATCGGAAAGAGCCGAAAAAGCCCTCACAACCGAACCGGATTCCGAATCCAAATACTGAACCATACAGTTCACTATACACCCAGGAAGAAAACTGTCAAACAAACCTGCTTCACCAACAGTGCGCTCCAAACGGCCGTCCAGCGGGTGGATGCCAGGAGCCTCCAGCCGTGCGCTGGCAAGGAGGCAGGACGGGAAATGGCCGCGATAGTACGCGGGTACATGAGCTGCCAT
>JAEYSQ010000091.1 GCA_023434465.1 Actinomycetes bacterium
CGTTCAGCCTTCACGCCTGGAACGGCAGAAGAGACTCAAGACGAGGGCGCTGCCGCTGGTCGGCATTGCGCTGGTCGCATTCATTCTGGGTGCCGTCCAGGGTTGTCCGGGCAGTCCGAACCGTGACGCCGCAGAAAACTACGTCGAAGCGTGGCAGGAAGGCGACTTCGACGCCATGTACGGAATGTTGAGTACCAAGTCCCGGGAGGGCATCGCGCTCGACCGCTTCATCCAGCGTTACGAGACGGCGGAAGCCATGGCCACTCTGCAGTCGCTCGATCCGTCAGATGCGGAGGGCGACGAAACCAACGCCGAAGTACCGGTCAAGGCCACCACTCTGGCTTTCGGAGTCATCGAAAAGCCGGTCAAGTTCACGTTCGGCTCGGACGGGATCGCCTGGCAGAACAATCTTCTCTTCCCCGGGCTGGAGTTGAACGAAGAGCTGACCCGGACGACCGAGCTGCCGAACCGGGCGAAGATCCTCGCTGACGACGGGCAGGTCATGGCCGAGGGCCCGGTCGATGCCCGTGAGTTCCCGCTCGGTGACGCGATGATCGACGTGACCGGAGTAACCGGAACGCCGGAGGACCAGGAAACCAGCCTCGAAAGCATGGCTCTCGGATACGAGCCCGGCGACACCACCGGAGTGAGCGGACTCGAGCTCGCCTTCAACGGTCGCCTCACCGGAACCCCTGGTGGCACCCTGTTCGCGACCCCGATCGGCAGCGGCGAGGCCGAAGGCCGTGAACTGGGTAGCGGTAAACCGGCTCCGGCCAAGCCGCTCAAGACCACTATCAATCCGGCCCTTCAGGATTCCGCCGTGACGAACCTCGCCGGACAGTCCGGCGGTGTGGCCGTGCTCGACGCGAAGAAAGGCTTCGTGAAGGCCCTGGCCGGATCGGCGTACTCCGTGCTTCAGCCACCCGGCTCGACGATGAAGATCGTTACCGCCACTGCCGGCCTCGAGAGCGGTGCGGCAACCCTCGACTCGTCCTATGACTACGTAACCGAAGCCCCCGCCGACGGCCGGATGATCCAGAACGCTCACGGGGAAGTCTGCGGTGGCACCTTCACCGAGGCCTTCTCCAAATCCTGCAATTCGGTGTTTGCACCTCTGGCCGAACAGATAGGCCCGGAACAGTTCACCAAGACCTCGGAACTCTTCGGTTTCAACCGGGCCCCCCAGATCTGGAACGCCGAAGGCCTGGCGGCCGTCAATCCGCCGATCTCCACCGTCCCCCAGGCGGATGAATACGAAAGCGACCTGGGTGTCTCAGGGATCGGCCAGGGACGGGTCCAGGCCACGCCGTTGATGATGGCAAGTGTCGCCCAGGCAATCGCCAACAAGGGTGTCTCCCTGCCAACCCCGATTACCAGGGAACCGGAACTTCAGCCTGAATCGGGCCCGGTGCGTGTGACCAGCCAGAAGATCGCCTCGCAGGTCGCCGACCTGATGGTCTCGGTGGTGACATCCGGCACCGGCCCGGCTGCCGCCATATCCGAAGGCCAGGTAGCCGGCAAGACCGGCACGGCGGAAGTCGGTCCCAGCGGCGAAGTGGATGCCGAAGGTGAAGACATCCTGATCGAGGACGCCTGGTTCGCCGGGTTCGCACCCTCGGACAAGCCCCGCCTCGCGGTCGCGGTGATGATCATCGACGCGTCGGGAGACGGCGGCACGATCGCAGCCCCGATCGCCGGCGCAGTCCTTTCAGACGGCCTCTAGGCCCGGGCCGGAGTTCCGAAGAACACCGCTGCCAGTGCGGTCACGGCGCCGACCGTCAAGACGATGCCGCCAAGAGCGGTGAGCCAGAAGCCCAGCCCGAAGCCCACCAGAACAGCGAGGGCCGAAAGGGCCAGCACCGACCACCAGTCGACCATCACCGGCCCGGAATAACGGCCGGCCGGCGCGGAAAGCACGACCCCGACGATCAGCGCGGCAATGCCGAGGCCGGCCACCACGTCGGAAAAGGGACCGAGCAGGGCGAGCGCTGCCCCCACCCCGGCCATCACCTGCCCGGCCAGAGCCGGACGGTGATCCTCCAGCCTTCCCGGGCTAGAGGTCGAGGTCGACAGTTGCGGGACCTTCTTCGCCTTCGATGATCAGCTTGACCGGCCGTTCCTCGGCCGAGGAGCGATCCATCAGGAACAGCAGCATCGAAGCCTGGATCGGACCGACCTGGGCGCTCGAATCAACCACCGGTTCGTTCGCTTCAGGCTCGAGAGTCAGGCCGGGCTGGAGCGCGTAGATGCTTTCGCTGGGCACGTTCTGGTACTTGCGGCCGCTGGTCGTCTCGATCTCGAAGGTCTCCGGAATCTGGTGAGCCTTGTCTTCGGAAAGGTTGTGAATCTTGACGAATACCCCGATCCACATCTTTTCGGCCGGAGCTTCTTCCTTGCCGACCAGATACTCGGCGTCCTCGACATCGTTGATGTTGAGCGGCCGGGTGAAGAGCACGTTGTACTCGAGATCACCGAGCGCTACCGGCTCTCCTTCGACGATGCCTTCCTTCTCCTCGTGGCTTGCGCCGCAGGCGGCGAGCGCAAAACCCGAGATAGCGACAACGAAGGCCAGGACGAGGCCACGGAACAATTTGCTCTTCGAGATTCTTTCCATCGGTGCGAGAGTTTATTCGGCCTTATCGGGACGTGCTGAGAGACACCTAGGCGACGCCGGTCGCGTGACGGTTGCCGCCGGCAATCGGGACATCGGCCGTTTCCTCGCGACCCGACTCGATCGCCTCGCGAAGCCGTTGTCCTGCCTTGTCGAGACGGCGGCGATGCCAGCCTGCACCACCGCGCATCCGGTCGAACAACTTCGACATTCCGGTCGGCACGGTCCAGTAGGAGATCCGTACCCGCGTGACTCCGGTCGAAGTCTCGTCGAGCTCCCATTCGGTCCCGTTCGTGGTCCGGTTGTACTTGCCGGTTGTTCCACGCTCGGAGATCCGGCGGGATGGCTCCGCAGCGGTGATTGCCGAGTCGGCCCAGACTTTCTTGCGCTTGAACTGCCATCTGGCACCGGCGCCGATGCCACGCGACTCGAGTCGCAGCAGGCGGAAATTCCTGATTGTGTCGCCGTAAAGATACGGGCGGCTATCGAAGTCCATCAGGTAGTCGAAGATCTCTTCGCGAGGAACGTCAATGTCGACTTCGGTGAATACGGGACCCATCGGGGCGGATTCTACGGCCTGACCGACGATAGGGTGTGCCGGTGTCCACGACCATCGCGATCCTCTCCCAGAAGGGCGGTACCGGGAAGACCACACTGACCCGGTCGCTTTCCGAAGGCCTGAGCAAAGCCGGACTGTCCGTTCTGGCGATCGACGCCGACCCCCAGGGCAACCTTTCCGAGTACTTCGGGATCCCGGCCGACGCCTTCCCCACCCTCGGTGAAGTCCTTGCCGGCCAGGAACGGGCAGTTGACGCGATCCACACCGGTCCCGGTGGTGGAGAAGTCATCCCCGCCAATCTCGGCCTGGCTGAAGCGGAGCTGATGCTGGCCGGCAAGATCGGCCGGGAGCTGACTCTGAGGAACGCGCTGCGGGAGCCCAAACGCCGTTTCGACCTGATCCTGATCGACTGCCCGCCCACGCTCGGACTGCTGACAGTCAACGCGCTGGTCGCGGCCGACCGGGCGATTCTCTCGACCCAGGCCGAGCACTTCTCCGAGCAAGGCGCCGAACAGGCGATGGAAGTGATCGGGCTGGCGAAGGAAAACCTCAACCCGGACCTCGAACTGCTCGGACTGTTGCTCAACATCGCCGATATGCGGACCAACCACGCCCGCACAACTCTCGAGACGATGCGGGAAGAGTTCGGCGACCTCGTCTTCGACACAGTGATCAAACGATCGATCGTCTATCCCGAATCGGCCCGTGCCGCCAAGCCTATCTTCGAGTACCGCAAGCGCAAGTCGATCGACTACGCCCGACTCACGGTCGAAGTACTCGAACGCCTTGACTTCCCGGCGGCCCTGGCAGAAGCCAAACGCCAGCTCGCCGAGCTCGAGTCCTAGTCAGAAACCGGGCCCGAGGATCGCGGCCCAGACGAGGCCGACCGAGATCGTCAGAAACGAGATCACGGCCAGGACGCGGTAGGCGGGCTTCTTCTCGTTTGCCGCGTCGAATGCGCCAGGCAGGAAGAGCAAGGGGTTGATCACGGTGCCGAAAATCAGCAGACCGGCCAGCAGTGGCGGCGGGTCGTCAAGAACTGTTCCGAGGGCGATCAGGATCAGGCCCATCAGCACATAATCGAGATGGATCTGGAGTACAGCCCGGGGCTGTTTCAGCCCGATCCGATGGAAGAAGTCCGGTTTCTCCTTGCGAAGGACCACCGCCCATCCGAGCAGCCCACCGACGGCCAGTTCGATCAGGCCTATCTGGACGAGCAGTTCCATCTCAGAGTTCGGGTACGTCGGCTCCGAGGGGACTGAAGCCGACCCGCTTGATGGTGGCCCAGTCCGAGCATCGTTCTCTCAACTGCTCGACCACGCCGCCTGTTTCCTGCCAGTTGGTCCAGACGAGCACCGTCGGTCCGGCCCCGGAAATGGTCGCGCCGATTGCTCCCATCTCTCCTGCCGCCTCAACGATCTCCATTGACTTCGGAAAGAGATGCCGGCGGCGCTCCTGGTGGAGGCGGTCGTGAAGACCCATCGAGATCAGGTCGAAGTCGCCCCGGCTAAGCCCCAGGGCGAGGTGTGCGGCCGAAGCCGTGTTGGCAACCGCATCGGCAATCGGGATCTGTTCGGGAATGGCTTCACGAGCCAGCTTGGTCGACACCTCGGTGTCGGGGATCACCAGGATCCCTTCGAGACCTTCGGGAGAATCGATCACCGTGGCGGTCAGCATCGGGCCGCCGGTGCAGACGACGAAGCCACCACAGATCGCGGCGGCCACATTGTCGGGATGACCTTCCAGAGCCGTTGCCCGTTCGAGCAGGTCCTGGCGTTCGAGCCCCAGTTCGAACAGGTGATCCGCGGCGACCAGTCCGGCGACGATGGCCGCCGCACTCGAGCCCATTCCGCGGGCCAGGGGGATTTCGCCGCCGATCCGGAACGAGATCCCGTCCGCCGGATGAAGGGTCTCGAAAGCCTGGACCAGCAGGTTCGAGCGGTCGGTCGGAACGTCGAGTCCCTCGCAGGAAACCGAGAACTCACCGCATTCCTTGACTTCGAGTTCGAGGTGCAGATCCAGGGCGACAGCCATGACGTCATAGCCCGGTCCGAGATTGGCCGAGGACGCGGGAACCTTCACAAGTCGATGGCGCTCAGTCACCCGGGGAACCCTAGTTGCTAAAGATTGTTTGGTGACTTCGTCCCCCGCAGCGTCCAACACCCCCGCCTTGCAGATCACCGATCTGGTCAAGCGCTATCCCACCGGAACCGAAGCCCTGAAGGGGGTTTCGCTGGAAATCGCAGACGGCGAGTTCTTCGGACTGCTCGGTCCCAACGGGGCCGGCAAGTCCACCCTGATCCACTGTTCAACCGGCCTCGCCAACCCGACTTCGGGTTCGATAAGCGTTTTCGGGCACGACGCGGTCAATGACTATCGCGAAGCCAGGGAGGCGGTTGGTCTGGCGCCCCAGGAGATCAATCTCGACTGGTTCCTGACCGTTGAGGAAACGCTCGATCTGCACGGCGGATACTTCGGGATGGGCAAGAAGGATCGTCGCGAGCGGGTCGATGAACTGCTCGAATCGTTCTCGCTCACCGAGAAGAAGAACAACCGGACCCGCGAGCTCTCCGGTGGCATGAAGCGCCGGGTTGTGCTGGCCCGGGCCCTTATGCACAAGCCGCGCCTGCTGATCCTCGACGAGCCGACCGCCGGAGTCGACGTGGAACTGCGGCTGGAGTTGTGGCATTACGTCAAGCAGGTGAACCTCGAAGGCACCACCATCCTGCTGACCACCCATTACCTGGAGGAAGCCGAGCAGCTCTGCAGCAGGATCGCCTTCATCAATGGCGGCGAGATCGTCGACCAGGGTTCAAGCGCCGAGCTGGCTGAACGCTTCGGCGTCGACAGCCTCGAGGATGCGTACCTGGAGCTGGTCGGGCGCAAGGAGCTTTCGCGGGCCCACGTCGGCGCCGACCTGGAGGAGGGTCAGTGAGTCCCTCGATGGTGCGGCTCATCTCGCTGACCAGGCGGGAAGTCAACCGCTTCCTGAAGATTCCGCGGCAGACGGTCGGGGCGCCGTTGCTCGAGACCTTCCTCTACATCTCGATCTTCGGTGCCGCGCTCGGCTCGCGGGTCGGGGACCTCGACGGTGTCGACTATGTCGTCTTCGTGATTCCTGGCCTGATCATGATGGCCTTCGCGATCAACGCCTTCACCAACAACTCCTCCTCGATTCTCCAGCAGAAGTTTCAGGGCGCCATCGACGAACAACTCTCCTCCCCCGCCTCACCCGGGCAGCTGCTACTGGCCTTCACCCTCGGTGGTTTCCTCAGAGGCCTTCTGATTTCGGTGATCACCTTCATCGTCGCCAGCCTGCTGGTCGACCTGCCGGTCGAGCATGCGTACATCCTCTTCCCCGCCCTGTTCCTGGTCGGCTGGTTCTTTGCCAGCCTCGGGGTTCTGATCGGCGTCAGGGCCGAGCAGTTCGACGATGTTTCGTTTGCCCAGACCTTCATCCTGCAGCCGCTGATCTTCCTCGGCGGCGTGTTTTATTAGGCCTCGCTCCTGCCCGCGCCGTACCAGACGCTCACCCACTTCAACCCGGTCTATTACATGATCTCCCTGATCCGCTACGGATTCCTCGGGGTCACCGACATTAGCGTCTGGCTTTCACTCGGCTTTCTCGCGATTGCCACGGCAGCCCTGACCTACGCGAACTACCGCATGTTCAAGTCTGGCTACAAACTCCGCAGGTGAAGAGTTCCGTGAGACGGTTCTTCAGGGAACCGGCTGACCATCGGGCTGGATTGCCAGCCAGAGCCCACCGAACTCGTCGACGTTGTGGCAGAGGACCTGTCCGGCCGGCTCGTCCACGTAGTAGTAGAGGGGTCGACCGTCATAGGTGGCCTGGAGTTTCCCGTCCTTGCGCTTCGTCGTGCCGAGCAGCTGGTCTTTGACCGCACCTTTGCCGACCGGCTGGCCTTTGGTGAAGACAGGCGGCCAGGCCGCGGCGCAGGCTCCGTAACACTCGGGCTTGCTGGTCTTTTCCTTGTCGAAGTAGTAGAGCGCGCGACCATCGGCATCGAACAGCACTTCCCCGAATTGGGAGCCACCGGCGGCTATCTCGATCCCCTTCTTTGCCGATGGCGGAGGTTTCGGTTCAGATTGGCCCTGCGCCTTCGTTGCCGCCGCGGCTTCGGTTGCCGCGGTCGTCCCGGAACCGGCCGTATCGCCCGAATCGTCCGACGATTCACCGCAGGAGGCAAGGATCACACCGACAGCGATCAATACCCAGACGAGACCGATCCTGACTGGATGCCACGTCATTCGGTGAGACTAGCTTCAGCGTTTGATCCGCACAACTACCCGGGCGACCGGTGACTTGTTGCCGAGCTTGTCGCGGGTCCTGACCTTGATCACGGTGCGACCCTTTTTGCGAACCGTCCGTGGTTTCGGGACGGACTTTCGTTTGAGCCCGACCCCGGCCGTGCCGTCGGGAAGTTTGCGGTCCCGTTTGCCGATCACCCGGACCCGGACCGGGCCGCGATAGACACCCTTGACTTTCCTGCCCTTGAGGATGATCCTCGGCTTGACTGGACCGGTGCGATCGACCTTGGCGGTCGATATCGAGCTGTTGGCGGATGGCGGAGTGGTGACAGTTTCGGGCGGTGAGATGTTCGTGCCCGGAAGAATCGAGGTGCTGCGGACCCGGTAGATGAAGGTTCCCTGACGTTCCTTCCTCAGGCTGGCCGTGCCGTCGCGTACGGTGCGCGGTTTGACCTTCGACCAGGGCTTCCGCCTCGAGGCGGGCGCCCGCTCGATCTTCCAGGTCGTGTCGGGCGCTTCGGTGCCGATCCAGCGGAGCTGGAAGTTGCCGCGGTTGACGCGGCCGCCGATGACCCTTGGCGACGAGGGCCGAAGCCGGGCAAACTCTCTGGCGTCCTGCATCAGGCGGTCGGCATCTTCCTGGAGGATGAACCCGGTGGGAACCAGTGCGGAAACGTGTTCGTGGTACTGCTCGAGATAGTCACTCTGGTCGTAGTAGAGCGAGTGGAGACGCTTCGGCGTAAATGGGGTCGAGGATCCGAAGAGACCACAGAACGCGGAGAAAAGAGGACCACCGGGGACGGGAGCGTTGATTCCGTCATTGACGGCGGTCGGCACGGTCACGTCCGGATACCGGATACCGCCCTTGGCGATCCCGTACTCGTCCCGGGCGAGGGTGTCGTCCGGCAGGTACTCGCCTCGAGGAGCGATCATCGGCGCCGCGCCGCCGTTGCCCCACCTGACCAGCGCATCGATCGCCGCGTTTTGCGTGTAGGGCCATTTAATCCGTGAAAGCGGGAACTTTTCACACTCTGCGGTCCCGACGATGAAGTCCCGCGAGAAGACGCCGTTCAGGTTGTCGAAGGCGATCCGCGGGAGATGCGAGGCGGCCGCCACTTCCCAGTGGCGGATCGAGTCGGTGTCAGGATAAGTCGAGGTCGGTCGGGGAATCCGGTTTTCGGTCTCGCTGATGATCCGGATCGCCTTCTCGGGACGATCGGTGCGAAGTTGCGAGTTGCAGACGGTGAGCAGGTAGGCGTCAACGATCTGGTGGAGCGGCTGGATCTTGTTGTAGTGGGTCGAGAGCCGGCCGCAGGATTGCGATTCTCCGGAGGCAATGACCGTGGACGGGACGATTCCCCCCAGCGGATCAGCACCGGATCGGCCACCCTTGAGCGCCTTGACGACCGAGGAGAAGACATCGAAGGAAAGCGGGTCGGAATCCGCAGCCACGTACCCGGGCTGACCGGGAATACCGACGCCAGGTGAAGGGTCGGCGCTCAGTCCCAGGGATCCGTAGCGAGCGTTGTTGAAGTTCTTCAGCGAGTTGACCCCGATGGTCTGGGCCGTGACGCCGACGAAGGTGTAGCCGTTCTTCAGCAGGTAGTAGGGGTCGCCGAACCAGTTGAACTCGACGTCCTGGGTCGAAGTCACGTTGTTCCACTCGGCCACGACGATCCCGTTCGCGTCGGCGGGGTTGGCCGGGCGTCGGACGACGATCCTGGTCTTGAAGGGGTACTTGCCTTCGTCTCCGCCGGTGTCGATCCTTTCGGCAGCAGCGTCGTAATCCACGAGAGGCGTGTTGTACCTGTAGCCCTCACCTTCCAGAAAGAACTCTTCCTCGACGTAGTCGTACTGGTCAAGGTCGATATCGGTGGCCAGGTAGGGATACGAGTCCGCAGTCACCGCAACCGGCCCGGTTACGGTCGCCGTCGGAACGTCGTCCGGACCAGCCGAGGCAGATCCGGCAAGCAGAAGACCGGCCATCATCATGGCCAGCGATGCCGCGGC
>JAEYSQ010000130.1 GCA_023434465.1 Actinomycetes bacterium
CATTTCCAGCGAGAAGAAGGCGACCGCGCGATCCTGCCCGACCGCGATGTTCTCGGCGATGTTGGCGACGAAGGCGGACTTGCCGACCGAAGGCCTGGCCGCGAGGATGATCAGGTTCGAAGGCTGCAGCCCGCCGGTCTTCTCGTCGAGGTCATCGAAGCCGGTCGGGACCCCGGAAGCCTTGAGTTCACCGGTGATCCGCTTGTGCAGCCGGTCAGCCTCGTCGAAGAGGACGTCCCCGAGCTGCCGGAAATCACCCTCCTGCTCCTTGTGGGCGACCTTGAACAGTTCCGATTCGGCCTGCTCGGAAAGCGTCGCCGCGTCGGCTTCGCGATTGTTGACCGAAGCCTCGATGTCCTGGGCGGCCCTGAGCAGACGGCGCAGGTGAGCGTGCTCGCGCACGATTTCCGCGTGGTGGCGGGCGTTACCCGGGGCGCCGACCTTCTCGGCCAGTTCGGCCACATAGTTGTTGCCGCCCGCTTCTTCCAGCTTGCCGGCCGTGACCAGGGCCTCGGTCACGGTCAGCGAATCGCAGGCCTTGTCGGTCGCGTAGAGGTCGACCATCACCTCGTAGATCGCCTGGTGCCGATCGAGGTAGAAGTCGGCCGGCTTCAGTTTGACTTCATCGACCGCCCAGTTGACGGCGGGCTCATAGACCAGCATCGAGCCGAGGACTGCCTCCTCGGCCTCGATGTTGTTGGGTGGTACCTGGGCTATTTCTCTTCCGCGACGATCGTCTTGACCGAGGCGATCGCGCCACCGGCCACTTCAACGTCAATCATGTAGGTACCGACCTGGTGGATCGGCACGTCGAGGCGAATCTTCTTCTTGTCGACCTTGATGCCGCGGGCATCGCGGATCGCCTCGGCGATCTCCTTGGTCGTGACCGAGCCGTAGAGCTTGCCGTCATCACCGGCACGATGGTTGATCGTGAGCACGGTCTTGGAGAGCAGCGAGGCGTTCTCCTTGGCCCGGGCGATGGCTTCGCGTTCTGCCTTCTCGGCGGCTTCCTTGCGGCGGATCGCTTCCTCGAGCGCACCCGGAGTGGCCGGCTGGGCCAGGCCGCGGGGCTGGAGGTAGTTCCTCAGGTAGCCGGGCGAGACTTCGACGGCGGTGCCGTTCTCGCCCAGGCCCTCGACGTCGGCGATCAGAATGGCCTGGGCCATTACTTCTCACCCACGTAGGGGAGCAGAGCCACCTCGCGGGCGCGCTTGACCGCGACCGACAGCTGGGCCTGATGCTTGCGGGAAAGACCGGTGACCCGACGGGACCTGGTCTTGCCCTTGTCCGAGATGAATCGACGCAGCAGGGTCAGATCCTTGTAGTCGATGTTCTCGGCTGAAATCTTCGTGTACTTGCGGGGGCGTACACGCTCGCTGAAGCGGCGCCCGCGGCGCGATGATGATTCTCGTGTCTTAGCCAATGCTCTTCCGGTGCCTTACATGGTTACGGCCCAGGAGGGTTCCCGGGCAATCAGGACAAGGAATCGTACCGATTCCCGGGCCCTTGCGACTTCTGTACCAACTGCTTCGGTCGCAAACTCCGCACTCTCCGTGGAGGGTGTGGCACGGTGGCACCCGAAAAAGATATCGCCCTCCCCTCCATCCTTGAACCAAGGGGAGGGCGGGTATTGACTCGGAGGGCGGGTCGGACCCCGCCCGACTTGCAGTTAGACCCTAGAACGGGATGTCGTCGTCGGGCTGGTTGCCGCCACCGGTCGGGGCGAAATCCCCGGAATCGGCCGGCACATCCGACGACGGGCTGAAACCGCCGCCCTGGCCACCCTGAGCCTGGCCCTGGTGCTGGCCGCCGTTGTTGCCGCCCGGGGCCGAGCCATCGCGGGATCCCAGGAACTGGACGGTGTCGGCCACGATCTCGATCGATTGCCGCTTGTTGCCTTCCTTGTCCTGCCACTCGCGCCAGTCGAGCCGGCCGTCGACCGCCACCGGACGGCCCTTCGACAGGTAATTGGCGCAGTTCTGACCCTGGGCTCCCCAGACCACCACGTTGAAGTAGTTGGGCTTGTCAACCCAGTTGCCCGACTGATCCTTGCGGCGGCCGTTGACCGCCACGCGGAGCGAGCAGACGGGCGTGCCGCCGCCGGTGCTACGCAGATCGGGATCTGCGGTGAGGTTGCCGGTGATCGTGACCCTGTTGATGTTCTCAGCCATTGTGTGTTCGCTCCTTATCGTGCGTTTGCGTCATCGTGGATCCCTTCACGGACCCACAGGTCGGATCAGGAATCTAGCGACGCCCGTGGACGCTTAAAGGCGAAGGGGGCGAAAATTCGCCCCCCAACCACGCAAATACCGGAAGAAAAAGCTTCAGTCTTCGCGGTAGCGACCGCGGCCACGACGTTCGTCGTCGTCACCAGTCGGGGCCATGATCACGGCGGTGGCCGGCGGGGCCGGGAGAACCGGGGCCTCGGGGTCGACCTTGAAGACGCGGAAGCGCATCACGCCGTCAGCGATCTTGAGTGAGTGATCGAGAGTGCCGAGCAGCTCACGCTCCGCGTCGAAGCGGAACCAGCGGTAGTCGGCTTCGCTCTTGTGATCGATCTCGTAGGCCATCTCGCGGATGCCCCAGTTGTCTTCATGCTTGAGCGAACCGTTGGCTTCGATGGCCGACTTGGTCTCGGAGACCAGCTTTTCGCGGTCGGCTTC
>JAEYSQ010000134.1 GCA_023434465.1 Actinomycetes bacterium
CGCCAGCTGCGCTTCTACTGGAGCAACTGCAAGGTTGCTGTCCGTCCGGTCAGTTCCGGGTCCGTCACAGGCCCGCCAGTGACGCTTCCCCTTGCCATGAGTCAGTCCGGTCGGTGACTCTTTTCCGCGAGACCGTCGACGAACGCCCGGGTCGCCTTCTCGAGCGCTCGCCGGTAGACCCATCCCGTTCCGGGCACTTTGGCCTTGAAAGTCGTGTGCCAGTGGATCGCCGTCTGATCCGGTTCGACGGCAGTTACATCGATCTCAGCCCGATAGTCGCGCACGGCCAGTCCGCTTAGCAACTCGTACGTCAAGCGACGTTCGCGCTTCTTTTCGACGATCTCCTCGCGCACCGAGACCCGTCCCGTGGTGAAACGCCGGATTTCTCCAAGGCCGTCCGGACCGGCCTTTCGTTCAAGTTCGAACGAATCGATCGGGGTCCAGGCGGGCCAGGTGGAACTGTCCTCGAGGAGCGCCCACACCTCCCCCACATCGGCGGCGATGTGGTCTCGTATCTCGATCTCCTGTGTCATCGACGTGCCTCCTTCGGATTTGACTGTACCAAACGGTACACTACGGACGGTGCGGTGGTACGTCGACATCTCTGAAGGGAGGTCCTGAATCGATGGGTAGCCTGTCGCGGATGACGGCCGGAGACGAGCAAACCGAAGCTGTAAGCGAACCGAAGCGACGTCTGCTGGCCGCAGTCGAAGATCACCTGGCGAGCGAAGGTGCCACCGACGTGAGCTTGCGCGGACTCGCCGAGGGTGCCGGCACGAGCCACCGCATGTTGAGCTACCACTTCGGTTCTCGCGACAACCTGCTCATCGAAGTGAGCAAGGCGGTCGAAGCGCGCCAACGCGAGTACTTCGCAGAGATGCTCGACGATCCAGACTCGCCGCCGGTCGAGATCATGAAAGCGATGCATGCCCGGTTCACGGACCCGGCACTGCGCTCCCAGGAAGTGTTGTTCTTCGAGCTTTACGTCAGAGCGCTGCGGGACGAAGCCGACCAGTCCGATTTCCTCCCCGGTGCGGTCGAAGCGTGGCTGCCGCTGTTGACTGAGCTCTTCCGGCGTTTCGGACTCACCCAGGACGAAGCCGAAGCCGAGGCGCGTCTTGCCCTCGCCGTCTCGCGAGGACTCTTACTGGACTTCCTCGCGACCGGTGACCGGCGGGCGATCGACCGGGCAGCCGAGAAGTATTTCGAGCGTTTCGAAAGTTAGGCGAGCACCCCGATACAGGTGTCTCGCATTTGGTTCTTCTTTCAGGTCGCCCGGACGTAGGCGACGATCGCGTTGGCGTGTCCGTGCCCGAGCCCGTGTTCCGTCTTCAACCAATTGACCGTCTGCATGTGCTTCTCGTCGGCTCGGGACCGCGCCAGATCCAGCCAGTGATCGATCGGTTTGCCGTATTTCTTCTCGATGGAAGGAAAGTACGAAGCGGGTCCTTTGACTTTGGGTTCAGGCATCTAATGCTCCCAGGGGTTGAGGTTCAGGGCGAGCGGCTTCCTCTAGTGAAGACCCGAGCCGACGCCGAAACTAATCGTCCGACGGTAAGAAAGTTTAATGCCGGACTTCGGCCCGAGGACCCTGGAATCGTTTCCAGCCTCCTCGGGCAAATGCCATTCACCGGCTGGCCCCCGCTGGTTACCGTTCCGCGGCCCCGTACCCTCCTCGAATCGACACCGTGCGAGGGGAGCTCCCGCGGTGTTCCACAAACCGAATGGAGGAGATTGGTGGGCGCAACGCGCGGATGGACAAGGAAGATAGGCGCCACCCTAACGGGGGTGATTGCGATCGTCGCATTTGACGCGACGGCCGCTTCGGCGCAGGATTTCGTGGTCAGCAACCTGAACGACGCTGGCAATGGTTCTCTCAGGGATGTCGTAGAGCAGGCGAATGCTCTTGAGGGTCCGGACCGGATCACCTTCGGCCCCGGTGGCCGGGGTACGATTTCGCTGGAGTCACAGCTAGTCGTGAACGACCAACTGGAAATTGACGGCAGCGGCACCGGGACCGTTGTCCTCGACGGGGGAAGAGATTCCCGGGTCATCTCGGCGGTCGACACAAACCTCGAGATAAGAGGATTGACGATCCGGCACGGGGGTGCCGAACCTGGTGCCGGGATCTGGTCAAGATCGACCAATCTGACGGTCACGGACTCGGTGCTGGCCGACAACGAGGCGACCGGTGACAACGGGATCGGAGGAGGGATCTTCTCGGCCCTCGGCGGGTCACTCACGATCTCACGCAGCACGCTGAGCCGTAACTTCGCCCGGATCGGCGGAGGAGTAACCGCCCACAATGTGCCGGTTCAGATCCAGTCGAGCACGTTCGCCGGTAACCGGGCGCTGGGATCGGAATCGTTCGGCGGCGCGCTCTTTGCGGCGGACATCCCGCCGGATGAAGAGGCGCTCCCCCCCGGCTTCGAAACGGCGGTTCCGGTCGATGTCAGCAACTCGACCTTCTTCGGAAATCAGTCCGAGAGATCAGGTGGAGCGTTCGCCGCGCATGGCCACTTTGGTGAGGCGACACTTCAGTTGCGATCGTCGACGGTCAGTGGAAACTCCGCTGCGATAGCGGGTGGTGGCGTTGCCGGAGGATTCCTCTCCGTGCTTTTGACGAACTCGATCGTCCACGGGAACACGGCGCCGGCCGGGCCCGACATCTCTTCCGCCCCGCCCTATGGCGACGACACTCCCACCGCGCCGACCACCGCGTTCGATGCTCGCTTCAGCCTGGTCGGCTCTACCGCCGACGGGCAGTACAACGACATCCTGCCCGGGTCGAACCTGATCGGAGTGAATCCGCTGTTGACCCCTTTGGCCGAAAATGGTGGTCCGACCAGGACGATGGCGCTGCGCCCGGCGAGCGCAGTGATCGACCAGGGTTCCAGCGATCTGGGCGAGGATCAGCGAGGTGAGACGCGCCCCTTCGAACAGCCGGACGTGCCAAATTCGAGGGCACCGGGTGCGGACGGATCCGACATGGGCGCATTCGAACTCACGGGACCGACCCCCGACGTCGACCCATCGAACCGCTTCGTCTTCAAGCGTCTGATCCGGAAGCCGCGACGAGGTATCGCGATTCAGCGGGTCAAGGTTCCAGGCCCGGGGCGTCTCGTCCTGATCAGAAGCAAGAAGGTGCGCCGCACGGTGGTCCGTTTCAAGCGGGCAGGCCGGTTCGGACTGAAGGTACGGACCAAGCGTCGCGCGAAGAAGAAGTTGCTGAGGACCGGGAAGGTCCGGCTCAGGATCCGTGTTCGCTTCGTGCCGGCCGGGGGCAAGCCTGCCGTCAAGGCTCGCAACATCCGGATCGTAAAACGCCCTCGTCCGGCAGCGAGGGCCAAGGGCAGAAAGAACTGAGGCGCCGGAGGGCGTCCCGCCCGGGGCGCCCTCCGTTTGCCTCTTCTTTCCCGGGACGACGCTCGCGCGCTTCCGTCGAATTGGAGACCTCGCCAAAGTTTTCGGGACCTCGCTGTTCATTCTTCGTTGGCAAGTGACTCGAGCAGCCGGATGTCGGCGAGATCCTGGGGACGACCCGCGTTTCGCTTGAGTTCGATCAGATCGTCGCGATGCGCAATAGGTACTTCCCCATCGCCCAACGGCACCCGGTGTGCACGCGCCAGCATCTCGCCGAACGAACCGAAATGCGCGGGCAGGGTCAGGATGTCCAAACGGCCGTCGGTCGTCACGAGGTGCCACTGATCGCTTGACCCCAGGAGTTCAGCCGACGGAACCTTTACGGAGGGCTGGCCGCCCGGTCCGAGTATCCGGGCATCGAGATCCTCTAAAGCAAGTGCCAGTCGCGCGTAGTTGTCAGGACTGGACTCAATCACGACATCGAGGTCCTGGGTGAATCTCTGCCCCCCGTGAGCCTGCATCGCGACTCCGCCGATCGTCACGTAAGCCACTTCATGATCGGCCAAGGCCTTGAATATTCGGGTTGCGTCAAATCGGACGGTCATCTGTCTTCATCTCGAGAAGGCCGGCACGCAGTTCACTGACGGCCAGGTTCCAGCTCAGCGCCAGCTCCAGCCGCTCCGACATCGGCCGTCGCCTGGCAGCGCGGACCGAATCGATGTCTTCCAATGGATCCCGGACCGCCGATTCAAAGACCACAAAGCGACGGACCAGCGATCGCACCTTCCGAAACTCTTCCGGAGTAGACGCCTCGCGAAATAACTCGATCGGTGCCCTGTCGTCAAGCGCGGAGTTGGTGCCGAGCAGCCAGGACCTCGCCACCTCGGCGCTGAAGGTGGAAGTGATCATTCCAACCAGTTTGTATGCCTCCCGCAGCCTCATCTCGACAATCGGACGAGGATTCGGTCCATCACCCTTCTGGTAGCGGCCAAGTTGCCGGCTGTCACCGAGTCCGATCAGATCGGCACCTGTCCTCTGCCCGAGTGCTTCCTGGAGCTTTTTGGCCAGTACGGATGTCGACAAAGTCGAGGCTTCATCGTCAAGTCTGCCCTCGGCCAACCGGGTCAGGCCGGCTTCAGATCCAGGAAACATTGGGAAATCCTACCAAACTACACCAGCAACTACACGATAAAAGTCCTGGCGTTTACTCTGGTCGGATGGAAAAGGATTATCGGCAGCTTCCTGACGATCTTCCGGTTCCGGAAGACGATGGCGCGGCCGATCACCTGGAGGGTCTGGAGTGGCCGTCAGTCACGC
>JAEYSQ010000131.1 GCA_023434465.1 Actinomycetes bacterium
ACGATCCCAAACGGGTCGCCGCGGTACTCACCGAGCTTGACGGGGCCGGCGTCGACGTGACCGAGTTCTCGCTCGGCCAGCCCAGCCTCGACGAGGTCTTCCTTGCGCTGACCGGCCACCCGGCCGAAGAGCAGGGCGATCCAGCCGGTGAACCCGAAACGGAGGCGGTCCGATGACCGTTACAGCTGAAGCGCCCGCCGACGAAGCGGTCGGCGTCCTCGATGACGAAAAGCTGCGCAGTGCGCTCGGCAATCGTGAGCGTCCGCCTTCTCCCGGCCCGGTCGCGGCGTCGCTGACCTTCGGCTGGCGCGCGATGCTGAAGATCAAGCACGTCCCGGAACAGCTCTTCGACGTGACCATGTTCCCGATCATGTTCACGCTGCTGTTCACCTACCTGTTTGGTGGCGCGCTCGAGGGGTCCCCGACCGAGTACATCCAGGTGCTCGCTCCGGGCATCCTGGTCCAGACGGTGGTCTTCATCACGATGTATGCCGGGATGGGCCTGAACAACGACATCAAGAAGGGGGTCTTCGACCGTTTCCGCTCGCTGCCGATCTGGCGGCCCGCCCCGATGGTCGGCTTGCTGCTCGGTGACACGGTCCGCTTCATCCTCGCTTCCACCGTGGTTCTTACCCTGAGCCTGATCATCGGCTTCCGGCCCGAAGGGGGAGTCCTCGGCATCGTCGCCGGGATCGCCCTGACCATCGTCTTCGCCTTCAGCGTGTCCTGGATCTGGACCCTGCTCGGGTTGGTCATGCGCACCCCGGAAGCCGTGTTGAACACGGCGATGACCGTGCTCTTTCCGCTGATGTTCGCCTCGAACATCTTCGTCGACCCGGCGACCATGCCGAACTGGCTCGAGACCGTGGTCAACCTGAATCCGGTCACTCACCTGACCAGCGCGGTCCGCGGACTGATGGGCGACGGGGCCGAAACGTCCGACCTGATCTGGGTCTTCGCCTCATCCGCAGCCCTGATCGCCATCTTCGCCCCCCTCACGATGCGCCGCTATTCCCGTCTCTAACCGACGCCTAGAAGGACAGGCTCATGATTCGAGATCCGGATTTTCGTTCCATATGAACGAAAATCCGGATCTCACTGACTGCGCTGGGGGACTCCGAAAACGCGGGGGATGCTCGTTTCCAGAGCCGCGAGCGCCTCGGCACTTGCCATCCTTCCCTGGGCAACTTCCGCCGCAGCGGTGTGCACAAGTCCGAGATAGGCACTGGCCAGCCAGCCGGGTGAAGCTCCCCGGTCGAACTGACCCGAGCTCTGACCCCGCAGGGCGAGATCTTCAAGCCGGCTCAGAATCGGCCCGTGGAAGTTACGAACTGCCGCGCTGTCATTTCCCGCGAGCTGTTCACCGAGGACGTCGAGCACTCGGGCGTGGCCGGCGACGGCTCCCCACCAGGCCGGGATCAGCTTCGTCAACTGTGTGAGCGGGTCATCCCCGGGCGCCAGTGCTGCGTCGATCGCGGTGGTCGCGTGATCCAGAGCCCGCCCGGCGACCGCATCAAGCAGCGATTCCCGGGACGGAAAGTGGGCGTAGACGGTCTGCCGGGAAAGACCGCTCGCCCTGGCGATCTCGGCCATGCTCGCCTCCGGACGAGCGGAAAGCACTTCGACCGATGCGTCGAGAATGGTCTCGATGTTTCGAGTCGCGTCGGAGCGCTTTCCGCTTGTTCCGGTGGCTGAGGTCAACTGGCGCAACGCTAGCAGTGGCTCCGCCCGGTCAGTGGGCGAATCCCCCGTGTGCGCCCTCGGCCACATCCGACCGCCTCAGGGCAACCACGGCGAGCAGAGCGGCCCCGAGCGAGATCAGCGCTGCGGCCGCGAACCCATCGGCGAGTCCGCCGGTCATGCTGGCCGGATCGAGCCCGGCGATACCGGCACCACCGGTCTCAATTCCGTTGACCGCAATGGTCGAGAGGACCGGAAGGATGAAGGCGACGCCGAGCTCATGGGAGGTGGAAACCAACCCGGACACCGAACCTGCCTCTTCCTGGTCGACCCCGGACATCGCCGTGATGTAGATGCCGGAGGCGGCGAGACCTAGGCCGACGTCGATGAACATCAGACCCGGCAGCACATCGGCCAGGTACGAGCCGTCGGCGGAGATCCCGCTCAGGAGCCAGGCACCGATCGCTCCGAGCAGCATGCCACCGGCCAGGATCGGCTTGGCTCCCAAATGGGACACGAGCCGGCCGCCAAGGTGAGCGGCCACGATCAGCGCGATCGCGCCGGGAAGGAACTGGAGCCCGGTTTCCAGCGCCGAGTAGCCAAGTACCTGCTGGAGGTAGATCGAGATGAAGAAGAAGGCCGAAAGGACGGTCCCCATCCCGGCGATCATCAAGACCAGCGCGGCCACCGTCGGGCGACGGCGGAAGGCCGCCAGGTTTACCAGTGGTTCATCCTGCCGGGATTCGACGAGCGTAAACGCCGCAAGTCCAAGGGCGGCGATTCCGAGCAGCGCGACGGTCTGAGCCGAGAACCAGCCCGCGTCGGGTGCTTCGACCAGTCCGTAAATAAGCGCCACGAGGCTGCCGGTCGCAAGTAGACCGCCGGTCAGGTCCAGACGCCCCTTGGCACGGGTTTCGGTGTCTTTCGGGATGACGCGGGCAGCGCTGAATGCGACGGCAACTCCTACCGGTACGTTGATGAGGAAGATCGCTGGCCAGTTGAGCGTTTCACTCAAGATCCCGCCGACCAGAACTCCCACCGCACCTCCCGCGGCCGCAACCGCAGCCCAGGCCGCCAGCGCCTTGTGCCGCTGCGGGCCTTCCGGGTAGGCGGTTGTAACCAGGGAAAGTGCGGCAGGGGAGAGCATGGCGGCGCCGATGCCCTGGAACACCCGGCCCGCCAGCAGCACGGTTGGCGAGTCAGCCAGCGAGGCGGCGGCCGATGCCACCGTGAACATGCCGAGTCCGATGAAAAACATCCGCCGTCGCCCGAACAGGTCGGCTGCCTTTCCGCCGAGCAGAAGCAGTCCGCCGAAAGCGAGCGTGTACGCGGTGATGACCCACTGAAGGTCACCGATCGCTAAGTTCAGATCCTGCTGGATCGAAGGCAGGGCCACGTTGACGACGCTGATGTCGAGGATGACCATGAACTGCGCCGCGCAGAGGGTGATCAGAGCCTTGAAGGCATTCAATTTCCTGTGCTCCTGAGTCGAAGTGAACATTGACAAGCCTGTCAAGGATTACAAAACTTGACAAATCTGTCAAGTTTCAACTCAAGAGGAGAGGAGCAAGGACTTCGTGGAGCTGCTCGGGGGCGATGGTCAGGTCGGCCGCATCGAGCTCGCCGGCGCGATGCGTGGTGGTCAGGGCCACGACGTGGCATCCAGCAGCTTTACCGGCTTCGATCCCCGCCGGAGCGTCTTCGATCACGACGCAGGTTGCCGGGTGCGCTTCGATGCGCTTGGCTGCCATCAGGTAGGGGTCAGGCGCCGGTTTGCCTGACTCGACATCCTGACCGTTGATCAGTACCTTCGGGTGGTCAAGACCGAGCACGCGAAGGTTGCTCAGTGCCGTCTCCTTGCGGGCAGAGGTCGCGACCGCGACCCTCTCGGGGTCGAGCGACCGGTAAAGATCACAAGTTGGCCGGATCGCGTTCTCGATCGTCGCCCGTTCGGCGATCGACCTTTCCAGCCGATCCGCTTCTCCCTCCGGGTCATCATCGAAGCCGAACTGGCGCACCACCTCGATCGTCCTTCGCCCGTGGACGATCCCGAGCACTTCCTCCGGGTCGAATCCGTTGTCGATGGCCCAGCCGGAATACGCGTCGTGGACTGCGGCCGAGGAATCGATCAGCACCCCGTCCATGTCAAACAGGACGGTGGTGACTGAAGAAGGCAGATTCATCTCGCGAGATCCCGGTTTTCGTCTTATTCCGACGAAAACCGCGCCTTCACCTATTCGATCCGCTCTAAAGGATCTCGGCCAGGCGGGTTTCGAGCCGCTCGGCGATCTCGTCCCGGACCGGACCCTCACCGAGTCGCTCGACCAGGGACTGAAGGAAGCCTTCGACCACCAGGCTGCGCGACGTCTCCTCGTCGAGGCCTCGTGATTCGAGGTAAAAGAGCTGGTCCTTATCGACCTGGGCGATCGCCGCAGCATGCGTGCAGGCAACCTGGTCAGCGAGGATCTCCAGGCCGGGAATCGCGTCCGCGTGCGCGTCGGTGGAAAGCAGCATGTTGCGGCATTCCTGGAATGCGTCGGTCTGCTGGGCACCCTCGTCGACCTTGATCATGCCGCGCCAGACGGCGGTCGCGTTGTCGGCCAGCACTCCGCGGAAAGCCAGGTCCGAAGTCGTGTGCTCGGCAGCGTGTTCCTGCAGCGTGTCGTAATCGATGTGCTGAGCATTGCCTCCGGCATAGCCGCCGGTGACCTTGGCTTCCGCGCCGGTGCCGGCCAGGTTGGTGGTCATTCTGACCTTGCCGCCGCGACCTCCGAAACCAAGGGTCGCCCAGTCGAGCGAACCGTCCCGGTCGACCTCGCCGCGCTGGGTGGAGAACAGCCAAGCACTCTCGGAAAGGTCCTGGGTCGAAACGTAGTGCAGGTTGGCGGCCGGGCCGACCACCAGTTCGACCACCGTGTTCAGCAAAGCGTCGGTTTCGTCGGACTCGGATCCGTGATGCTCCCAGACTTCGGCCTTGGCACCCTCTTCGAGCACGATCAGGGTCCGCCAGTTGACTGTCACGCCTTCGGTGTCGAGCCTGAGGTCAACCTTGATCGCTTCGTCGGACTCGACGCCCTTCGGAACGTAGACCAGGACTCCGTCGTTCAGGTTCGCCTCGTTGCGGGCGACGAACGGGTCGTCGGTCGCTACCAGCGATCCGAGCCTCTCGGAAAGCAGGTCGGAGTGCTCGGCAAGTGCCTCGCCGAGCGGCAGGACGATGACCTCGTCGGATCCGCCGCTGATCGTCACGTCAGCCGGGCCGTTTTCGTAGGCATCGAGGTCGAGCCGGGAGATGTCGGTGAATTCCCAGCCTTTGGTCTTCGCGTGGGGGAGCTCGATCGTCTCGACCTGTGTCGCACCCTTCTCACGCCGTTCGCTGAGCCAGGCCGGCTCCGTGATCGTCATTTCGGCGGAGGTCGAGCTAGCCAATTGAACCCTCCATCTGCAGTTCGATCAGTCGGTTCAGCTCGACCGCGTACTCCATC
>JAEYSQ010000137.1 GCA_023434465.1 Actinomycetes bacterium
TTAATTGACGCGCGTCGTCAATAGGTGTATAAACTGATCAGCAGGTCCGTAGGAGCAGTAGGGAGAAAAGGGAAGGAGCAGGACCGGACCAAGCGCCCCGGAGGGGTTGCAACCCAGTTTAAATTTCCAAAGCCCGCTTCCGGCGGTTTTGCCCCCGGAAGCGTTCGCGTCGGCATCCCTCCCTGGCTACCGACGCGCAGGCGTGGTGAGGGTCGCGCGGACCCCCTGCCTCCCGCGACCCTCGCCCGCCACCTTGCCTAGAGACTCCACGAGGTTGAAGTTACCGCCGCATAGCGCCCTTAACTTCAAGGTCGCGGCGCTCCGCCGGGGTTCGGGTAGCCGAGGAGTCCCGGCGAAGCTCGTCGCCTTACTTGTTGAGGTCGCGGAGGACGGTCTGGAGGATGCCGTCGTTGTTGATGTAGCGGATCTCGTTCGGAGTATCGAGGCGGACCGTAGCTTCGAAGGTGACCGGATCGGCTCCTTCGCGTTCAGCCGTCACCTGGACGGTCCCGGCTTCGCCGCCCTTCAGGTCACCGATCGTGATCACCTCTTCGCCGGTCAGGCCGAGTGAATCGGTTGACTCGCCATCCGGGTACTGGAGCGGAACGACGCCCATGCCGATCAGGTTCGAACGGTGGATCCGCTCGTAACTTTCGGCGATCACCGCACGGACCCCGAGCAGGCGGGTGCCTTTGGCGGCCCAGTCCCGTGATGACCCGGAGCCGTACTCCTTGCCGGCCAGGACGACCAGCGGGATGCCGTCGGCCTGGTACTGGCTCGAAGCCTCGTAGATCGAGGTCTCCTCGCCATCCGGGAAGTGCCGCGTGAAACCACCGGACTTCTCGACCAGCTGGTTGCGGAGCCGGATGTTCGCGAAGGTACCGCGCACCATGACCTCGTGGTTGCCGCGCCTTGAGCCGTAGGAGTTGAAATCGGCCGGGCCGACCCCCTGCTCGATCAGCCAGGCACCGGCCGGGCTGTCCTTCTTGATCGCTCCGGCAGGAGAGATGTGGTCGGTGGTGATCGAATCCCCGAGCTTGGCGAGAACCCGGGCGCCCTGGATCGGCTCGATCCCGGGAGGGTCGGCCGGCATGTCCTCGAAGAAGGAAGGCTTGCGAACGTAAGTCGAGTCAGGCCAGGTGTATCGCTCGCCCTCGGGAACCTTCACGTCCTGCCAGTTCTGGTCGCCCCTGAAGACGTCGCCGTAGTTCTTCTCGAACATGTCCCGGCGGATCGAATCGCCGACCACCTTGGCGACCTCTTCCGGATCGGGCCAGATGTCATCGAGATAGACCGGGTTTCCTTCCTGATCCTCGCCGAGCGGATCGTTCTGGATGTCGATGTCCATCCGGCCGGCCAGCGCATACGCGACCACGAGCGGCGGCGAAGCCAGATAGTTCGCCTTGACGTCCTGGCTGATCCGGCCCTCGAAGTTCCGGTTGCCGGAGAGCACCGAACAGACGACCAGGTCCTTCTCCTCGATCGCCGCCGTGATCTCGGGGGCGAGCGGCCCCGAGTTGCCGATGCAGGTGGTGCAGCCGTAACCGACCAGGTTGAACTGGAGATCGTCCAGGTACTGGGTCAGCCCGGCCTGGTCGAGATAGTCGGTGACCACCGTGGAACCGGGGGCGAGCGAGGTCTTGACCCAGGGCTTGCGCGAAAGCCCTCGCGCGAGCGCGTTGCGGGCGAGCAGCCCCGCTCCGACCATCACATAGGGGTTCGAGGTGTTGGTGCAGGAGGTGATCGCGGCGATCACGACGCGACCATGGTCGAGGTCGAAAGAGGTCCCGTCCTCGAGGGTCACCGGAGTGATGTCCTCGCTGCAGCGTTCTTCCGCGGTCGCGGTATTGGCCCCGGTCGGGGCGCCAACCGGCCTGCCGAGTTCACTGGAAATGTGATCCTCAGCGGGCGGATCCGAGGCAGGAAACGATTCGTCCAACGCTTCGTCATATGCGCTGAGCTGGTTCGAAGCCTCCTTGTCGAACTCGCAAAGAGCCTCAAGGAAACCCATCTTCGCGTCGGAGAGCGAGATCCGGTCCTGGGGACGCTTCGGTCCGGCGATCGATGGGACTACCGAGTCGAGTTCGAGTTCGAGGGTGTCGCTGAAGACCGGATCCTCGGAATCGGCCGTATGGAAGGTGCCCTGGAGCCGCGAGTAAGCATCGACCAGTTCGATGGTCTCGGTTGGACGACCGGTCAGTTCGAGGTAACGGAGGGTCTCTGCGTCGGGCGGAAAGATCGCGCAGGTCGAACCGAACTCCGGCGACATGTTGCCGATAGTCGCGCGGTCGACCAACGGCAGGTTGGCGAGTCCAGCGCCGAAGAACTCTACGAACTTGCCGACCACACCCCGTTCGCGCAGCATCTCGGTGACCGTCAGGACGAGGTCGGTAGCGGTGGCTGCGGCTGGAAGTTTGCCGTGGAGCTTGAAGCCGATCACCTGGGGCAGCAACATCGATACCGGCTGGCCGAGCATCGCGGCCTCGGCCTCGATACCACCGACACCCCAGCCCAGCACGCCGAGCCCGTTGACCATGGTGGTGTGGGAATCGGTGCCGACCAGGGTGTCGGGGTACGCCTGGAGCGCGCCGTCCTGCTCCCGGCTGTAGACGACCTGGGCGATGTACTCGAGGTTGACCTGGTGGCAGATGCCGGTGGCCGGAGGCACGACCCGGAAGTTGTCGAAAGCGCCCTGCCCCCACTTGAGGAATTCGTAGCGTTCGAGGTTGCGTTCGAACTCTTTCTCGGCGTTGGTCCGGAATGCCATGCCGTTGCCGAAGGCGTCGACCTGGACCGAGTGATCGATCACCAGGTCGACGTCGACCAGCGGGTTGATCGCGGCTACCTCGCCTCCGATGTCAGCCATCGCATCACGCATCGCAGCGAGGTCGACCACGGCCGGAACGCCGGTGAAGTCCTGCATGAGGACGCGAGCCGGCTGGTAGGGGATCTCGTCCGAGGGTTCGGCGTTCGCGTCCCAGGAGGCGATCGCCTCGACGTCGGATGCGCTGACCGAGACACCGTCCTCGAGACGGAGCACGTTCTCAAGCAGCACCTTGATCGAGTAGGGCAGGCGGGCGACATCGAACTTCGCCTGCAGCGCGTCGAGACGGAAAATCTCGTAGGTCTTGTCGCCTACCTCGATGCTGTCCTTGGAACCGAATGAATTGCTGCTCATTTTCTCTTCTCTACTTTGATTTGGTGAGGGTCAACGTTTGTCGGTCTGGCCGCGGGCCAGCGAGTCCGCCGCGTTCTGGCCGGCCGGGCCCGACTGAACCCGGTGGGAAATGTGAGGGCTGATCAGGCCGACGTGGGCCATGGTCCTCTGGACCAGCGGAGCGACCGCGATCTCGACCCGGTTTGAATCAACCGCCTTCAGCACGGCGGCTGCAACCTTCTCCGGGGTGGTGGTGCCAAGGCCGGCGGGAGCGTCGGCCCCGGAATCCGCGAACATCCCGGCCTCGCGAACGAATCCGGGAGCGACCAGGGTGGCCCGCACGGCAGAAGCGGAGAGGTCGGCTGCCAGTCCGAACACGAAGCCGCGAAGCCCGAACTTGGTCGCGTTATAGATGGAGGAGCGAGGGCTGCCAGCCTTGCCGGCCAGGGATCCGATCATGATCAACCTCCCCCGGTTTCTCTCCAGCATGCCGGGCAGAAGCGCCTGGGCGAGCAGGATCGGTGATTCGAGGTTGATCCGCAGCATGCGGGCAACCTGCTCGTCGGTCAGTTCGGTGATCCGGCCGGTGCTGGGGAGGGCGGCGTTGGCGACCAGGATGTCGACGGGACCGGACTCGGCCGCCAGGTTCAATGCGGCACCGGGCTGGCCGAGATCGGAAGCAATCGTCTGGTGGCCACTGCCGGGCAGATCATTCACCAGTCCCTGAAGCGCTTCGGTCGAACGACCCGAAACGACGAGCTCGGCGCCAGCCCGGGCGAGGGTCGCGGCGATCGAACGGCCGATACCTCCGGTCGCACCGGTCAAAAGCACCTTCTTGCCCGTAATTTCCACCCATCAAACCTAGCATCGGCATAAGGCTTAGCCTCCCCAAAGACCGCTTCTCGCGCGGAATTCAGAGGACACCGTGTTTCCGGAAATTGCAGGGGGTTAGGGAGGTGATGACCGGTGTGTTAGCGAATGACATGCAGATCGTCTATTATCCCGCCAGTTCATAACCGAGACGCCGAATCCCGACTCACTCTGTGACCGGGATCGGGGGAACCAAGTTTCTGGGGCGAACCCACTGATTCAGGTGGGGGCGCGGCTCCTAAAGCGCCAGCCCGACAGCTAACCCCGTAGGCCGACCAAGGAGATCGGTATCAACCCGTTGCGTACAACCCAGACGTTCGCCAGTTTCAATGCCTTTCGGGCAATCGCTTTCGCAGCCGCCCTGGCCGCGCTCACTTTCATCGGACTTTCCTCCTTCGCCGCTCCGGCCAATGCCGCCGGCTGCAAGGACGCATCGAGTGGTGGCCTCACGGTAACCACGGTCAAGTGCAAGCCGGTCAAGAAGGCCCGCCTGATTCGCGGCAAGGCTTACGCCCCGGCCAATGCCCCGGCCGTCGTCAAGCGCGTGATCGCCGCCGCCAACCGGATTCGCCTCAAGAAGTACGTATACGGAGGCGGCCACTCAATGAGCCGCAAGATCCAGCGCGGCTACGACTGCTCCGGCTCGGTCAGCTACGCACTCCGCGCCGCCGGACTGCTCAAGTACCCGATGCCCTCAGGCAGCTTCGTTCGCTGGCAGAAGCCCGGACTCGGCAAGTGGATCACCACTTACGCCAACGGAGGCCACATGTACATGGTCGTCGCCGGACTTTCCTTCGACACTTCGAACATGAGCTCCAACGGCGGCAACCGCTGGAGCACTTCGATCCGGTCGTCCCGCGGCTTCAGCGTCCGGCACCCCGCCCGCTTCTAGACCTGCCGACACAGCAGATTCACCGCGAAACGCCCCCACCCGGGCGTTTCGCCGTTTAAGCGGGACCGGAGACGAAGCCGCGCTGGGAGGTGCCTGAACTCGCGCTCCGCGCGAAGCATTCCCGGTTCTATGATCGGACGATGATGATCCGCAGGCTGGGCAGCGCAGGGCTGGAAGTTTCCGCGATCGGGCTGGGTTGCATGGGCATGTCCGACTTCTACGGTGAAAGTGACGAAGCGGAGTCGATCGCGACCATCCGCCGGGCCCTCGATCTCGGCCTCAACTTCCTCGACACGGCCGACATGTACGGGCGCGGCAGAAACGAGGAGCTGGTCGGCAAGGCGAGCGAGGGTCGGCGTGATGAAGCGGTCATCGCGACGAAGTTCGGGATCGTCCGGGGCGAAGGTGGCGGGCGCTCGATCAACGGCCGGCCCGAGTACGTCCGGCAGTCGATCGACGAATCGCTCGGGAGACTCGGTGTTGACCACGTCGACCTCTACTACCAGCACCGGGTCGACCCGGCCGTACCGATCGAGGAAACGGTAGGTGCCATGGGCGAGCTCGTCGAGGCCGGGAAAGTCCGTTTTCTCGGACTCTCCGAAGCTTCGGCCGAAACGATCCGCCGGGCCGCCGAAGTCCACCCGATCTCCGCCCTGCAGTCAGAGTTCTCGCTTTTCGAACGGGGCCTTGCCGAAAAAATCCTGCCGACCCTGCGCGAGTTGGGCATCGGTCTCGTGCCCTACTCCCCGCTCGGACGCGGGTTCCTGACCGGGCG
>JAEYSQ010000140.1 GCA_023434465.1 Actinomycetes bacterium
CCGCGGTACCGGCCTTGAGGCGCAGGATGATCTGGCAGCTCCGGAACGAGGCGCCACCCTGGTAGGAGAAGCTCGCCCGGAAGGTGTAGCCACCCTGCGTGGTGCCCGTACCGCAGTTGCCCCCGGCCCGCTCATAGGCCGAGTTGTTCAGCCGGATGTCTGCGTTGATCGTCCGGGTGCTCAGGTTGAGGAAGCCGCCCGAAGCCGAGTTCGACCACAGGTAGATCGTGACCTGGCTCGGCAGGTTCGACTGGCCGTTCACCCCGAAGTTCAGGGTCTGGCCGTTCAGGTTCGTGTTGTTGGTGTTGACGTGCGAAAGACCGTCAGCGGCCTGCGCGACCCCGGCCGCTGCGAACAGCAGCGCCACGGCGGCGACGGTGGCAACCACGAACCGGCGAGCGGCGGACCGGAACCTGCCGCCTTTGACCGGAGCGGCAGGGGTGGTCCCCGTCGGGTTGATTGTCAGATCCGACTTACTCATATCGATCCTCTCCCTGTTGCGATCGATTGCTTAGGACTGGGGGCAGGCGCGGAGGGTGAAAGGCACTGAACTTCGCAATGCCTTGCCCTTCTTGCGCTTGATCAGCACCCGCAGGCTCGACGGCGTGTCATCGCCGGCCGCGAAGCTGGCGGTCCACTTGCCGGCCTTCAGCGACCCGACGACGGCTCCCTGGCTGACCAGGTCGACGCCCTTGAGGGCCTTCTTCAGACGCTTGGCGAGCTTGCCCTTCGGGGCCTTGCCGTTGACCAGGACCTTGGCGGTCACGTTCTGGTCGGCGATCGCAGACCTGTGCGATAGCCGGACCTTGACCCGCAGTCGCTTGGCGACGGTGACAGCCTTGCTGGCCGAGGCCTTGGCCGGGACCGGGTTGCACTTCTGAGGTTCGCCCGGATCGACATTCTCGGCCTTGACTTCCCAGGTGTAGGAAGACGGGCTCGTGTCGGTCTTGCCGTTGGCTGTGGCTCGTACCTCGAAGTTGTGCTCGCCGACGCTGAGGCCGGTCAGGCTGTGTGGGCTCGTGCAGGCTGCCCAGGCGCCACCGTCCACGCGACATTCGAACGTGGATGACGCGATGCTGGCGCTGAACGCGAAGTCAGCATCGGTCGCCGTGGTGCTGGCGGCCGGACGGCTGTCGATGATCGTGTTCGGTGCGACCAGAGCGGCCACGGTCCAGGAGTAGGTTGCCGGCGAGCCGTCGGTCGTGCCGACCTGATTGGTGGCCCGCACCTCGAAGGTGTGGTCACCGGCGGCGAGGCCGTTGTAGCTCTGCGGCGAGGCGCAGGGACCCCAGTCTCCACCGTCAAGGCTGCATTCGAAGGTCGCCAGGGCGTTGCCGGGCGAGTTGAATCCGAACGCTGCCTGCGAGGCGTTGGTCACGTTGCTGGTGATCACGGTGTCCGGCGCGGTGCCGATCGTGCTCCAGGTCCAGCTGCCGACGGCACCGCCGGTGCTGTGGTTTCCGGCCGAGTCGACCGCGCGGACCTGAAGGGTCCGGTTGCCGCTGGAAAGACCGCTCAGCGACAGGTCGCTCGGGCAGGTCTCCCAGGCGCTGTAGGCACCGCCGTTGAGACTGGTGCGGCACTCGAAGCGACCGTCGTCACCGAGGTCTGTCGTGCTCACGAAGGAGAACGAAGCGCTCGGCCCGGACGGGCTGGCCGGACCGGAATCGACGATTGCGGTCGGGGTGATGGTGGTAACCCGGAAGTTGACGTCGACCGTGCCGACGTTGCCGGCGGCGTCGGTCGAGGTGATGTGCAGCGTGTGCATGCCGTCGTTGAGATTGTTCAGTGGCTGCCACGGACCGACGCAGTCGACCGTGTCGATCTGGCTGTCAACGGTGCAGGTGGTGCTTTCCGGGACCAGGTTGAGGTCGGCCTCGGTGAAGTCCCAGCTGGGCTTGCGCAGGTTGGTCCAGGCACCTTCAGTCAGGCCGGAGGTCATCTCGATCACCGGGGCGGTCAGATCCGCCTCCCAGGTGTACGAGGCCTCGAGCCCGATGTTTCCGGACGGATCAACCGGTCGGACGGTGAAGGTGTAGTTCCCGTCTTCGAGCTCGGCGATCGCATCGCCGGATTCACAGGCAGCGAACTCGATCGCTGGAGCCTCGGGATCGATCACGGCCGGCTCCACCTTGCATTCGAAGGTGGCGCTGTCGTCGGTGCTGCTGTACGAGAAGGTCGGCGCCGCAACGTTGCTCAGCGCGACCGGAGTGTCGTCGATGGTGACGTCCGGCGCGGTGATGTCGACCTCGATGGTCGAGACGGCCGGAGTCGGGTCGGCGTAGAGACCTTCGGCGACCGCGCGTACCTCGAGGGTGTGCATGCCCTCGGCGAGGTCGGTGGCGGGCGTGTACTCGCCGCCGTCGCAGACCTCCCACGGATCGTTGTCAGGATCGGTCGAGTCGAGACGGCACTCGAAGGTGGTGACGCCAGACGGGGACGAGAAGGTCCAGGTCGGGGTCTGGTTCTTGGTCTCGTCGAAGCTGTCCTGACCCGGGGTCGATTCAAAATTGGTGCCGGGCTGGACGTGGATCACCGCGGTACCGGCAGTGACCCCGGCTTCGCGCTGGTCGCTGACTTCGTAGTCGATCTCGTAGGTGCCGGCCGCGTCTTCGCTGGTGACGAAGTCAACGGTTCCCGCGTCCTGGTCGATCTCGCCGAGGGTTCCGCCCTCGACTTCGCCGACGATCGTGTAGGTGATGGTGTCGCTGTCGGCATCGCTGCCACCCAGGTTGAGGGTGACGGTCTCGCCGGCCTCGAGGGTCTCCTCGGGCGCGACGATCGCCGGAGCGGTGTTCGCCTGCAGCCAGGAGGTCGAAGCGTCATTCGTGTTGGTCGCCTCGTCGGTGACCTTCACGTCAAAGCGGTACTCGACGTTCTTGTCGAGGAACGGCATCTGGATCGGCGATTCACAGGCCGCGTACTCCGGGGCCTCTTCGGCGTCGGCCTCGTAGATGCGGCACTCGTAGGTGACGTCCGGGTCTTCGGTCGAGCTGAACTCGATCGTGGGCCGAGCGTCGAGATTGCCGTCAACCGGGGCCACGTCGATCGTGACGTCGACCACGGTGTCCACTTCGATGCTCTTGCTGACGACGCCTGAGAGGTTGCGGGCGTCGTCCTTGGTGCGAACCTCGAAGGTGTAGTCGCCGTCGAGCAGACCGGTGTAGTCAGCGGTCGGTCCGGCGCAGACGTCCCAGGCCGGATCCGCTTCGCCGGGAGTAATCAGGCGGCACTCGGCGACACCCTCGGGGACCGTGAAGGCCCAGGAGAGGTCGGTCAGGTTGGTGATGCCGGAGGGACCTTCGAGGGTCGGGTCTTCCGGGACGACGGTGTCCACGTCGAACTCCTGGAGGACGAACTGGTCGTTGGTGCCATTGGGAGAGGTGGCACGGACCGAGAAGTTGTGGGAGCCGTCGGAAAGCGTGGACGAAGTGAAGGAACCCGAGTTGCAGGAACCCTGGGGGATGCCGTCGATGCGACAGCTGAATGTGGCGCCGGCGACGACGCCGTCGTTCGGACCGGTGGTCGCGTCGAAGGTGAAGGTCGGCGTGTTGTCATTGGTCAGGGACTGGTCGTCGACCCCGGGACCGGTGAGGAGCCGGGCGACCGGAACGACGTTGACCTGCACGTTGGCGCTACCCGTCTCAAGGGTCGTCTCGTTGGTCACCACGACCTCGACGGTCTCCAGGCCGCCATAGCCGTCACCGGGGGTGAAGGTGGCAGT
>JAEYSQ010000143.1 GCA_023434465.1 Actinomycetes bacterium
CGCACCCGCAATCGCATCAGCCTGAACAAGCGGAACTTTGCCGCCCGCAAGGGCAAGGTCGTGAGAATCCGGGCGACCCTGCGGAACAACGGCGGCGTAACCTCGAACAACACCAGGGTTTGCGTGAACCTGAGAAAGCGGGCCCTGAAGCTGGCGGGCAACCGCTGCCGCTCGATCGGAGCGTTGCCTTCCGGTGCGTCCCGGACCTTGAAGTACCGGATCAGGGTTACCTGGCGAGTCCCCCGGGGGAAGAAGTTGCCGGTCACCTTCGTGATGCGAGCCAACAACGCCCTGGTCCGGCAGGTAGTCGCAAAGGTGCGCCGCAAGGGACGCTGACCGGCCCCCAGCGGGTCAGGACCCGCGGTCGTGAGCGATGAAGTCCGGATGCTTCCAGATCTTCTCGGCTTTGCGCCGGTCGATCATCTTTAGGTAAGGCTCGATCGGGCGCTCCGGCGGTCCCCACCAGCGGCCCGAATACCAGGCGCCCATGCTGCCCCGAAGGTCGCCTCTCCGGTACTTCTTGCCGTTTCCTGTGACCGTGTTCAGCCAGGTCTGCTTGCCGTCGTAGTAGGAGCGCACGATCGCTCCGTAGTAGTCGGCGTTGAAGGCGGTGAAGTGGCGGGCGATGTTGCACTTGCCCCAGCAGTGATAGGGCCGTCGCACCTGGTAGAGACCGAACGAATCGCCGTCGTCGCCACGGACGTCCATGTCCCACCATGACTCGACCGCCGCCGCGGCCCGCATCGTGTCCGTGTCGATCCCCCACTTGAGCGAGGCCCACTGAATGATCTCGTCGGTGGTCCCTTTGAAGCGACCGTCCACGAACCGCCTGTAGGGCATCTCGCTCCGCTTGCGCCAGGTCCGCAGCAGCTTCCTGCCCGGAACGCGATGGTTGTCGCGACGGTTCATCCGGCGGGGCTCGTAGCCGTTCCGATTGACCAGCTTCGCTGCGGCCTTGCTGGTCCGGGGTCCCCAGCCAACCGGCTTGGTCTTTTGGTACTTCGCATGAACGGCGACGGGGCAAGTGATCGCCACGGCCAGCAACAGGGCGCCGATCGCCGAGCTGTAGCGCTTCACAGTTCGTCTTCCGGGGGCACCTCGAGGTAACGGATCATTTCGAACGGTTCTTCCAGCGCGGCCATCGCGTTGAGCAGCATGCCGGTCGCGAAAAAGCGCGCCACCTCGGGCCGGGTCGCTCCGCTGATCTCGAGCACGTCTTCGAAGAGCTGGTTGAAGCCCTGACGGATCGGCTCCTTGAGGTCGTCGCTTCCGGCGGCGGCGAAGATCTGCAGGTGGCAGCGGACCCGGTCGTCATCATTGAGCTGACCGAGGTAGGCGAGGCCCATCTTGCGAACCCGCTCGTAGGGACTGTCCTCCGGCAAGGCGGCGTCGCGGAACGTCTGGCGGATGCGTTCGTTGAGAACGTCATGACAGGCCAGAAAGAGTGCCCGCTTGTTTTCGAAGAGCGCGTAGATGTACGGCTGCCTGATGCCGGCCCGGGAGGCGATCATCGAAGTCGACGTTCCCGCGTATCCGAAGCGGCCAAACTCGACCAGGGCAGCATCGATCACCTCGGCCCGTCTGGCTTCTTGCGAAACCCTTGGTTTTCTCACCTTCTCCGACATCCGTGTGCCCTTCGGTCAAACGCGTCTTACGTCCATTACCCGGTTGGGATGTTTTCTTACCCCCCGCTTGAAATGCGGGATTCAACATCGACGCAACAGAGGCGTCAAGTGTTGTATCAACCCTGGGCGCGGGTGCGAAGAACTTCGTCGGCGGCTGTCTGAGCCGCTTCGATCTGGCCCTGGACCAGATCAAGTCCGTTTTCCCAGAAACCGGGGTCACTGAGATCAACCCCGACCAGGGCGCCAAGTTGCTCCGGAGACTTCGAACCCCCTGCTTCGAGCATCTCGAGATAACCCGGGACGATCGCATCGCCCTGCTCCTCGTAGAGCCGGTACACCGAAAGCGCCAGCAGCTGCCCGTAGGCATACGCGTAGACGTAGCCGGGTGAGCCGATGAAGTGCGGGACATAGGACCACCAGGACCGGTAGCCGTTGGTGATTTCGACCGAGTCGCCGAGCAGGTCCTCCTGGGTTCCGGCCCAGAGCTCGCCGAAGCGCTCGATCGAGAGTTCGCCTTCCTCGCGACGGGCCGTGTGGACCTGATCCTCGAACTGGTTCATCGCGATCTGCCGGAAGATGGTCGCGATCTGGCCCTCGACCGATTCGGAAAGCAGCCCGAGGCGCGAGGCAGGATCTTCTTCGGCTGCCAGCAGACGACCGAAGACCAGCTCCTCGGCAAAGACGGATGCGGTCTCCGCGACCGTCAGCGGGGTGTCCTGATGGAAGATGCCCTGCTTTGCGGCGAGCGCCTGATGGAGGCCGTGCCCGAGCTCGTGGGCCAGGGTCAGCACGTCCCGGCGCCGGTTGGTGTAGTTCAGCATCACGTACGGATGAACTGACGGTACGGTCGAGGCGGAAAACGCCCCTCCCCGTTTGTTCGGCGCCGGTGGCGCGTCGATCCAGCGGCCTTCGAAGAAGCGTCCGACCACTTCGCCGGCCTGCGGAGCAAGTGAGTCGAAGGCGCCCTGGACGATTTCGCGCCCTTCCTCCCACTCGATGGTTACGTCATCGGTGGCAATCGCCGCCATGCGGTCGTAATCGGCCAGCCGGTCGATCTCGAGCAGCTTCGCCTTGGTGCGGTACCAGGATCGAGCCAGGTCGTACCGGCCCTTGACCGCTTCGATCAGCGCCTGGACCGATTCGTCTGAAGCTTCGTTGCTGAGGTTCCGGGTCGCCAGCCAATGCGGATAGGAGCGCAGCCGATCCTTGGTGGCCTTGTCCTGGAGCAGCGTGTTGAAGACGTACGCGCGTGTGCGAAGGCCGGGTTCGAGTGATTCGGTGATCGCCTCCGCAGTCGTTTTCCTGACCTCACGATCGGGGTCGTGCAGTCCGGAGAGCGCGATGTCGAGGCTGACCGGCTCGTCGGCGCCGGGCAACTCGACCCGGATCGCGGAGGTGAGTTCGTCAAAGAGGCGGGACCAGGCGCCGGCTCCGGTCACCGAGAGTTCCGTCGCGATCCGTTCCTCGGGCGCGCTCAGCAGATGGTCGCGGTAGCGCCGTTCGTTTCGCAGGTGGTGTTCGCAGAAAGAGAGGCCAGGGGTGGCGAGCAGCTGCTCGGCTTTCTCATCGTCGAGCGCGGCCCACTCGAGGTCGAAGAAGAGCAACCGGGTCTGGATCCGGGTCGCTCGCTCGGAACCCATCTGCAGCAGGGCGCCGTTCTCCGGGTCGGCGGTGTCGGCGGCGAAGCGGAGATGCGCGAAGTTGAGCGCTCGTCCGGCTCGGTCCGAGATGTCGGCCAGCTTGGTCATCGCCACGATCAGACCGGGTCCGTCCAGCTCGGCGACCCTGCCTTCGTATTCCTCCGCGAACTTGTCCGAAGCCGTCTCGGCCTCGTCGAGCAGCGCGGTTACCGCGGCGACCGGGTCGGAGGCATCCCCTTCGAGCAGGTCATCGAGGTTCCAGACGACCTGCTCGAGGGCGGGGTCGCTCGCCGCGGTACTCACGATGCCGCACCGGTGTCTTCAGCGGCTGCCTGTTCGCGAAGCCGCCGGCGGACGATGAAATCTCCGATCAGCGAGCCGGGAGGTCCGAGCGTGATCACCGTGATCAGCGGGAACCACCAGCCCCACCACTTCTGGATTGCTCCGTAGGCGCAGAGTCCGATCAGCACGACGAAGAGAGTGCCGTGGAGCGGCCCCAGCACGGAAACGATCTCGTGCTTGTCGGCGATGAAGCTCGAGGCCCAGATCAGCGGGATCAGGAGCAGGAAGTCGATCACGGCGACGACCGCGATTATGTTCAGGAAGCGGATTTCCCGGGGGCCGCCCGGGGCCTCGGTGGCGAGGTCTTCAGAGGTGCTCATGAACCAGTCAAGCTATCAATGGGTGAGGTTCACTCCGGCGTAGACCGTGGCGAGGGTGAGCATGAAGGTGATTCCCATCAGCACGTGACTGCCGCCCTTCGCCATGTGAATCAGCACCGAGATGATCGTGGCGACGACCAGCCCCATCTTGATCTGGAACGGCTCGTAGTCCCAGAGCTGGAAATGGTTGGCCATCATCAGCCCGGTGAAGAGCAGCACCGCCAGGGCGATCAGCGAACCGATCCCGAACCGTTGGG
Source organism: Actinomycetes bacterium (assembly GCA_023434465.1). Lineage (GTDB taxonomy): Bacteria > Actinomycetota > Thermoleophilia > Solirubrobacterales > 70-9 > 67-14. The sequence goes on from JAEYSQ010000143.1 coordinate 4,185, forward strand.
CGATCGCCTTGATCCGCTTCGGCTGGGCTGGTTCGGCCCGCATCACCGGTACCACCGTGAAGGCGAGCATGATTTGGCCGCCAAGGAAGAAGGCCATGGCGACGACATGCAGGAAGATCAACAAAGTCCAGAACATGACCGGGAGGATATGGGCGCACCAGCGCCGGAAGCTTGCGGATTTCCCGCAGATCACTTTCGTATTGCCTGACCGAGGGGGGAGAAGTCGTCCTTCTTTCCCCCTAACCTGATGTGGTGGCGAAAATCCGCACACAACACGTCTGCCAGAGCTGCGGACACGTGGCAATGGCCTGGACGGGGCAGTGCCCTGATTGTCGGGAGTGGAACACCCTGGTCGAGCAGGCCGCACCGAAGCCGGTTCCGAAAGCGGCTGCGGCCAGAGGCGGCAACGGCCGCAGCCTGGCCGCGGGAGAACCTGGACGAGCGGTTGCCCTGCGCGAGGTCCAGGCCGCCCGGGTCGAACGCCTTTCGACCGGGATCGGCGAACTGGACCGGGTGCTGGGCGGCGGGGTCGTTCCGGGCTCGCTGATCCTCCTCGGTGGCTCGCCCGGGATCGGCAAGAGCACCCTGACCGGTATGGCGATGGCCAACCTCCAGGCCGCCGGCGCCGAAACCCTCTACGTCTCGGGCGAAGAATCGGCGGCCCAGGTGCGGATGCGAGCGGAGCGTCTCGGAGCGGCGGCCCTCGAGGTCAAAGCCCTGGCCGAGAGCTCGCTCGAGATCGTCCTCGGCACGATCGAGGCCGAACGGCCGGCGGTCTGCGTGATCGACTCGATTCAGACCATGCACAGTTCCGAGCTGAGCGGGGCTCCCGGCTCGGTCGGGCAGGTCCGGGAGGCGGCCAACGCGCTCGCAGAGATGGCCAAGCGGCTCGACATCGCGGTGATCCTGGTTGGTCACGTGACCAAGGAGGGAAGTCTCGCCGGTCCGAGGGTCCTGGAGCACCTGGTCGACTGCGTACTGCGCTTCGAAGGGGAGCGGGAGCGAACCTGGCGCACTCTGCGCGCGATCAAGAACCGCTTCGGGGCAACCTCCGAGGTCGGGGTCTTCGAGATGCGTTCCGGTGGACTGACCGAAGTGCTCGACCCTTCGGCCCGTTTCGTCGAGGAAGCGACCGGGGCCCAGGGATCGGTCGTGCTCGCCTCGATGGAGGGAACCCGGCCGGTGCTGGTCGAAGTTCAGGCCTTGGTTTCACCTTCCGAGCTGGAGATTCCCCGCCGGGTGGTGAACGGCATCGATCGCAACCGCCTCAGCATGATCCTCGCCGTGCTCGCCCGCCACGCCAGGCTGGGTTTGGCCAACGCCGACGTCTTCGTCAACGTAGTCGGAGGGGTCCGCGTCGACGAGCCGGGGGCGGACCTGGCAGTCGCTCTGGCCGTCGCTTCGGCCCAGCGGGGGGAACCCTTGGCGGGAGCTGACGGCCGACCACTCGCCTGTTTCGGGGAGCTGGGCCTGACCGGGGATCTGAGGTACGTTGCCCACGCCGACCGCAGGGTCGGCGAGGCGACCAAATTCGGCCTCGCCCCGGTGATCGGTCCGCGGGGCGGAGAGCGCCTGGCGGGGCTCTCTCCGTGTGCGACTGTGCGGCAGGCGCTTAAAGCCGCATTTTCCGGAAGTCAGACGGCTTCCGGGGCCGCTGCAGCCTGAGATTCAGGCCCGGCTCAATTCGGCTTCCCCGGTGGGATTCGGCCTGGTTCAACCGGCTGGAAAACGCCACCCGAAATCGCGGCAGACCGCATGGGAAAGCCGAATCTGGCATAATTCTCTGAATGGCACCAGTGGTTGAAAGTGATCTCTCTCATCTTTCAGAGCGTCAGGATCCAAGGCTGCTCCGTGCCATCGATGCGGTAGCTCCTGGTACCGACCTCCGCGAAGGTATCGACAACATTCTCCACGCCCGTACCGGCGGATTGATCGTGGTCGGCGAAACCGAGGATTTCGCCTTCATGCTTTCCGGTGGCATTCGGCTCGATATCGACTACAGCCCGGCCATGCTCTACCAGGTGGCAAAGATGGACGGAGCGATCCTGGTCAATGCCGACGGCAGCAAGATCACCTGGGCCAACGTCCAGATGATGCCCGATCCGACCATCCACTCGGTCGAGACGGGTACCCGCCACCGGACCGCCGAGCGCATCTCGAAGCAGGTCGATGCCCTGGTGATCGCGATCTCCGAACGACGGGAAGTCGTTTCGCTTTACCTCGACGGCGTCAAGTACATCCTGCAGGACATCCCGGCCGTGCTGGCCAAGTCCAACCAGGCTCTGGCCACCCTGACCAAGTACCGCACCCGGCTCGACGAGCTCGCTGCCCGGCTGACCCGAGCCGAGTTCAGCGGTGGGGTCGTGCTCTATGACGCGCTGGCCGTGCTCCAGCGTTCCGAGCTCGTGTCCCGCATGGCGACCGAGGTCGAGCGGTACGTGATCGAACTCGGCACCGAAGGACGGCTGATCGAGATGCAGCTGGAAGAGACCATGGTCGGAGTCGCTTCCGAACGCCTCGCCCTGATGCGCGATTACGCGGTCGAGGACACCGAGGAGAACGTCCAGTTCATGCTCGAAGAACTCGCCGCGCTGCCGCATCAGGATGTGCTCGATTTCGGCCGTCTGGCCGAGCTGCTCGGCTACGACCGCAAGGTCAACACGCTCGACCTGGTCACCGAACCGCGTGGTTACCGGATCCTGGGGCAGGTACCACGCCTGCCGCGGCTGGTCGTCCAGAAGATCGTGCAGAACTTTGGCAGCCTCGACGGTGCCCTTCGGGTCAGCGACGAGGAACTTGCCGCCGTGGACGGAGTTGGCCCGGCTCGGGCCAAGGAAATCCGCGAAGGCGTGCGGAGACTCCAGGAATCCGTTCTCGCAGACCGGTTTTTGAACACATGACGACTGCTGTCGTCAACCAAAAGAGACAAAGGAGCATCTGATTTCCGATTCAGAGGCAGTGAACGGCGAACTAGTGGACGAGGACCTCGAGAACCTGGTTCCGTACGTGTGCGATTTCGAGGAGGGCGACAAGGTCGTTTATCCGCACCACGGAGCTGGCGTTGTCCTGAAGAAGGCTGACGCCGAGCTCATGGGCGAAACCCGCGAGTACCTGACGATCAAGATCCTGCACAACGACCTCACGGTCAAGGTCCCGACCGAGAAGGCCGGAGAGGCCGGACTGCGACGGGTAATCGACGAAGACGAGATCAAGAAGGTCATCTCGGTGCTCTCGGACGAGGTTTCCGACATGCCCAAGAACTGGAACCGCCGGTTCAAGTACAACAAGGAAAAGATCAAGACGGGTGACGTCTTCGAGCTGGCCGAAGTGGTCCGCAATCTCGCTCTGCGCGAGATGGAGAAGGGCCTTTCGACCGGTGAGAAGCAGATGTACACCCGGGCCAAGAAGATCCTCGCTTCCGAGTTCATGTATGCGCTCGACAAGGACGAAGAGGGAGCCGAGAGCTACCTCGACGGACTCCTCGAAGAGCGTTACGAGGCCTCGGTCGCGGCAGCAGCGGCCTAGGCCGCGGGCTCAGGAGCGGCCCCGACATGGGGGTGCCGGCACTGATCGTGGCCGCCGGTTCCGGGCAGAGGCTCGGAGCCGGCGGGCCCAAGGCCCTGGTTCAATTGGCCGGGCGTCCGCTCTACGGGTGGTCGGTTGCCGCCTTTCGCCAGGCGAAACAGATCGACCGCATCTTCGTCGTGGTCCCTCCGGGACTGGGCGCGCAGTTCACCGAATCGGGCATCGTCACGGTCGACGGCGGTAAAACCAGGTCGCATTCGGTCGCCAACGGGCTCAAGGCGATCCTCGAAGAAGATGACCCCGGCATAGTGGCCGTTCATGATGCGGCCCGGCCTCTGGTCAGTCCTGGCCTGATCGACGCCGCGGTGATCGCCCTCGACGCCGATAGTGAACTCGATGGTCTGATCGCGGCAGCCCCGGTCACGGACACAGTCAAACGGCTGGGCGAGGCGGGTGTGGTCGTGGAGACGCTCGACCGGTCGACCCTGGTCGCGGTGCAGACCCCGCAGGTTTTCCGCACCCTGAGCCTTCAGCGGGCGATCGGCTCCGGGGACCTCGCCGCGGCCACCGACGACGCGTCCCTGGTCGAGGCCGCCGGGGGATCGGTCGGCGTGATCGAAGCCCCGTCCGCCAATATCAAGGTGACCGTACCGGGCGATCTCGAACTTGCCGCCCACCTTCTCGAAGCTCAAGATGACTGACACCGCGATCACCGACTATCACCTGCACCTCCGGGGCGATGACCTCGACGCACTGGCCCGCGACCATTTCAACGCGGAGAACATCGACCGATACGTCGAGGCGGCACGAGCAACCGGCGTCACGGACCTCGGCTGCGCGGAACACATGTATCGCTTCACCGAAGCGCTGACCGTCTGGCGGCACCCTTTCTGGGAGGAGTGGGCGATCGATGACATCGACGAGTACGTCGAGGCGGTGAAAGCCAGTCCGATCAAGTTGGGAATCGAGGGTGACTATGTTCTCGGTGCGGAAGAACAGCTCGACGCCATGCTCAGCTCGCGGCCGTTCGACTATGTGGTCGGCTCGGTTCACTTCCTCGGTGACCGGTCGCTCGACACCGAGGAGTACTCGATCTGGGACGGCACGCAGGATCCGGATGAGATCTGGCGCCGCTACTTCGAAACGCTGGCGAGTGCCGCGCGCTCCGGACTCTTCGACATTCTCGCCCACCCGGATCTGGTCAAGGTCTGGGGCCGGGCTGGTCGGCTGCCGTCGGTCGACCCCAAGACGATGTACGAACCGGCGATCGAAGCGATCGCCGAGACCGGCATCGCAGTCGAGGTCTCGACTGCCGGTCTGCGCAAGGGAGTGGGGGAGATCTACCCCGCACCAGCCTTCATGGAGATGTGCGTCGAAGCCGGGGCGCCGTTCGCCCTTTCCTCCGACGCCCACGAGCCTGCCCAGATCGGGTTCCGCTACCCGGAAGGTCTGGCCTTCCTGGCCGATCACGGGGTCGATGAGATCGCCGTGTTCGAGGGCCGCCAGCGCCGACTGGTTCCGGTCGGTGAACTGGAAGGCTCGGACGCCGCGGTGAACGGGGCCGGCTGAGATGTCAATCAGCGTCGGCATCGGGTATGACAGTCACCGCTTTGCCGAGGGTCGCAAGCTGATCCTCGGCGGGGTGGAAGTGCCTTTCGAAAAAGGACTTTCCGGCCACTCGGATGCCGACGTACTCACCCACGCGGTGATCGACGCAATTCTGGGAGCGGCAGGGCTCGGCGACATCGGCGAGGTCTTCCCGGACACTGACCCCACATGGGAAGGCGCCGACTCGATCGGTCTCCTCTCCACGGTGATCGGGATGCTGCGCGGGCCGGTCATAAACATCGATGCGACCGTGATCTGCGAACAGCCCAAGCTCGGGCCTTATCGCCCGGCCATGGTGTCCCGGCTTGCCGACGTGACCGGCGCCCGGATCAACGTCAAGGCGACCACTAACGAGCAGATGGGTTGGATCGGCCGCGGCGAGGGTATGGCCTGCATGGCCGTGGCCACTGTCGATCTGGACTGATACCCGCAGTCCTCAAGTAAAGTCAGGCACTGATGAACCCAGTCAAATCTGTAATCGATGCTGCCAGGAACAAGGGCTTCGAAATCAAGACCTTGCACAAAGCAGGTGTGGTCGGCGGACTCGGTCCGACCACGATTCCGGTGGCTGCTTCGGCCCTGCTCCGCGGCGGAACCACGCCGGCGACCTCGATCCGCGTTGCCGCTGCCAAGCATGGTGACCGCGAGTATCTGGTCGACGAAAAGGGAGTCCTGACTTTCGGTGAAGTTCACCGTCGAAGCAACGCGCTGGCCCATGCCTTCGCCGGCCTCGGCATCGGAGCGGGAGACGGCCTCGCGATCATGTGCCGCAACCACCGCGGTTTCGTCGAAAGCAACCTCGCTGGCTGGAAGCTCGGCGCCAACGTGATCCTGCTCAACACGATGTTCTCCGGTCCACAGCTGGCTGACGTGATGGAGCGGGAGGGCGCAAAGGTGGTGGTTCTCGATCAGGAGTTCGAAGAGCTCCTCTCGGGCGTACCCGACGAAGTCGGACGGGTCTGCGGATTCGAGGACGAACCTGGCACTTCGACCCTGCCTAGTCTCGATGACCTGATCGCGTCCAACGACGATTCCGAACTGCCCTGGCCCAGCGAAAAGGGCCGCAACATCATCCTCACCTCGGGTACGACGGGTACGCCCAAAGGCGCTCAGCGCCCGGCGCCCAGCGGTTTGTCCGTCCTGGTGGGAATTCTTGACCGGATTCCGCACTTCTCTGGCGAGTCGATCGTCATGGCCGCCCCGCTTTTTCATTCCTGGGGCTACATCAACTCGATCATCGGCACCTCGGTCGGCGCGCGACTCATTCTTCAGCGCCGTTTCAAACCGGCCCAGACCATGGAACTGGTCGACGAGTACGAGGCCGACGTGATCGTCGCGGTGCCGGTGATGCTGCAGCGGATCCTCGAACTTGACGAAGCGACGAGCAAGGATTTCCGCGCCGACAAACTGAAGATCGTGACGCTTTCCGGGTCGGCCCTGCCGGGTGGCCTGGCCACCGCCTGGATGGACCGCTACGGCGACAACGTCTACAACTTCTACGGTTCGACCGAAGTCGCCATGGGTTCGATCGCCACCCCGGAGGATCTGCGGGTTGACGCTTCCACCGCGGGCAGGCCGCCCTACGGAACCAGTGTTCGCCTGCTCGACGAGAACGGCACGGAGGTTCCACCGGGGGAAACCGGTCGCATCTTCATCCGCAACGAGATGACCTTCGACGGCTACACCGGCGGCGGTAACAAGGAAGCCCTCGACGGCTACCTCGCCAGCGGTGACGTCGGGCATTTCGACGCCGACGGCAGGCTCTACATCGACGGGCGTGATGACGAGATGATCATCTCCGGAGGCGAGAATGTTTACCCGGCCGAGGTTGAAGACCTGATCGCCAGCCACCAGGACGTGATCGAGGCGGCCGTGGTCGGAGTCGAGGACGAGAAATTCGGGCAGGCCCTCTCCGCCTACGTCGTGCTCAAGAGCGGGAGCGGAATCAGCGAAACCGAGCTTAAGGCGTTCGTGAAGTCGAACCTCGCTTCCTTCAAGGCGCCGAGAGATGTTGTCTTCCTGCCGGAGCTTCCCCGAAATGCAACCGGCAAGATCCTGAAAAGGGACCTTGGTTAGGCTCGGGTCGCTGGTCTCCTCGGGCCGGCCGGCACTCCAGATGCTAGTTTTCTAGCGACGATGAGCGATTCCACTCCAGCTCCGTCGAAGCAAGAGGCCGGCTCCGGCAACGGACTGCCTCCCGAGCTGCGCCAGGTCGGCGAGTCCACCGGCAAGCTCACCTCGAGGGTCGAAGCTCTCGCCAAGGAGCTCACGGCCAGCGAAACCCGTGCCCGCGAAGCCGAGATCGCCGCCCGGGAAGCGGAACTCAAGGCTCTGGCGACCGCGCGCGACTCGGTCACCCAGGCTCGCAAGGATCGCGAGACCGCCAATCAGGCGAAAGCCGCCGCGGCGACCGCGGACCAGCGGGTCGATGCAGCGAAGGCCCAGGCCGCCAGAGAAGTCGCCGAAGCCCGCGAGGAGATCAAGACCAAAGCCCGCGAGACCCTGCGCAAGCTGAGCGCCGAAGCACGCGACAAGATCGAGGCCTCCCGGAAAGCCCGGGTCGAGGCCGAGGAGAAGGTCAAGCAACTCGAGCAAAAGGACGCGGACCAGCGTCAGGCCCAGGCCAAGGTCGAGGCAGACCTGAAGCGGGTGGAGGGCACCCTCAAGCAGGAGCGGGAAACCCGGGAAGAGGCGATGGCGAAGGTCGCCGCCGAAGGCGAGGAAAGACTCGCCGCCCGGACCAAACACCTTGAAGAAGTCGCCGAGCGCCTGGCCAAGGAAGCGCGTCAGGCGGCCGAGCGGGAGGCGAAGAACCGGATCGAGGCTGCTGACGAACGGGCCCGCAAGGCCCAGGACAGGGCCGCCCAGGCCGAGGCGCATGCCAACGAGTTCGAGTCGCTGGCCCGTCAGCGGATCGCCGAGATCGAGGCTGATGTCGACCGCCGGGTGATGGAAGGCACCGAACAGGTCCGCCGCGAAGCGGCCGAGCGGGTCGAG
>JAEYSQ010000035.1 GCA_023434465.1 Actinomycetes bacterium
GCCCGCGGACCCAGGCCAGCCGTTGCCACCTGGCCGTTCAGCTAACCTCGGTGGGCGAAGGAAGAGCTTTACCGCGAACAGATCCTTGAGCATTACAAGCGCCCCCACAACTTCGGAGAGATCAAGAGTCCCGACCTGGAGTTCGAGGACACCAATCCTTTTTGTGGCGACGAGCAGCATGTGATGATCACCCTCGACGACCAGGACAAGGTCGCGGAAGTCAAATTCGAAGGCCAGGGCTGCGCGATATCGACTGCGGCGACCTCGCTGCTCACCGACGAGCTGGTCGGCATGAGCCGCGAAGAGCTGATCAAACTGCCGAAGGAGTATGTACTCGACCTGCTCGGTATCGACATCTCGGCCACCCGCATGAAGTGCGCCCTGCTCGGCCTCAAGGTCGTAAAGAGCGCCGGCCTCGGCCAGATCGCCGACTGGGAAGACTCCGGCGAGCAAGGCGACCCCTCTCTCGCCTCCGAGGTCTAGACTCAGCCTCAGCAATGAGGCTTCGTTTCGTCCTTTCATCTGTCCTGGCCCTTGTCGCGATCCTTGCGACCGGCTGCGGTTCCGACGGCTCTGATTCCGGGGATGCCGCCCCGGAAGCCGGACCTGAGCATGCGGCGTGGTCGTACGAAGGCGAGACCGGCCCGGAGCATTGGGACGAAGTTGACGAGGAGTACGCACTCTGCGAACAGGGCCACAACCAGTCACCAGTCAATCTGGCCAACGCGACCCGCTCGCCTTTCCCCGGGATCGTCACCGACTATCAGCCCGAAAAGCTCGAAGTCGAGGATGACGGTCACGCGATCGAAGCCTGGGTCGATCAGCCCGATAGTTCGATCACGATCGACGGAACCAGATACGAGCTGGAGCGATTCCACTTTCACCTTCCCTCCGAGGAACTCATCCAGGGTCGACGGTTCCCGGCTTCCGTTCACATGGTTCACGTGTCAGACAAGGATCGAATCGCAGTGGTGGCGATCATGGTGAAGCCGGGCAAGCCAAACCCGGCGCTCAGTTTCGGGATCCCCGACTCACCCGGTGAGAAGATCGAAACCGATATCGAGATCGATCCGGATCGGCTTTTCCCGAAGGACAAGACCGCCTACCGGTACGAAGGTTCTCTCACCACCCCGCCCTGCACTGAGGGGGTCACCTGGACCGTGTTCAAGCAGCCGATCACGATGTCAGCGGACAAACTGAACGCGATCCGCAGCGTCCACCACGGTAATGCGCGCCCGGTCCAGCCCATCGAGCAGCACCGGATCCTGGTCGGCCCTGGTCTCGCCAGGTGATCGGTGATTTGATGCCTCCAGGCTGAGTCAGCCACGCGATCGGAGCTCCGACGGCTTGAAGAACGCGATCCGAACTCTCTACCCCGGCTATTTCGCACTGATCATGGCGACCGGGATCATCTCGAACGGGTTCTTCCTGCTCGACATCAAATCGCTCTCGACCGCCCTCCTGGTCGTGGACTCGGCCGCCTTCCTGGTGCTGATTCCGATGACCGTGGCCCGAGGGATCATGTTCCCGAGCCGGTTGTGGGCCGACCTGGTCAATCCGCGGCTCGTCTTTTCCTTCTTCACGATCGTGGCCGGCGCCAACGTGTTCGGGGTCCAGTTGTTGCTTCGCGGTGAGGTGACTCTCGCCGTACTGCTCTGGTGTTTCTCGCTTGCGGTGTGGGTTCCCCTCAGCTACTTCAGCTTTTCGGTGCTCACCTTCCGCGACACGGAGCGCAACGTGGGCGTGGTCGGGGGCGGCTGGTTGATCGCGATCGTAGGAGCCGAATCGATCGCCACGCTGGGCGCCAAGCTGAGCGCCGAGGTTTCCTCTCATGCCGATCTGATCTTCGTGACCGCCCACTCGTTCTGGGGCATCGGAATCATCCTCTACCTGATCTTCGTCACCTTGTTCGCCTACCGGATCTTCTTCTTCAAGGTGACGGTCGAAGAGATGAATCCGCTGTTCTGGGTGGTGATGGGTGCCGCCGCGATAACCGTCAACGCCGGCTCCGCGATGATGATCGCCGAAGGCCAGATCGGCTATCTGTCGACCATGAAACCCTTCGTCGAAGGACTCTCGCTTGTGTTCTGGGCCTGGGCGTCGTGGCTGATCCCGCTACTGGTGATCTTCGGGGTCTGGCGACATGTCGTGATGAAAGCTCCGCTCGAGTACAGCCCGATGTACTGGAGTCTCGTCTTCCCGCTCGGCATGTACACGGTCGCAACCTGGCAGCTCGCAGCAGCCGATGAATTCCCCTTCATGAGGCAACTTCCCGAAGTCACGATCTGGGTCGCCTTCCTTGCCTGGCTGATCGTCATGACCGGACTGATCCGCACGATCCTCCGCCGGCCCGCCCGAAAACCGCCAGGGCCTGTCAGCTGACGCAGTTCCTATTTACTGTGACCTGGGGGAGTCCTGATCCTTCCGGCGCCGGCGGCTGGAGCCAGAATCATGGTCACGGCCAGGGAGCCGAGCACCACTAGCATCGCCATCCGCAGACCGAAGTGCTCCCCGAGGAAACCGAGTAGCGGCGGTCCGACCAGGAAGGCGATGTAACCGGCTACCGCGACGAGACCGACCCGGGAGACCGAGTCGGGACCGGATTCACTCGCCGCGGCGATCGAGATTGGAAAGGCCAGCGAAATTCCCAGTCCCCAGAGCGTCACTGCCAGCCCGGCCGCAAGGGGACTGTCGACGAAGATGACGGTGGCAACACCAATTGTGGAGAGCATCGCCCCCCAGCGCAGGATGACCACCCGTCCGAACCTTTCCAGCAGCCCGCGACCACCGAAGCGGCCGAGGGTCATGGTCGCCGCGAATCCGGCGAAGATCAAGGATCCCGAGGATTCGTCGAGGTCGAACCCGTCAACCATCATCAGCGGCAGCCAGTCAGTCGCCGAGCCCTCGGCCAGCGCAACGGAAAGCAGGATCACCGCGATCATCAGCAGGCGAACGTCTTTCCAGACCGGCTGCGGTTCAATCCTTCCGTGCTCTTGACCTTGGTCTTCGCGACCGGTGTTCCCGTTCATGCCGAACCCGGGTGTGATTCCCCTGATCGCCCAGGCCACAGCCGGTATCGAGAGCGCAACGACGACAAGCAGGTGTGCATCGACCGGGATCTCGGCCGCGGTTAGCGCGATTCCGAGCAAAGCGCCGGCCAGGGTCCCGGCGCTGAAGAATCCGTGAAGTTCGACAAGTACCGGGGCCCTGGTGAGCCGTTCGACCTCCGCTCCTTCGATGTTGATCGCGACTTCAGCGGAGCCGATGCCGGAACCGAAGCCCATCAACCCGAGGAATACAAGCGGGGCCGATGAGAACGCGGCCCCGATTGCGATCGTGGCCACGCCAGCGATCAGCAGACTGAGGCCACCAAGAATCACGCTCCGGGTCCCGAACCGTCGCACTAGAGGGCCGAGCTGAGAATGCCGCTCATCGAACCGATCGAAACGGCGAAAAGCAGCAGGCCCATTTCGGCGGTCGTGGCCGAAAGCGTGTCCCGGATGGCAGGGGTCCTCGTCACCCACGACGCGAGGGCGAAGCCGGGAACGAAAAGAAAAACATAAGTCGAGATTCTGCGTCTGGAAACCAATTAGCCCGTCGCTGACTCCGCAACGCCCACCCTACTGACCAGATGCTTTCGCTCCACGTTCACCGCCAGTTCAAATGAGCGCTTCCGCTCGATCCGTTCAGGTGTGGCGCCGGATCTTCGCGACCAACGACTTAAGTTCGAGCACGGATAACCAAGGAGATTTGCGGTGGATCATCCGGTGGCAGTTCGAGCAAACAAGCGCGAGATCATCAAGTTGGGTCTAACTCCTCAAACACTCTCGACTTTTTGGCTTCCACAATCGTCGGATTTCTCTCTCGATATCGATGAGTGCGCGTCAGCACGCGTCCTTCGCGAGCTTCGGACACTTCGTAGCCAGCCTCATCGAGCAGTGACTCTTTCATTTCACCGATATTCGACCGAATGCTGGCGGCGGAATCGAACGAAGCACTTGACTTAGTTCGTCTCTGCTTTGAGACCCCGCGTTATAACCCTCCCGCCGGTACAGGTCCAGGCATAAGATCAACTCATCGCTTAGCCACGCAGTTTTTCTCGATCGAGCTATCTTGCCTCCCCTCCACAAGGTCCGGTATTGCCGCTTCCAGCGCCAGCCAGGATAGCTATGGCACCAAAAACGGCTTGAGAAGTACGTTAGGTGACCCTAATGGTGCTTGCCGGTGGGGTTGAATCGCTAAGATCTAATTCCGAGCCTGATTGTCGGCTTATTTTCCGGGTTTTCCGTAGCTGGCCTGTTGCCCTGCGAATCCCGGACCCCCTCCCATTGACCCTGATGAGCACAGAAACGACAAAAATTCCCGTATGCCCGGTTTCGGAACTCGAGCCCGGTGACCGCCGCATCATCGAACACGAGGGCGAGTTTCTCGCGGTCGTGAACTGCGCCGGTGTCCTTTACGGAATCGAGGATCGTTGCTCGCATGACGACGGACCCCTCGCGGAGGGCGAACTCGATCAGGAAGCCTGCACCCTGGAGTGCCCCCGACACGGCTCCCTCTTCGACTTGCGGACCGGCAAGCCGAAGACCCTGCCGGCCTACCAGCCGGTCAAGATTTTCCCTGTCGAGATAATCGACGACACCATCACCCTGGAGGTATGAAATTGGCTACCGCCGAAGTTCTCGCCGAAAAAGAGAAGGTTCAGGGGATCAATGCCGACTACACCGAGAAGTTTGGCTTCAGTGATCCCGAGACCGGCTACGCCTACAAGGCGCCGAAGGGCCTGACCCGCGAGATCGTCGAGCAGATCTCCGAGTACAAGGATGAGCCGCAGTGGATGCGTGACTTCCGCCTTAAGTCCCTCGAGATCTTCGAGTCTAAGCCGACCCCGCAGTGGGGCGCCGATCTCGATCAGATCGACTTCGACGACATCCACTACTTCGTGCGGGCCTCCGAGAAAAACAGCACCGATTGGTCCGAGGTCCCCGAGGACATCAAGAACACCTTCGACCGTCTGGGCATCCCCGAGGCTGAGCAGAAGTTCCTCTCCGGTGTCGGCGCACAGTACGAGTCCGAGGTCGTCTATCACCAGGTCAACGAGAAGCTCGAAGCGCAGGGCGTGATCTTCACTGACATGGATACGGCGCTGCGCGAGCACGAGGACCTGATCAAGGAATACTGGGCGACCGTCATCCCTGCCAATGACAACAAGCTCGCCGCGCTGAACTCGGCGGTCTGGTCCGGCGGGTCGTTCGTTTACGTGCCACCGGGCGTCAAGGTCGACATGCCGCTCCAGGCCTACTTCCGGATCAACACCGAGAACATGGGCCAGTTCGAGCGGACCCTGATCATCGCCGACGAGGACTCCGATGTCCACTACATCGAAGGCTGCACCGCTCCGACCTACTCGACCGACTCGCTGCATTCGGCCGTGGTCGAAATCGTCTGCAAGCCCGGCTCCCGGGTCCGGTACACGACCGTCCAGAACTGGTCTCAGAACGTCTACAACCTGGTCACCAAGCGGGCGATCGCCCAGGAACGTGCAACCATGGAATGGGTCGACTGCAATCTCGGCTCGAAGATCACGATGAAGTACCCGTCGATCTACCTGCTCGGCGAAGAAGCCCACGGCGAGGTGCTTTCAATCGCCTTCGCCGGCGACGGCCAGCACCAAGACGCCGGCGCCAAGATCATCCACGGCGCCCCCAATACAACCTCGTCCGTGTTCTCGAAGTCGATCTCCAAGGACGGCGGGCGCTCGACCTACCGCGGCCTGCTCGAGGTCGCCGACGGCGCCACCGGGACCAAGTCAAAGGTGGTTTGCGACGCGCTTCTGCTCGACGAGAAAAGCCAGTCCGACACCTACCCGACCATCCGGATCGGTGAATCCGATGCCGACATGGGTCACGAAGCCACCGTCTCCAAGGTTGGCGACGACATGCTCTTCTATCTCCAGAGCCGCGGGCTCAACGAGGAAGACGCCTCGAAGATGATCGTCAACGGCTTCATCGAACCGGTCACCAAGGAACTGCCGATGGAGTACGCGGTCGAGCTGAACCGACTGATCGAACTGCAGATGGAGGGTTCAATTGGCTAGCTCGACCTCCGCCGAAATGACGATCACGGAGCCGGCCTGGCTCAGCGAACGGCGTGAGAAGGG
>JAEYSQ010000105.1 GCA_023434465.1 Actinomycetes bacterium
GACCGGTCCACAGCCACCAGGCCGCATAGATCGTGATCGCGGGGACCGGCACCCACCAGCGTCCGCGATCACGTTCCGACAGCACGAGCAGCAGCGCCCCGAAGACGAACGCGAGCGCTACGGCGTAGGTCAGGACACCGGCCACCAGCAAGGCGGCCGCCAGAAGATCGCCGGTACGGTCCCGTCGCTCCAGAGCGAGGGAAGCGCCGAGCCCTGCCGCGATCGAGACCAGGATCGTGAACCCGTTTCCCTGGATCACGTGAAGCGAGTCGGAGCCGAACAGGAGCAGGATCAGGCACGGGGCGAGAGCTACGCGGGGCGGTACCCGGCGGATCAGCCAGACGTAGAGCAGACCGACCGCAGTCCAGGAGGCGAACACCGTGAGCAGGCGGTAGGGCCAGTACTCGAGCCCGAAGAGCTCCAGCATCACCCGGTAGACCGCCCGCGGTATGGCCTGGAGGTGACCGCCGTGCTCGGCTAGCAGCGTGCCCAGGTCGAACCCCTGACTGGTGACGATCCAGACCATCTCGTCGCCGGAGAACGTGGATCCGCGGCCGATGTACATGACCAGCGCACCGGTGACCACCATCGCGAACGCAAGGATGCCTCCGCAGATTCGAGACTCCTCGAACCGCCGGAGGGCTTCCATCTCAGAGCTCCTCGGCGATTCGTGGAGCTTCGCGGCGGAACACCCAGACCGAGAGGACGCAGGTTCCGATGTAGATCAGGATCGCGGGAAGGAGATGCCAGAAATCTCCGGCCGCAGAAATCGCTCCCGGGGCGGAAGGATCGATGACCCAGTGCCGGGCCTGTTCGAAGATCGGAGTGAGCGGATTGATCATCAGCCAGTCGACGTACTCGGCCGGCACCGCGCTGATCGGATAGAGCACCGGGGTTGCGTAAAAGAGCGCGGTGACCACGACGCCCCAGATGATTCCCACGTCCCGAAACCGGACGTAGAGCGACGAGAGCAACATCGACACCGCCATCGCGAAGATGAAGAGCGCGAGCACGACCAGCGGGAAGAGCAGCCACGTCCAGGTGATCGGAACCCCGTAGGCGACCATGAAGATGACGACGGCGATCATGTTCGTGCCGAAGTTGAACAGACTGGTGACGACCACCGCGAGCGGGATCACCAGGCGCGGGAAATGGGTCTTGCGGACGACCCCTTCCTGGTTTACGACCGAGACGACCGCTCCCTGGGTCGACTCCTGGATGAAGGTCATCATCACGATGTTGAAGAGCAGCAGCACCGGATAGTAGGCGACGTCGGCGCCGATCCGGAAGATGCGGGTGAAGACGAAAAGCAGGACCGCGAAGAGCATCAGGGGCCGAGCCAGGGACCAGATGTAACCGAGCGCCGTACCGAAGTACGTCTTCTTGAAATCGTTGACTGCGATCAGGAAGAGCAGGTCGAAGAAGCGCTTCCAGCCGCCACCCAGAGCGGTCGGGCCGGGGACCTCGACCAGTTCCGGAACGGGTTTCTTCGGCTCGATCACTGTCCGTTTTCGTCCATCTCGATGTCGATTTCCTCGACCAGTTCGACTGCCCCGGCCCCGCCCTGGGTGCCGAACACGACGAAGTCGAGAACCCGCACGACCTGCATCGCCATCTCGTTTGCGTTCTCGTTGTGGAAGATGCGGCCGCCGACGTAGTAGCGACCGGGGTTGAGCCGGTTTGCGACCACGGCGCTCACGGTCACCCGCTCACCGGCCTTCAGGCGGGCCGGGACGCCCTCGGCCTCCGACATCTTCTTGGTGATCGCAAAAACGTGAAAGCCCAGCTCGTTGTAGACGAGGAAATTGAACGTGGGGCGCTCGATGTCACGAATGCATTCGACCACCAGGTTGATCCGGAAAGGGGCTCCCTGTTCGACGTTGGGAATGCGTTTGCCCTCGAGATCCTCGATCCAGGTCTCCGCGATGTGGGCGTCGTCGCCCTCCTCGGAGGCGCCCGGATGGAACCCCGGCCGCTGGTCGAGCTCATAGAAGTTCGCCTTCAGATACCAGTCGCTGACCTCTTCCGGGCTGCCGAGGATCGAAACGCTGCCGTCGTGGATCATCATCGCCCGGTGGCAGAACTTCTCGATCGAGCCCATGTCATGCGTGACCAGAACGATCGTCTTGCCGACCTCCCGCATCTGGAAGAAGACGTCCTCGCATTTCTGGGCGAAGGCCGCGTCTCCGACCGCGAGAACCTCGTCGATCAGCATGATGTCGGCTTCGACCTCGACCAGGACCGAGAACGCGAGCCGGACCATCATGCCGGAGGAGTAGTTCTTCAGTTTCAGGTCGACGAACTCTTCGAGTCCGGCGAACTCGATCACCGACTGGACCCGGGCCGCCGCCTCCTGCCGGGAAAGTCCCATCATCACCGCGTTCAGAACCACGTTCTCGTAGGCGGTCATTTCCGGGTTGAAGCCGACCCCGAGCTCGATGAAGGGCGCGACCCGGCCGGCCATGCGGATCGTTCCCCGATCCGGCTTGTAGATAGATCCGAGAATCTTCAGCAGGGTCGACTTGCCGGAACCGTTGAGCCCGACGATCCCGAAGAACTCGCCCTCGTGGACCTCGAACGAAATTCCGTCGAGAGCCTTGAGTTCCCGAAACCCGGACTTGCGGAAAGGATGGACCGCACGTTCCTTGATCGAGTCGACCCGGTGGTCCGGGATCCTGAAAGTCTTGGCGAGATCCTTGACCTCGACCATCACGGGTCCTTTGAGGATCTCCCTTGCCGTATCAGCGACGTTGGTTTCAGTGAAGGTGGAATCAGCCAAGTAATGCTCCAAGCGGGGTTGCGATGCTATCCGAGCAGGGCGGCAATGCGTTCAAGCAGCGCTTCGTCAAACGCTTCGTCCCAGTCGCGGGGCCAGTCGAACGAGGCTCCCCGGCAACGGGCCGGAAAATCCTCCGATCGCACGATCGCTTCCTTCAGGGCTGATGTCACCGACTCGACATCGGGGGCGGCGGCGATCAGGTTCGACGATATTGCCGCCAGACCCGCCGCGGTCTTCGCTTCTCCCCAGGTGGTGGTCACGGTCGGCATTCCGGCCGAGGCCATCTCGAACGGCACCAGGCTCGGGTGTGGAGCTTCCATGAGGGCGACCCCGAGATCGTGACCGGTCAGGAAACCGGAATAACTGCTCTGGTCGGTGCGTGGCAGAAGCTCCAGGCTGCGACCGGCTCCGAGGTCGATCCGTTCCTTCTTCCCGGTCGTACCGATCGCATGAAAACTCCATTCGGTCCCGAAAGCACCTTCGGCGACCGCTCGCCGGAGCGACTCGACTCCGACTTCCCAGAGGTTGCGGGCGGCGTGGGCTTCGGGCCGGCCGTAAAGCAGCAAGCGGCGTGACCCCCGGCCCGCCATCTGTTCTTCGGTCGGCGCCGTCACCGGTGTGATCGCGTTTTCGAAATGGAGTTCTTCCCCGCCGCCGCTTACGCCGTCTCCGAAGATGCCGATCGCCTCCTGCCGGAAGAACCCGGCCAGGAAGCTGGTCGAAAACAGGGCGTGATGCGGAAAGTCATATGACTCACGGGCCAGCCTGCGCCACATCCCCGGCGGAACCGTGAGGGGCTCGTACTCCTGAATCAGGTACAGGAACCGTTCGCTTCCGGCGTCTTTCGCCAGTCGGGCCGCGACGTGCGCCGTCCACCAGGTGGTCGCCACATAGCGGTCGGAGAGGCTGGTCCGGAACGGCTCCCTGCCATCCCTGGCGAAGCAGACCTCGACCTTCTCGAAGAGGCCGCCAAGTTGGCTGTAGCTTTCGATTCTCGCCTTCCAGTCTGCCGGCAGCGGCGGCGTCGGGTCCGTCGTCACCAGCCTCGTGGCGAGACCATGCTCGGCCAGCCGCCGGGCCAGGTTGAACTTGGCGATGTAGCCACCGAAGAAGTGATCGAGATCGATGGTGGGAACCAGCAGGTTGACTCGTACCGGCTGGCGGGCGGATGAGATCGGAAAGAGCGGCGCCACCTTCTGGCGCATCTGCGCGGTCAGTTCCTTCTCCGGTTTGAGGGCGGTGGCGTCATCGGCCCGGCGTCCCAGACGGCCGGGAAGGCGCCGCCTGACCCCGGCCAGGTGTCGATAGAGGATGCCCCGGACCAGGATCCTTTCCATGCCCATCGTCTCGCTGTGCCCGGCCACTCGCCGCAGCGGGCGGAGAGCGAGCCAACCGAGTGACACGACCGACCGGTCGCTGCGATCGAAACGTTCCAGGGAGCGGCGTTTCGGGCCTGGCATCGCCGGGCCGCAGCGCTCCAGGAGCAGGCGGGTGATCGCCTTGAGCCGCAGGTAGACGTCGAAGTAGGCCGAACCCCAGCCGCCGAGGATCTCCCGCCAGCGCCGGGGGTCCAGCCGGCGGACCCCGAAGCGTTCGAGCCCGGCGTTCGCCTTCTCGTGGCCCAGCACAGCCCCGCCGTGTTGGACGTAGTCGTAGAGCGGACGATCGACATAGGCGATGTTCCCGGTCGAAAGCGCGATCAGGGCCAGCCAGTGATCGTGGTACTGCTCGCCGGGGACCTCGGGGAACGGCAAGGCAAGGTCAGCGACCTCCCGCGTGAAAAGCGACGCGGCACCGGTGACAGTGTTCGCGACCAGCATCGAAACGAGGTCCGTGTGATTGTTCTGGCGGGTCGTCCAGTAGGTGTCGGCGATCACTTCGCCGTCGGGGCGGACCAGGCGCTGGTCGCTGTAGGCAAGACCGGAGTCACCCAGCTGCTCGACCAGCACCTTCAGTTTTTCCGGATACCAGCGGTCGTCCTGATCGCTCAGCGCGATCAGCGGGAACTCGGCCGGGACCATCCCGATTGCCCGTTCGAAGTTCCGGTAGAAGCCGAGCCGGCGATCCGAACGGGAGAAGGTGAAGCGCGGGTCGTCTCCGATCGCCGCTTCGATCGCCCTGACGGCCCCCGGACCGGAGGCGTCGTCGCTGATGAAGCAGTGCCAGTCGGGTCCCTGCTGGTCCCGGATCGACTCGATCTGGATCCGCAGGAGGTCCGGATCGGGCTCGTGGGTGGCCATGGCGACCGCGACAGATTGATGCCCGGCTATTTCCCCTGCGGTCGAACCCACGGGCTGAACACTATTCTGGCCGCGGGCACCCCATCATGTGGAACGGAAAGACAGTCACGGTCATTCTCATGACCTACGCCGAGAAGGACTCGATCCGGAAGATGATCGAGGACTTCTTCGAGACCGGACTGGTCGACGAGGTGCTGGTCGTCAACAACAACGCCGAGCCAGGCACCAGTGAAGAAGTAGCCCGGACCGACGCCCGTGAGGTCTTCGAGACCGAACAGGGTTACGGCCACGCGATCCGCTGCGGACTGCGCGAGAACACGAGCGAGTACGTGGTGCTGGCCGAACCGGACGGAACCTTTCTCGCCAAGGACATCATCAAGCTGCTCGCCTACAGCGAAGAGGTCGATGCGGTGCTGGGCACCCGGACCACCAACGAGCTGATCTGGGAGGGGGCCAACATGGGTGCCTTCCTGAAGTGGGGCAACTGGGCAGTGGCCAAGATGGTCGAGTTTCTGTTCAACACCAGCCACCTCAGTGACATCGGCTGTACCTACAGGCTCCTGACCCGCGAGACCGCCGATTTCCTGGCCGCGAACATGAAGGTCGGGACCAGCCACGCCGGTCCGGAGATGCTGATGCTGCTGCTTGCCGGCAAACGCCGCTTCGTCGAAGTTCCGGTCAACTACCTGCCGCGGGTCGGGACCTCATCGGTGACCGGGGACCTTGGTACCGCCTTCTTCCTCGGTCTGCGCATGATCCGCTTGATCCTCGGTTTCCGTTTCCGGGCCGCCCTGCGCGGGTCCGACCGGCCCGACCCTCAGCGGGTTACCCGGTAGAGCTCGAGATCGGCCAGGCCGGGGTAACTGCGGGAGGACTCGACTCGCCAGCCGGCCGGCAACCAGAGGTTCCCGTCCCGGAAGCGTGCCCGGTCGCCCTCGACCACCTCGGCTCGGGGACCGACCACGAAGACCGTGCCGTCCCGGGACCGGCGAAAGGCCTCCTCCAGGAGCTGGTCGGGGTCGGCCTTCGGGGTTAGCGGCAGAAACGGTGGCTCGCCCAGCGGCTGGTTTACGTCGTAGACCCGGACTCCTTCCGGCAGTTCGAGCGCGGCTTCGAGCGGAGTGAGCGGGACCGGGGTCAACGCGGGCGAGAGCAGGTCAACGACCGAGTCTCCCGTTCCTGCCCGGGATTCGATCTCGCTCGCTGCCGCCTGGTAATCCGGAAGCCGGTAGGTACTGACCGTGAGGATCGCCCCGTAGATCAAGCCGGCGAGGATGACCAGCCCGGTGCAGACCGCAGGAACCCTTCCGGCCCGGGTGACGAGAAAGGAGACCACGATGGCCACGAAGGGCCAGGATGCGGTCAGGTTGCGTGCCCCGAGCAGATCGACACCTGCCAGGGACAGGACCACCTCTCCGAGAGGAGTGGCGACCGCGGCGAGAGCTACCAGCACGATCACCGGGTTCTCTCGCGCCCAATCGCCAATCTGGTTGAGACGATCACGATGGCGGACGATCGCGAATCCGGCGGCCGCGAAGACCGCCAGACCCATGGCCAGCCACACGGCATCGCCGGGAAGCTGGTCCGGCCCGACCACCGGATGCCCGAACCCCCACTGGGCGAAAGCCTCCCGCTTGGCGGCGAAACCGGAACCCTGGAGGTTCTGGAGCAGGTCGTTGGTGGGCGAGTCGAGGTCGGCTTTGAGCTGGACGATCCAGGGCAGGAAGATCCCGGCCGCAGCTCCGGCCGCGAGCAGCAGGCTGCGGCGCGACGCCGGGTGGACCCAGAGTCCCCAGAGGAGCTGGGTGATCAGCACGAATGCCGCCGTGTAGTGCGAGTACATGGCGGCCGCCGCGCAAAGGGCCCAGGCCCCCCACCACCAGCCGCCGCGATCGGTCGCTCGGACCAGGCAGAGCGCCGCCCCGACCAGCAGGAGCAGCATCAGCGAGTAGGCTCGTCCGGTCGCCGATAGGAAGACCATGAACGGGGCGGTCGCGACGTTCGCCGCGGAGAGCAAGCCTGCCCCGCTACCGGCGGCGCGCTTGCCGAGCGCGTAGACCGAGGGGATCAGCGCGACGCCTGCCAGCAAGGCAGGCAACCGGACCAGTTCCGCGGAATCGGCGAGATTGGTGGCCAGCCAGGCCAGGAGGAAATAGAGCGGCGGACTGATCTCGGCGTCGGAGGACACCGCGGAAAAGACCGCGCCGATGTTCTTGCCGTCAACCAGATACAGGGTCGAGAGTTCGTCGCCGAACAGGGACTGCTGGAAAACGAGCAGACGAAGAACCAGCCCCGCCCCGGTGATAATCGAAACCGCGGCGAGGGTACGGCGGTTCACTCGTCAGGCGACCAAGGGGACATAGATCGGCGGGAAGGCGGAGCTGCCAAAGAACCAGCTTTCGATCGCGTAACGAGGGTTCGGCATGCTCGGATCGGAACCCGTCTGGTGGAGGAACTTGTCGTCAAAGAGCAGCGCGTCACCGGGGTTGAAGACCGGTCGAACGATTCCGATCTCACCGGCGGCCTCTTCCGCGACCGCGTCCGAAACCTGGGTCTCGAGCCAGGTGCCTTCCGTACCCATCGGGACGAAGTCGTCCAGCCGGGTCGGGACCAGATCCATCCCGGGAGCCTCGTCTCCGCAGCGCGACAGCGACAGCCAGACGTTCATCGCCCGCACGTCACCCATGAAGGCGCCGTCCTGGTGCCAGGCGCCCGCCACATCCGGGGTGGCCTTGCGCAAGGTGCATTTGTCGGCAGAGATCAGCGGCGCTTCACCGAGGTAACCCTCGATCACCGCGGGGAGCCCGGCCTGCCGGAAGGCGTCGAGCATGTCGGCGAACAGTTTGGGTGAATCGACGGCGAGGACTCCGCCTCCCTCTTCGATCCACTCGCGCTTGTCGACCGTGTAGGGGTCATCGGGAACCAGTTCGTCGTAGAACCCGGCCTCATCGCTACCGCCCTCACGCAGAGCGACCCGGGTGGCGAAGGCCTGCTCGATCCCGTCGGCCATCTCGAGCGCGTCCTGATCCGGCATCAGATCCCGGACCAGCAGGCAGCCGGCCTCGAGGATCGCGGCCCGGAGCAGCTCCGGAGTCAGCTCCGCGGGAGTCACCTCGGGGCACTTCGATTCCAGACCGCGCGGGGGAGCTTCGGCGGCCGGGCTGACCAGCTCGGGACGGGGCGGTGGCACGCGAACCGCGTCGGCACCAGCCTGATGCCTTACCTGACGAAGCTCCCGGTCGCGCTGGAGGCCGCGCGGAGCGGCCTCGAGCTCGGCAATCCGGGCAGCGTAGTCCGGCTTCTGCTTCCTGCGAGTGAAAAGCCCCATCAGAAGGCGATCGGAACGTAGTTCTCGGGATAGGCGGAAGGACCGAAGAACCAGCTTTCGATCGCGTACCTGGGGTTGGGCATCTTCGGATCGGACCCCGTCTGATGCATGAAGAGGTCGTCGAAAAGCAGCGCGTCCCCGGGGTTGAAGATCGGCCGGACGATGCCCCGCTCCCCGGCAGCCTTCTCGACGTTCTCCTGGGAGTTCATGAAGTCGAGGTAGGCGCCCTCGCCACCGGTGGCGACGAGGTCGTTGAGACGGGTCGGCACCACGTCCATGCTGGGGGCCACGTCACCGCAGCGTGAAAGCGAGAGCCACACGTTCAGCGCCCGGATGTCATCACCCATGAACCGGCCGTCCTGATGCCATCCCCCGGCGATCTCCGGCAACGCCTTGCGCAGCGTGCATTTCTGGGCGGAGATCGCGGGCTTCTCGCCGAGATAGCCCTCGATGACCTCGCGCAGACCGGCCTGCTCCATCGCGTCGAGCATGTCGAAGAGCATTCGCGGTGAATCGGCGGCCAGCACTCCGCCGCCCTCCTCGACCCATTCCCGTTCGGGGATCCGGTACGGGCTCTCGGGGTCCATCTCGTCGTAGAACCCGGCCTCGTCGCTTTGGCCTTCGTCGAGCGTGTCGCGAATCTCGAAGCTGCGGTCGATATCGGCGGCGAGGTTCAGCGCGCGATCCTCATCCATCAACCCGCGAACCAGCAGACAGCCCGCCTCGAGGATCGAGGAGCGGAGGATCTCCGGTGTGAGCTCCCCGGGAGTGACCTCGGGACACTGCGACTGCTCGCCCCGGGGAGGCACCGTCGCGGCCGGATCGGGATGAACCGGATTCGAGGGGGCGTTCCTGACCAGCTCGATCCCGGCGAGGTGGCGGATCCGGCGGATCTCCCGTTCGAGCTGAGGGTCACGGGAATCCCGGTTGGCGTCGTTCAGCAGGTCGATCGCTTCGAAGAGCTTTCCTTCGGTCTCCAGCTGCCGCGCCTCAAGGGTTTGCGGGAGGGGTTCCTCCACCGCGGTTGCAGCTTGCGACTCCTCGTTTCGATTCTTGCGTGAGCGAAAGAACATCTGTCTCCTGCCTTGATTTTTGCCCGTCGATCTTCCAAGCCTTACGGACGGTTCCCTTGTCGACATCGGGGAAAACTACCGAATCCTCAATTATTTCCGATCACTTTGGCCGGAATACCTCCGACAATAGCGCCGGCGGGTACGTCGTCGATCACCAGAGCCTGCGAACCGATCACCGCGCCGTCGCCGACCGTGATGTTCCCCAGGACCTTGGCGCCGGTGCCGATGAAGACGTTGTCACCGATCTTCGGACCCTGGACATCTCCGGCGACCAGGCCGATCGATACCCAGGGTGAAACCGTGCAGTTGCGCCCGATCTCGGTCAGTCCCCCGATGACCGCCTGACCGTGGGCGATGTTGGCTCCGGGCTGGAGCAGGACCATCTCGTCGATCGAGAGCTGGGCGGTGATCAGGCCAAGCTTGTGCAGGATCCTCGGCAGCAGAGGCACGCCGCGCGCCCGAAGCCTCATGCGTGCCCGGTAGGAAACCTGGGCGAAGAAGGCGTCGCTTACCCAGATCAGCCGTAAGGCACGCCAGGCGATGTACCAGGGAGCGGAAGCGGCGGAATCGAAGAACTCGCCACGATGAAAGGAGACCGCGTGGGTGTCGTCCCGGACCGCCTCGAGGAAGGGGGGCTGGCGCTCGTACAGGCCCGCCAGCAGTTCCTTGCGCTCTTGCCGCGAGGTCACGAGCCGGCCCCCGGGCCTGATGCTTTGGCCGGCATGCCGACGGCCGTCGTACCGGGGGGAACGTCGTCCACCACCACCGCGTTGGCCCCGATCAGCGAATCGTGTCCGACCGTGACCGGACCGATGATCTTGGCCCCGGTGCCGACGTTCACGTCGGGCTCGATGGTCGGCCCCTGCACGTTGCCGGCCCGCAGGCCAACGGTGACCCAGGGTGAGAGCACGACCCGGCTCCGGACCTCGACCAGTCCGTCGAGAACCAGCTGGCCGTGAACCAGGTAGACGCCCGGATGCATGTAGACGCCGGGACCGATCGACACCTGGGCTGATCGCATGGCGTAGCGGTGGAGGATGCGGGGAAGGACCGGGATTCGGCGCCGCAGCAAAGCGGTGCGCAACCGGTATGAGACATGGACCGCGAAGGCGTCGCTCACCCACATCAGCCGAAGCACCTGCAGGAAAGTGTCGAGGCCCGAGCGGAACTCGGATCGCTCCCCTCGCTGCGAGCAGGTGAAGCGTGCGTCGTGGGCCACGGCAAGCCGGAACCCGGGGTGTCGCTGGTGAAGCGAACGCATGAACTTCCGCTTCTCCGCTGAGGTTGGCTGCTGGTTCATCGACCCGGCGGAGCCTATAGCCTGCCCGTCCAGACCATGAGCCCAGAGAACAACGAGCCAGACGCAATCCAGTGGGGTTACTCGCTGGAGAACATCGCCGAAATCATGCATCCCTGCCTTGAAGCACGCGGCACCCGGTCGCTGCTCGAAATCGGCTCCTTCGCCGGAGAACTGACCGAGAGCCTGCTCGAATGGGGCACCCCGAGAGGGGTCGAGGTGAGCACTGTCGAGCCACTGCCGCCGGAGGAACTCCGGGCGGTCGCTTCCCGCCACCCCGAGCTCACCCTGATCGAGGACACCGGCGTCGGGGCTCTGGCCGGCCTGGAATCGCTGCCCGACACGGTGATCATCGACGGCGACCACAACTACTTCACGCTGACCAGCGAGCTGGACCAGATCGCCGCGATGGCCGGCGATGACCAGCTGCCGTTGCTGCTGTTCCACGATGTCTGCTGGCCTCATGAACGCCGCGACACCTACTACGCCCCGGACCGGGTCCCCGAGTCGGAGCGCCAGCCGCTGGGCGAGGACTGCACGATCGAACCGGGCAATCCCGGCCTGAGCGACGGCGGACTGCCCTATAAATGGGCGGCAGCGCGCGAAGGGGGCCCCGGAAACGGGGTCCTGACCGCGATCGAGGACTTCATGAAGAGACGTGGCGGACTTCGCCTGGCGGTCGTGCCGGTCTTCTTCGGCATGGGTGTGCTCTGGGAGGAATCAGCAACTTACGCCGACGCGGTCGCCGCGACGCTCGCCCCGTACGACCGTAATCCGGTGATGGAGCGGGCCGAGGCGAACCGGGTCGCCCTGCTGGTGCGAACCCACAAGGACGCGAAGACGATCCGCGAGCAGAACCAGAAGATCGCGGAGTACGAGGAACTGTTCGGACGAATGCTTCAGTCCAGCGCGCTTGGCATCGCGGAACGGCTCTCGAAGGCGAAGCAGCGGGGAAACCCGATCTTCACCCGACAGGAAATCCAGGACCTGCTCGACAAGTAGGCGGCCTGTCTGGCCGAGGGCTACTGGTCTTCGACCGGTTTGCGGCGGAGAATGAAGTCGGTGAACTTGCGGAGCGGCTTGGTGATCTTCCAGCTCCGGCTGGCTTTCAGCTCCTCGAGTTCGCGTTCCAGCGATTCGTTGATCAGGTGACCGGCACCGGCCATGGTCCGGGCGGCGGAAGCTTCGGCTTCGGCCCTCCGGGCCCGGTCCTCCCAGGAGTTTCCTTCGGGACCTTCCGGCCGGGGCAGCATGTGCTCCCACTTCTTGGAGAAAGCGATATGCGCGTTGACCCAGGTGTCGAGGTCGCTGATCAGCTCGATCGAGTGATGATGGATCACCTTGAGATCGGCGGTCACGACCTTCTTGCCTTTCTCGCGTGCCTGGAAGGAGATGTCGAAGTCGTACCCGTGGAGGGCGCCGCCGGTGATCTCGTCGAAGCGCAGGTTCTGGATCGCCCAGGGTGAGAAGCCGATCACGAACCCGTCGATCATGTCGACCTGGCCAAGTTTTGCGTAGGACGGCGTGTTGGTCGCCAGCCAGGTCAGGGCCGGGATCTCACCGCCTCCGAGTTCGTCGTACTTGTGGGTGAAGGAGGCCCAGGTCACGGCCCCCTCCCACCAGGCGATGCTGCGGACGCCGACCGATCCGGCGCAGCCGACCAGGGCGACGTCGGGATCCTTGAACTCTTCCCGGATCTTCTGAATGAATTCCGGGTCGATGATCTCGGCGTCTTGATGGATCAGGACGAGGAATTCAAGATCGTCGCGTTTGGCCGCTTCGTCGAGAATCAGGTTGTAACTGCGAAAAAGGGTGCCCGAACTGGCGAAGCTGAATGCCTCGGTGTCCGGTTCCCGGCAGAGTTCGATACCTGGAACGACGAACCGTTCGTACTTCTTCGGTTCGGTAATGGCACTTCCAATCGCGACCACGGCGGAGGAATCTACCCGACCCCGGGCGGCTCAGGCAGGACGGTCGGGCTTGCGGGCGAGCACCACGTTGTGCGCAGTGAGCCGCCTGAGGCCGGGAATCCGCTCGACCACGCGCTCGGTCGAGGCAGCGGCGCGGAGCAGGCGAGGCGGCACGAAATCCGGCACGAACCCGAGTTGGCGCGAGTCGACGAGCCGCGCCCCGCCGTCCGTCAGGCCCGCGATCACCTCCCCTTCGGGAATCAGTCGTTCCGACCCGTCGTCCTGGGGCACCCGGGCCATCAGGTTCTTCCAGTACGGGTTGCGCGGGTTGTGATCCCAGACCAGGACCAGACCGCCCGGCTTCGTGACCCGGACCATCTCACCGAGTGCGGTGTGGACATCCCGGACATTTGCGATGTGATGCATGACGGCGACGCACATGGTCAAGTCGAACCCGTCGTCGGGAAACGGCAACTCCGTAGCCGATCCGAGCACCGCCGTGACCCGCCCGTCGCGCTCCCGCAGGTGGTCGAGCATGCCCTGGGACGGATCGGTGCCAGTCACCTCGTATCCGAGATCGGCGAGCCGGGAAGCGATGACTCCGGTGCCACAGCCGACGTCGAGGATCCGGCCCGAAGGCATGAGCTCACCGACGAAGGCGACCCGCTTGCGCAGGTAGTGCTCGACGACGTGGGGCGGCAGCGACTCGTCGTACTCGGTCGCGATCTGATCGAAATGTTCGGCTACTTCATTCATCGTCGAGACCGGACCTGGGCGGTTCACGTTCGAACACGGTAACCGTCACCGGGTAGAGGCCGTCGAAAACCTCCTGTTCGGCCACTTGCCAGCCATCCGGGATTTCGAGGTGACCGTCGCCGACGAAAAGCTTCCCTTGAAGCAACTCGTCCTGTCCGGTGAGGGTGGCGACGAACACCCGGCCGGACCCGGAGAACGCCTGCCGGACCTGAGCTTTCCGGTCAGGAACCCGGCCCCCGGGAAGGAAGGGTGGCTGGCCGGTCTGAAGATTGAGTCGATACTCATGCTCCCGCTCGCCCTCGAGGTAGGCGTCAAGCGGAGTCAGCGGCACGGGGGTGATGTGGCTGTTGTCGACGATCGCGTCACCGGGCATCGATTCCGTCTCGATGAAGGCGGCCGCGTCGGAGTATCTCAGCTCGGTCCTGCCGGAATCGGCGAGTCGCACCGACCCGGACGCGAGACCCACAAGGATCAGGACCAGGGCGATCAACCCGAAACGGCGCCCGGCCCGGACCACCGCCAGCGCGACCAGCAGCGCAAGCCCGATCCAGGCGGCGGCCAGATTGCGGCCACCGAAGGTGTCGGTGGTGACCAGTCCGGCCAGCAGCGAACCCACCGGAACCGCGAAGGTCAGGACCAGAACGAGAATCAGCGAAGATCCGGGACGCCAACCGAGCCTGCCGCTTCGGAGCGCGAAGAGGATGCCGGCCAGGCAGAGCAATGCCCCGGCGACGATCAGCCAGACGTCGATCCTCCCGTCGAGCGACCATTCGCCACGCCGCACTTCCCAGAAGAGCAGTTGCTCGACGGCAATACGTTTCGCTTCGAAACCGTGCCCTTGCAGAGCTTCGAGCAGCGGCGTCGTGGGTGAGTCGGAGTCGGCCCGAAAGCCGGCGAGCCAGGGCAGGTAGAGCACCGCCGCGGCAGTCGCGGCGAGAGTCGCGGGCCGACGCCGTTCGGGGCGCGCAAAGAGCAGCCAGATGAACTGCCCGAGCAGGTAGAAGGCTCCCGTGTAATGCGAGTACATCGCCGCCGCGGCACTGAAGGCGAAGAGCGCCCACCAGCCGGTACCGCCCCCGCGGGCGGCCCGGAGCATCGCCCAGGTCGAGGTGGCCAGGAACAGCAGCATCATCGAGTAGCCGCGGCCGTTGCCCGACAGATAGACCAGAATCGGAGCCAAGGAGACCAGCGAGACGGCGACGAGCGCGACCCGTCGGTCGAAGAGTTCACGGGCGACCAGCCAGGTCATCGGCAGCATTCCCGCCCCGGCCAGCAGCGACGGCAGCCTGACCGCCTCGGGTGAATGCCAGAACTGTTCCGACAGCCAGGCCGCCAGGAAGAACAGGGGCGGGCTGATCTCGGCGTCGCTCTCGATCAGATCCAGGACTTCGCCCGCACTGCGACCTTCGACGATCCAGAGGGTTGACATCTCGTCGCCGTAAAGGGACTGGCCGAAGACCTTGATCCGGAGCGCCAGACCGGCCAGCACGATCAAACCCAGCACGACGAAGGCTGCGGTTCGCAGGCCTCCCGAACCCGATTCCGGAGCTGGTGCCCGCCCGTTCATGACCGTAACCCTGTCAAGATTCGCGCCGATGAAGGTCACCGGTGAACGGGTGATGACGCCCGAAGGCGGATTCAACCCGACCTGGCAGCGCCATGTCGCTGCCTATGAACTGAACGAATCGAGGTTCGGACCGGGATGCGTGCTCGATCTCGGCTGCGGCGTCGGTCACAGCTTTCACCTCCTCTCCCCGCGGGAGACGATCGGCGTCGACATCGATCCCGATGCCCTCGAAGGCCAGGACCGGGAGACCGTGGTCGCCGACATGCGTGATCTTCCTTTCGAATCGGGGCGCTTTGCTTCGGTGCTTTCAGTTCATTCGCTCGAGCATGTGCCGGACCCCGAAAGGGTCGTGAGCGAAGTCGCCCGGGTACTCGAGCCTTCCGGCCTCGCCCTCTTCGTCACCCCGAACCGCCTCACCTTCGGGCGCCCCGACGAGATCATCGATCCGTTCCACTTCATCGAGTTCAGCGCCGATCAGCTCGAGTCGCTCTGCCTCGAGGCTTTTTCCGAAGTCAGCCTCGAAGGCATCTTCGGATCCGATCGGTACATGGAGATCCACGATGAGGAACGGGCAACCCTTGACCGGGTGCTCGGCTTCGATCCGCTGAAACTCCGGCGGGTGGTCCCGTTGCGGACCAAACAATGGCTCTACGACAGGATGCTC
>JAEYSQ010000114.1 GCA_023434465.1 Actinomycetes bacterium
GAGATCGACCAGCTCGAGCTGATAGCCGTACTCGCTCCAGTAGTCCATGGTCGTCATCAGAAAGTTCTTGCCGTCCGGAGAAACGGCCAGGCGGGACGCTTCGAGATTCCGCTTCGGCATGCCTCCCCGGTACGGATTGAAAGTAAGGACGGTCCGCTCCCCGCCGCCGTCCAGCCGGATTGAAACCACCGATCGCCGGTCGACTCGTCCATGTCGCGTTTTCGAAGCTAGCAACCGGGCTGTGCCCGGAATCCAGGCGAGATTCTCGTATGAGACCCGGTTTGAGCCGGGAAGGATCTGGCGCACCCTTCCGCTCACCAGATCGAGCACCTGGTTGGTGCCGCCAAACAGGAACTCGTTGTCCGGGGAGAACTGCTCGACGTGACTGGAGAAGAGCACCTGGCTACCGTCGGGTGAAACCCGCGGGAAGCGGTCTCCCAACCCGCCCGAAGGGCCAGGCGTGAGCACCTTGCCCTGACGGGTCAGTACCTTGCGTTCGCTGCCATCGGCATTGATCTGCACGATCCGGCCACCGTTGGAAAAGACGATCCTCGCTTTTTCGACCTCGGGCGGAGTGAGTGCCTGCGAAACGCTCGTGCCCGAGATTGCCAGCGAGACCGCGAATACCGAGAGCACCGCGCCGAAAAACGCGGTGAGTGATGCGAACCGCCGGTCCTGGCGATTCTCCCTGCCCCCTGGTGTCGACCTCATGCGACTCAACTTTCTGATTTTTCCGGACTGATGTCCTCTCCCCTTCGGGAGGATTCTACCGCCGAGGCGGACACGGTCACGCTTCGAGCCTGTGTGCGCCTCCGTCACATGGGCTGACGGAGGGCACAGACTTCAACACAGGTTGGCGGAGAAGTATCGGGGCGCCCGGATTTGAACCGGGGACCTCACCGACCCGAACGGTGCGCGCTACCAGGCTGCGCCACGCCCCGAGGAGAAGTGAGCCTACAGAAAAACGGTCATTCCGGACCTTGCCGTCGGGGCTAGCGGACCTTGTCGATCGCGGCTTCGATCTCGTTCAGGTCCGGTGCATCCTGGACGATCTCCGTGCCGCTCGGCCCGTTCACTACCACGGCCGGCTGGTCGCGGATCTCGAGGTCGATCGCAATCTGATCCTGAGCCTGCAGTTCCGCGTTCATCTGGCTGCCCTCCTCGAGTCCCTGCTCGAAGTCCTCTTCCCACTCGAGCAGATCCATGTTCTCGATCGACTCGGCGATCCGGGTCAGGAAGTCCTCGTCAAGGCCGATTTCCTTGGCCAGTTCCTGGTTTCGGAACATCAGGTATGCGAACTGCCAGCCGTAGTTCTGGTTCATCGCCGCTTCGATCCCGTAGAAGGAGAGTTCGGTCGCGTTGCGGGTCAGGGAGCGGTTGCGGTAGAGCAGCTTCACGTCACCGCTTCGAACCGGCCCGTCGATCAGCGGCGGGATCGTGTCGAAGAAGTTGTCCCGGTAAGTCTCGCTCTGAGCGTCGAGGAAAACCTGGATCTGGACCGGGGCGTCCTCGGAACCGAGCCGGTCGTCGAGTTGCCTCTCCCCGCCGATCGTCATCCGCATGTCCTGCACGCCCTGGACGTCCTCGTACTCATTGCTGGCCTCCCGGGTCGCCATTCCGATCAGGGCGATCAGAAGGGCACCGACGGCGACGGCAAGGATGATCAGTGTCCGGACCTGGCCGGGACGGCGCTGCCTCATCGACTCTCCACCTCAGCCCGTGACCGACTTGTAGTACCGCACCGCGAGGCCGGTCAGGAGAGTCTTGAAGGCTTCTTCGAGCTCGACGCCCTCCTCATCGGAGAAACGGACCAGCCCCCGCTCCTCGATCGCCACGCTTCGCTCGATCAGCTGGTCGATCAGCTCGGGATTGCGATCAGAGAAATAGGCACCCATCGAGTAGAGATCGGTGTCCATCAGTGATTCGATGAAGGCGTCGCTCGGGGCAGCGACTTCGGTTTCCGGCTGTTCAGCCACGGGCACATCCTAAGGGGCCGGAGGTTTCGCTTATGGTGAGGTTGTGGCCGGCCGCGACGAGATCATCGCTTTCTGTGACGAGTTGCTGGAGATCGAGAGCTTCGGCGACTACGGCCCGAACGGGCTGCAGGTGCCGGGTAGCCTTGAAGTCCGCAAGGTCGCCACCGCGGTATCGGCCCACAAGGAGTCGATCACGGCCGCCGCGGAGACCGGAGCCGACCTGCTGCTGACCCATCACGGGCTGTTCTGGGACTTCCATCCCCGGGCCCTGACCGCTCCTATGGCGACCCGCTTGCGGATCGCCTTCGCGGCCGACCTCAACATCGCCGGGTATCACCTGCCGCTCGATGCCCACCCCGAGATCGGCAACAACGCTCTGATCCTGAAGCAGCTCGGCTTCGAGCCGGGATCGTCCGAGCTCGGCGGGATCGGCGAGGCGAAGGGCCGCCACATCGGCGCGATCGGCCGTCGCCCCCAACCGATCGAAGCGACCGAGCTCTTCGAGCTGGTCGCTTCGGAGCTTGACCGCGAGCCGCTGGTCTTCAGCGAAGGCCCGGAGACCGTCTCGACGCTCGGGGTGGTGACCGGCTCGGCCGCATCTGACATCCACCGGGCGATCGAGCTCGGTCTTGATGCGTACCTGACCGGTGAACCCTCCGAACACGTGATGGCCGACGCCCGCGAGGGCGGCATCCACTTCATCGCGGCGGGTCATTACGCGACCGAGATCTGCGGAATCAGGACCCTCGGGGAACTCGTCGCTCAGCGATTCGAGGTCGAACATGAGTTCCTCGACCTGCCGAATCCGATCTGATGTGGCAGGATCACCCGTTCACATCGCCTTGCGAAGCCATATAGCCATTTAGGAGAGAGAGTTGTCCAGCACCTACCAGCCGACGAACCGTTCCCGGACCCTCGCCGCCCTGATGCCGAATTCAGCTGCCCGCCCCGGCTCCGACGGCGCCTTTATGTTCAAGAACGACGCCGGTGAATGGGAGGAATCCTCGTACACCAAGGTCGCGGCCGACGTCCAGTCTCTGACCCTCGGACTCAAGGCGCTCGGCATCGAACGCGGAGACAAGTTCGCGATCATCGGCAACACCAGGCCGGAATGGACCTTGTTCGACTTCGCCGCGATGAGCGCCGGCGCGACCGTGGTGCCGATCTACCAGACCAACTCGCCCTCCGAGTGCCAGTACGTGCTCGAACATTCCGAGTCCCGCGCGGTGGTCGTCGAGAACGAAGACCAGCTGGCGAAGATCACCGAAGTCAGGGATTCGCTGCCGGCCCTCGAGCACATCCTGATCATGGTCGGCGAAGCCCCCGGTGTGATCGGAATCGATGAGCTCCGCAAGATGGGCGAGTCCGGGACCGATGCCGAGTACAAGGCGAGCTGTGACTCGGTGGAGCCCGACGACCTCTGCAAGATCGTCTACACATCCGGCACTACCGGTCCGCCCAAGGGCTGCATGATCTCCCACGGCAACTACCGCGCGATGCTCGACATGGCGGACTCGGTGAGCATCATCAAGGAGGGCGAGACCAGCTATCTCTTCCTTCCCCTCGCCCATGTGTTCGCGCTGCTGATCCAGTACGGAATGGTCGACATCGGTGGCCGGATCGCTTTCTGGGAACGCGACCAGCTCAAGATCGTCCCGAACCTGGCCGAAGTGAAACCGGAGTCCTTCCCGTCCGTGCCCCGAATCTTCGAAAAGGTCCATGACACCGCCCTGGCCACGGCCGAGGCGGAGGGTGGCCTCAAGGCCGCGATCTTCCGCTGGGCCTTCCGGGTCGGCAAGCGCTACCGCAAGGCCGAGGCGGCCGGCAAGAAGCCCGGCTTCCTGCTGACCAAACAGTTCAACTTCGCCGACAAGGCCGTCTTCTCGAAGATCCGGGCCATTTTCGGTGGCAACCTGCGCGTCGCGATCAGCGGTGCCGCCCCGATCGATCCGGAGATCCTGCGGTTCTACGAGGCCGCCGGGGTCCCGCTGTACGAGGCCTGGGGCATGACCGAGACTTCCACCGGCGGCACCAGCAACTTGCCGGGCTCCAACCGGATCGGCTCGGTCGGCCGCCCGGTACCCGGGGTCGAACTGAAGCTTGCGGAAGACGGGGAGCTCCTGCTCAAGGGCCCCAACGTATTCAAGGGCTACTACAAGAACCAGGAAGCCACGGACGAAACGATCACCGACGGGTGGCTCCACACCGGTGACGTGGCGACGATCGACGAGGAAGGTTTCGTCTCGATCGTCGGCCGCAAGAAGGAGATCATCATCACCGCCGGCGGCAAGAACATAACGCCGGTCAACATCGAGCAGGAGGTCAAGCGGCATCCGCTGGTCTCCCAGTGCGTCGTGATCGGTGACCGTCGGCCCTACCTGATCGCCCTGATCACCCTCGACCAGGAAGCGCTCACCCGCTTTGCCGCCGAGCAGGGGATGCTGGATGAACCGGCCGCGATGATCAGCAGCCCCGTGGTTCGTGAGGCGATCGAGCAGCAGATCGAAGAGGTCAACAAGAACTTCGCCAGGGTCGAGCAGATCAAGCGCTTCCACATCCTGCCGAACGACCTGAGCCAGGAGGGCGGCGAGCTGACCCCCACCCTGAAGATCAAGCGACCGGTCGTCGCCTCCAAGTACGAAAAGGAAATCGAAGAGCTCTACGCCTCGTAACGTGCGTTGATCGAGGGGCCCCGAACCCTGCGGGACCTGTCGGTTGATCGAGGGGCCCGGAACCCTGCGGGACCTGTCGCTTGACGGTGCCGCAGGTTATTGACCGTCACCGGTCATAACCTGCGTCACCGGCCCTGAATCGGCGTTGAGGTAGCCGTTCTGGTGGCTCCTGGCGCCGCCCGGTCTACGAGGTGCCGGTTTGCCTCAGGAGGGCGCCGGTCGTTTGTTCGAAGATTCGACGCCAGACGGAGGCTTCCGAGCTTTCCTGCTCCTTGACCTTGCGGACGACGCGCCGCAGACGGGTAGCGGAAATCTCAATCCCGTGCTTTTGGGCCATCTCGGTGTAGTAGGCGTAATCCTCGGCCAGGTGCGCGGTCACGGTCTCGAAACCGTGGGTGGCGATGTCGAGCCGGCGGGAGTAGTCCATGATCGAGGTGCCGAACATCAGCTCGTCATCCGGTTCCGGCTCGAAGAGCAGGATGTCGACCCCCGGATAGCGCTCCTTCCAGGACTCGACTGCGATCGCCAGACGCTGATGGAGCAGCAGGCGGAAAGCCTGGTTGGCGATCGCCGGCAGTCCCATGTCGGCGATCCGGCGGACCCTGCTGCCGGAGACGGTGGGCAGGCCGACGTTGCGGTCGTTGAGATAGGGCACAAGCGGGTTGACCACGACGATGAATTCCGCTCCCCGCTCGACCGCCACGTCGACGTTGGTGGTCGAGTAGATGCCGCCGTCGATCAGGGCGCGGCCGTTGACCTCGACCGGCTCGTAGACGAGCGGAAGCGCGGTCGAACACTCGACCGCCTTCGAAACCGGGATGCCCGACCAGTCGCCGTCCTTGTCACCGAAGACGACCCGCTCGCCCGAATCGAGATCGGTGCCGGTCAGGTAGAGCTCGCGCGGCAGGGCGTCGAAAGAGTCGACGATCCCCTTGGTTGCGAGCGCCTCCTTCACATAGGCGGCGATCCCGGCGTTCGAATACATGCCGGACGGAAGGTGCTCGGCGAGCCCGTAGGCGATGTCGATCACCGAGAGGTCGCGGAAACGGGGCAGCATGCTCTTGACCATCCCGGCCACATGAAGCGGAAGGGAGGCGATGCGACCGGCGTACTCGGAGAAGTTGGGGCGCAGGACGGTGTCCTGGCTGATTCGTTCGAGCAGCGCGTCCTCGTCATCGGTTAGGACCCGCATCATTTCTTCCGGTGTCACGCCGGCGGCCACCATGCTGCCGATGAACGATCCGGCGCTGGTTCCGACGTACATGTCGAAGTCATTGACCGTCGCGTTGACGGAAAGAAGGTCGAAGGCGCGAAGGGTGCCGATCTCGTAGACGCCACCGGTGAACCCGCCGCCGCCAAGCACCAAAGCAGAGCGAGAGCGCTTGGGTTTTTTGGCGCTCTTACGCCGTTTCTGGGATTCCTCGATGTTTACGACTTGGCCCATGAGGGTCCAATTATGTCAGTAATCCGTGTCACTATCCGCTACCTTGGCGCTGGGGTTTGTTGCAACATTCGATGAAACACGCCATTCCGGCCGCCGCTGCGGCCCTTCTCCTGGCCTTCGCTACCGCCGCCGAGGCCGCTCCCCCCGAACCGCTCCCGAACCCTGACCGTCCGGCGGCTACGCCGATCCTCGGGGATGGTGCAAACACCTTTCGTCCGTCCGATGCCTCGGCCAGCGCGGGCCGGGCCTGCGCCTCGATGCGTCGCCTCGCTCGACGGGGCAACGGTTCGGTCGGTCTCCGGGTCTTTAATCTCAAGAGCGGCAAGAATGTATGTGGCCTGAATTCGCAGGCCCGCCGCTCGCTCGCTTCGAACACCAAGCTCTTCACCACTTCCACCCTGCTCGACCGGCTTGGAGACAAGCGGCTCCGGACCAGGGTCTTCGCCGCCGGAAATCTGCGGAGAGGAACCCTCAAAGGCAATCTTTACCTCAAGGGTGGCGGTGACCCGAGCTTCGGCACGAGCGCCTTCCTCAGGTCATACCTGGCCGGTGAGGGGAGCTCGGTCGAGCGGCTCGCCGCGCAGATCCGGGCTCGCGGGGTAAGAAGGGTCACCGGCCGGATCTTCGCCGACGACACGGTCTTTGACCGGCGGCGCGGTGTGGCCGATTCGGGTTACGCGACCAGCCCCTGGATCGGTCCTCTCTCGGGCCTCTCGTTCAACGCGGGCTATACCTCCTCCAGCCTCAGTCGATTCAGTTCCAATCCGCCCCGTCTCGCGGCCCGCAGCCTGGCCCGCGCACTCCGTGCCCGCGGAGTAAACGTAAAGCTGGCGGTCAGCGTTCGCCGCACCCCTGCCAGGTGGATCAGGCCGAAAAACCTGCTTGCCCGGCAGATTTCGCCGGACATGCCCTGGATGGCGCGGGTGACGAACCTCAACTCGGTCAACTTCTGGGCCGAGATGATGCTCAAGGATCTCGGTGCCATGATCCTGGGCCGAGGCACCACGGCCCAGGGCGTGAAAGTGGTCAGGCGCACCATGGCCAAACTCGGGGTCGACGTCTGGCCGATCGACGGTTCCGGCCTGACCTACGGGAACCGTTCAACCGCTCATGACGTGGTCAAGTTGCTTTTGAAGGCGAGGTCGGAGCCATGGGCCCGGGACTTCCTCCTCTCGTTGCCGACTGCCGGCGTCGACGGAACTCTCGCCGACCGCATGCGCGGCTCCGCCGCCCAGCGCAGGTGCCATGCCAAGACCGGCACCCTGACCGGGGTCACGGCCCTCTCCGGCTACTGCTTCAACGCCTCTGGACGGCAGTTCGCTTTCTCGATCCTGATGAACGACGTCAGCAACCTCTCCGCCGCCCGTGCCGCCCAGGATCGAATCGCCGCGCTGATCGCCCGCCTATAGGTTCTCAGGGATCGGTGGATTCGCCGGCCAGAATACGGTCGAGTCCTTCGCGGTCGAGAACGGGGACACCGAGCTTTTCGGCCTTTTCGAGCTTTGAACCGGCCGAGTCGCCGGCGACCACGTAATCGGTCTTCTTCGAGACCGAGCCGGTCACCTTGCCGCCGGCCCGCTTGATCATCGCTCCCGCTTCGTCGCGGGTCAGGTCGGACAGGGTTCCGGTCAGGACGACTGTCTTGCCTTCAAGCGGTCCCCCCTCCGGCCGCTTTTCGTCCTCGGCCAGTTCCATCTTCAAACCGGCGGCCTTGAGGCGCTCGATGATTTCCAGGGTGCCGTCGTCGGAAAGCGATTCGGCGATCTGCTGCGCCATTATCGGACCGACCCCTTCGGTCAACTCGATCCGTTCCGGATCCGCCTCGGCCAGGGCATCGATCGAACCGAACTCGTCGGCCAGAACCTCGGCGGTGGCCGGTCCGACTCCGATCAGACCGAGTGCGAAAAGCACCCGCGGGAAGGGGACCTCGCGGGACTTCTCGATCTCGGTGATCAGGTTGCCGGCCGAAGTCCTGCCCATCCGGTCGAGGGCCTCGAGTTGCTCCCGGGTCAGCTCGTAGAGGTCGGCGACGTCGGCGATCAGTCCCTCCTCGAGGAAACGCAACACCTGCTTTTCGCCGATCCCTTCGATGTCCATCGCGCCGCGGGAGACGAAATGCTTGATGTGCTGGAAGATCTGGCCGGGGCAGCCGGAACGGTTCGGACAGATCGAAAAAACCGAGTTCTCGGGCTTGACCACTTCGGTTCCGCAGGCCGGACAGACCTTTGGCGGCGCCGGCCTTTCCGCGTCCTTGGGGCGCTTCTGCGGGAGCGCCGAGACGACCTGGGGAATCACGTCACCGGCCCGCAGAACGACGACTTCGTCACCCTCGCGGACATCTTTGCGCTCGAGATCCTCCTCGTTGTGAAGGGTCGCTGTGGAAACGGTCACGCCACCGACCCGGACCGGATCGAGCATCGCGAAGGGAACCAGGTGGCCGGTACGGCCAACGTTCCAGACGATCTTGAGCAGTCTGGTCGTGGCCGTGGTCGGCGGGAACTTCCAGGCGGTCGCCCAGCGCGGCTCCCGGCCGGCGACGCCCAGTTCGTTCCAGAGGTCGATGTCGTCAACCTTGATCACCACCCCGTCAATCTCGAAGTCGAGATCGTCCCGGCGGTCGAGCCACCAGTGGCAGCGCTCGAGGACTTCGCCGATCGATTCGTGGACGGCGATGTCGGGATTGACCTGGAAACCGTTGTCGCGCAGCCATTCGATCTCCTCGGAATGGCTCGTGAACGAAATACCCTCGGTGGCACCGATCCCGTACGACCAGACCGCCAGGGGACGCTCGGCGGCGGCCTTCGGATCGTTCTGGCGGATCGACCCGGCGGCCGAATTGCGGGGATTGGCGAAGGCCGGCTGTCCGGCATCGACCCGCTTCTGGTTTAGCGCCGCGAAGTCGGGGATCGGCAGGTAGACCTCGCCTCGAACCTCGATCAGCTGCGGAGCGTCGGCGATCTTTCGCGGCAGGGTCCGGATCGTCTCGATGTTGGCGGTGACGTCCTCCCCGACCCGGCCGTTGCCGCGGGTCGCACCCTGCACCAGCTTTCCGTTCTCGTAGGTGAGGGAGATCGCGAGACCATCGATCTTCGGCTCGGTGACGAAGGTGAGCTGGCCGGCGTCGACGTCGCGGCGGGCGAGATGGTTGCGGACCCGTTTCTCCCAGGCCAGCAGTTCCTCCTCGGTGCGGGCGTTGCCCAGCGAGAGCATCGGTATCGCGTGCTCGACCGGAGCGAAGCTGGCCGAGGGCGCCGACCCGACCCGCTGGGTCGGGGAGTCGCCGGTGATCAGTTCCGGGTACTTCTCCTCCAGCGCGACGAGCTCGGCGTAGAGCTGGTCGTACTCCTCGTCGGAGATCTCCGGATCGTCCTTTTCGTGGTAGAGGACGATGTGATGATTCAGCTCCTCCTGGAGCTCGGCGATCCGTTTCGCTTCGGCGCTGGCTTCGGCCTCGCCGCTCAAGGGGAAGCCTCTCCCAGCAGGCGCTCGAAGTCACGCTCACGCAGACCTTCGATCTCGTCGTGGTGGGTCCAGTCTAGGCTGAGCGGGGTTACGCTCAGCCGGTTGCGGGCGATCGCACCGATGTCGGTGTCGGGCTGGTCGTCGAGACCTGGTTCGTAACCGTAGATCCGGTAGTGGGTGCGGCCGTCATCGACTTCCTTTTCGACCTTCTTCAATTCGTCCCGGTAGAGCCGCTTGCCGAGCCGGGTCACGTCGACGCCGTCAACCCTGGCCCCGGGCACGTTCACGTTGAGGAGAGTGTCGATCGGCAGCGGTTTGTCGATCAACTGACGGACGATCCCGGCGGTGAACTTCGCGGCGACCGTGAAGTCGTAGTTCTTCTGCGGCATGTAGCCGAGTTCGAGCTTCTCCGATTGTTGCGAGACCGCGATCCCGGGCAGGCCGAGCAGGATGCCTTCCAGCGCGGCGGCGACGGTTCCGGAGTAGGTGACGTCATCGCCGAGGTTGAGCCCGTGGTTGATCCCCGAAACGATCAGGTCGGGCTGTTCGCCGAGCAGCCCGACCTGGGCGAAGCGGACGCAGTCGACCGGAGTTCCGTCGGTGGCGTGGCCGAGGTCACCGTCATCGAAGCGAATTTCCTCGACCGAGAGCGGTGCCCTGGTCGTGATGCTCCGGGCCGAAGCGCTGCGGTTCGAGTCGGGGGCGATCACGTCGAGGGTCACGCCTTCGATCAGTCGCAGTTCCCGGCGCAGGGTCTGCAGTCCCTGGGCTCCGATTCCATCGTCATTGGTCAGAAGGATTCTCACAA
>JAEYSQ010000212.1 GCA_023434465.1 Actinomycetes bacterium
GTCAAGTGGCGTATATAGCTACCTAAGTGCAGCCCAGAACCTCGTCGTCCCGAGCCGTGAACCTTCACGTCCTGCAGGGTTCGGGTCGGGGGTGTTCCCCAAAAACCTCCGGAATGAGGAGCGCAGCGACGGTTTTTGGGGGACACCACCGTCCCGGCCCCCTCGACCAGGTCCCACAGGATTCGGGTCGGGCGGTCTCCGAAAAACCTCCGGAATGAGGAGCGAAGCGACGGTTTTTGGGGGATACCACCGAAGCCGGACCCCTCGATCACGTCCCGCAGGGTTAGGGGAGGAAGTGTTCGGTGGTGCTGTCGGAGGTTCCGGCGAGGGTTCGGACCATTTCCTCGGGGTCGTCCGATCTCATCAGGGATTCGCCGATCAGCGCGGCGTCGACGCCGACCCTTTCCAACTCGACCAGTTCCGCGCGGTTGGAGATGCCGGATTCCGAGACTACGGTCGTGCCGGCCGGAACGTCGATGATCAGGTCGTAGGTGGTCTGGATGTCCACCACCCCGGTGTCCAGGTTCCGGTTGTTGATGCCGATCACGTCGGCCCCGGATTCGAGCGCCCGCTCGAGTTCAGCCTCGTCGTGGACCTCGACCAGGCAGTCGAGGTCGAGCTCGCCCGCTTTCGCCTGGAAGTCCCGGAGCCGATCGTCGTCGAGCACGGCGACGATCAAGAGGACCGCATCGGCCCCACCGACCGCCGCTTCGTAGAGCTGGTACTGGTCGACCACGAAGTCTTTCCGAAGGATCGGCAGGCCGCAGGCCACCCGCGCCGCGGCGAGGTCGTCGAGCCGGCCATCGAAATGCGTCTCGTCTGTGAGCACGGAAAGCGCGGCCGCTCCACCCTCTTCATATGCCCTGACCTGATCGGCCAGCTGGACCCCGGGGGCGATCTCCCCGGCGCTCGGGGATCTCCGCTTGTACTCGCAGATCAGCGACATGCCCGGACGGGTAAGGGCTTCCTGGAAGGGGCGATCCTGGTCGCGCGCCTCGAGCCTCGCCTGGAGGTCGGTCAGCGGCACCTGCTGGCTGCGGTCCTTGACGCCCTGGCTCGCGGCCGAAATCAGTTGCTCAAGTATTCCCACGGTCTGCCCGGACTCTAGCGGTCCTGCCCGGTGAAACTGGCCAGACGGGCGAGAACGGCGGCTGCCTTCCCCGAGTCGATCGCCTCCTGGGCTGCCACTACCCCGGCACCGAAATCATCTGCCTCGCCGCCGACCAGGATCGCAGCAGCGGCATTCAGGACGACGATGTCGCGGCGCGGTCCCTTCTCGCCCTCGAGCACGGCCCTGGTTGCGATTGCGTTCTCCTGCGGGGTACCGCCGGTCACATCGCCGAGTTCAGCGCTTTCGAGGTCGAAATCTTCCGGGGAGACGAATTCTTCCGCGGTCCGTCCATCCACCACCTCGATCATCCGGGTCGGACCGGTGATCGAGATCTCGTCGATGCCATCGTCGCCGGACACAACCAGTGCCCGTTCGGTGCCGAGTCCGACCAGGGCTTCGGCGATCGACTCCTGGTAGCGGCGGTCGGACACCCCGACCAGCTGCCGCTTTGCCCCGGCCGGATTGGTCAAAGGTCCGAGGAAGTTGAAGATAGTGCGCACCGCAAGGGCTTTGCGGACCGGGACCACATGGGCCATCGCCTTGTGGTGGCGGGGCGCGAACATGAACCCGAAACCGGTCTCGTCGATCGATGCTGCGACCTGGGCGGGGTCCAGTTCGATGTTCACCCCGAGGGCTTCGAGCAGGTCGGCCGAACCGCTCAGACTGGTGCTGGAACGGTTGCCGTGCTTGGCAACCGCGCAGCCGGCCCCGGCCGCGACGATCGCAGCGGTAGTCGAAACATTGAAGGTGGACGGCCCGCCGCCGGTGCCGGCGGTGTCGACGAGTTCTCCGCGCACCTCGACCGGCTCGGCCAGCTCACGCATGGTCCGGGCCAGACCGATCAGTTCCGGGACCGTCTCCCCCTTGGTTCGCAGGGCGATCAGAAAAGCTGCGGTCTGGACCTCGTCGGAACGGCCTTCCATGATCTCGGTCAGAACCGTCGACGCGTGATCGGTCGTCAGGTGCTGACCGGAGGCCGCCGCGTCGATCGCCCGGGTCAGGATGTCGTTCGGCATTTCAACTCTCCTCGGTTTCCTTCGGGATGCCGGCCGAAGCATCCTCCAGCGAAAGCTCCACCCCGATGAACGAAGCGACCATCCGCTTCCCGTACGGGGTGAGCACGGATTCAGGATGGAACTGGACGCCCTCCGCCGGAAGCTCCCGGTGACGTACGCCCATCACGATGCCCTCGAAGGTCGAGGTCACCTCGAGCGGGTCGGGAACTTCGCCGACGATTAGCGAGTGGTAGCGGCCGACCGTGAGCGGGTCGGGCAGGCCCTCATAGATCGATTTCCCGTCGTGCGCGATCTCGGCGCTCTTGCCGTGAATCGGCTCGCCCTGTACGACCGTGCCGCCGAAAGCCTGGACCATCGCCTGGTGGCCCAGGCACACCCCCAGGACCGGCGTCCCGGTTTTCGCGAAGGCGGGGATGGCCTCCAGCGAGATGCCGGCTTCGTCAGGAGTGCATGGCCCGGGTGAGACGACCAGCCGATCGTGCCCTTCCGCGAGCAGCTCGTCGACGGCGCGGACGTCGTTGCGGACGGTCGTGACTTCGGCCCCGAGCTCTCCCAGGTACTGGACGAGGTTGTAGGTAAAGGAGTCGTAGTTGTCGATGACCAGTACGCGCATCAGGCCCAGTCCGGGTTCTCGCAGGCGATCTCCACGGCCCGGAACATCGCCCTGGCCTTGTTGATCGATTCCTCGTATTCGTATTCAGGCTTCGCGTCAGCGACCGTGCCGCCGCCCGCCTGGATGTGAACCTGGCCGTCCTTGATCAGCGCGGTCCGAATGTGGATCGCCGTGTCGAGGTCACCGT
Source organism: Actinomycetes bacterium (assembly GCA_023434465.1). Lineage (GTDB taxonomy): Bacteria > Actinomycetota > Thermoleophilia > Solirubrobacterales > 70-9 > 67-14. The sequence goes on from JAEYSQ010000212.1 coordinate 2,928, forward strand.
TCCAGGACAGGTAGCCGACCGCCCCGCCGTAAGAGCAGCGCTTGACTTTCTCCATCTCGTCGATGATCTGCATCGCACGAACCTTCGGCGCCCCGGAAAGGGTGCCGGCGGGCAGGGCCGACCGCAGGACGTCCAACGCGCCGCGTCCCTCGGGAAGGCGACCGGCGACCCGACTGACGATGTGCATCACGTGAGAGTAGGTCTCGACCACCATCAACTCTTCGACCTCGACGGTGCCGTAGACGGCTTCGCGGCCGATGTCGTTGCGGGCGAGGTCGACCAGCATCACATGCTCGGAGCGTTCCTTCGGGTCGGAGATCATTTTCTCGGCCAGGCGACGGTCCTCTTCCTCGTTCGCCCCTCGCGGCGAGGTGCCGGCGATCGGCCGGATCTCGACCCGGTCGCCGTTCACCTTGAGCAGCGGCTCCGGGGAGGCACCGGCAATCTGAAAGTCGCCGAACTCGAAGAAGTACATGTAGGGCGAGGGGTTGATCGAGCGGAGTCCGCGGTAGATCGAGAGCGCCTCGGCCTTCTGGTCGGCGCTGAATCGCTGGGAGGGCACGACCTGGAACGCATCCCCCGCGTGGATGTACTCGACGATCCGGGCGACCATCGCCTCGAACTCGTCCCGGCTCACGTTTGACTTGAACTCGGGTGGATCCACCACTCCCGCCTTCGGCGCTTCCGGGACCGGTCCGCGGAGGCTCTCGCGCACGGCCTCGATACGGGCCGCAGCGGCTTCCCAGGCTTCGTCGAAGTTTTCGTGCTCGTCGGCCCAGGCGCAACTGATGATGGTCAACTCGTTGTGGAGGTGGTCAAAGGCAAGTAGTACGTCGGTGATCATCAGAGCCAGATCGGGCAGGCCGAGCGGGTCCGGGTTGGGATCGCCGAGCGGTTCGATCGCGCGGACCAGGTCGTAGCCGAAGAGGCCGACCGCGCCACCGGCGAAAGGAGGCAGACCCTCCACCTCGGCCACGCGGTAGCGGTCGAGGTACCGCTTCACCCCGTCATAGGGGTCCGGTGCTCCGGTCTTCGCCAACGGTTCACCCTCGCCCGACGTCGCATCCCCGGGGTACTCGGCGAGTTCTCCAGCCGCCCAGCGAATCACCCGGTGCGGGCTGACACCGACGAAAGAGTACCGGCCGACCTGGCCCCTTTCGGCTGATTCCAGCAGGAAGCACGGTCCTTCCCCTCTCAGCTTCAACAGGGCCGAAACCGGCGTCTCGGTGTCGTCGGTATAGCGCAGGGCTACCGGCACGACGTTCGAATCCGGGACGAGCGTCCGCGCCGCTTCGAGCCCGGGACTCAGCCGGGCGGCAAGGTCAGACGCGGCGGCCATTCAGGACCTCTCCAACATCCGCCAGCGTGATGCCGCGACTGCGGATCAGCGCCGCAAGATGGAAGAGCACGTCGGCCGCCTCATTGGCGACCCTTTCGTCCGTTTCTTCACGAACCGCGCGGCTCACCTCTTCAGCTTCTTCCATCACCTTCTCGCCGGCGAACCCCGGATCTCCGAGCAGCTTCACGACGTAGCTGCCTTCCGGTTCTTCGGCCAGGCGGGATTCGATCGTGCGGGCCAGGACTGCGAGAGCCTCAGCGTCGACCGGTTCGGGAGTCTTCCCCGTTTCCAGGTCTCGGAAGAAGCAGGTGCGCTCGCCGGTGTGGCAGGCCGGACCGGCCGGTTCTACCAGTGCGATCAAAGCGTCCCCGTCGCAATCGACTCTGAGCTGCCGGACCTTCTGGACGTTTCCGGACTCCTCGCCCTTCTTCCAGATCTTCTGGCGGGAACGGCTGTAGTAGGTGACCAGCCCGGTCTCTTCCGTCAGTCGCAGCGATTCCTCGTTCATGTAGGCGAGGGTCAAGATCTCGCCCGTGCCAGCATCCTGGGCGATGCATGGGACGAGCCCATCCCGGTCGAACTTCACGTCGATCGCGCTCACTGCTCGTCCGATTCTGCGCCGTCGGGCAGCTCGCTGCCGGACGCATCACCGGCCTGAGCCGCGTTCACGAGCGGCACGTACCACTGGCCGCCCTCGCGGATCACGTTCGCCTCGCCGCCGGCGTTCCCGGTGAACCGCAGCGTGGCGACATCACCGTCGACCTCGATGTCTTCAACCTCAAGTTTCGGCTGTTCGCCGGCCGTGTCGAGAATCTTCCGGGTTTCCGAGACACAGCGGTCGATGTCATGGAAGGTCTCTTCGATTGCACTCGGCTGAATCAGCAGGCAGAAGGCCGAAGCATCCTTCTCGGCTGTCGCCTCGTTGACGTCGGCGACCAGTTCACGGATCTCCTTCTCGTCCGCCTCCGAGGTCGAATCGTCCGAGCTGCCGCAGCCGGCGGCCAGCAAGCCGGCTGCCATTACGGCGCAGATTGCGATTTTTCGCAGCATGGGTCGAATCCTACGGAAGCCGTCACCGGGAATGCGGCAGCCCCTCGACCCGTGACGCCTTCTCCGGCGACGTCGAGATCGGCCGGACCACCCCCCGGTTCAGGCCGCCAGCGCCGCAAAGATGCGGTCGAGTTCGTCGAGCGCTTCCTGCTCGGCCAGTCGTTGCTCGCCGGAACGGGCTACCGACATGGCCAGTTCGCACATCGCGCCGAAGAGGATCCCGGCCAGCGGGGCCGCCGGACGCTCGGAGATCCTTCCTGCATCGACTGCCCGCTCGATTCCAAGGATCAGACTTTCGAGCAGCAGGGCCTCCTGCTTGCGGACCCGCTCCCAGCCCAGCGCGGCGAAGGAATCGAGTAGCAGGATGCGCTGGACCTCGGGATCGAGGCAGGCTTCCACGAAGGCACGACTGCCCAGCCTCAATGCTTCCCACGGTTCCGGTTCCTTCCGGTAGACCTCGGCGGTGGATTCGGCCAGCGACGCGATCTCAAGGCCGAGCACGGCCTCGAATAGGTCGCGTTTGCTGTCGAACAGATGGTAGACCGCCCCTTTGGTGACGCCTGCCTTCGCGGCCACGGCCTCGAGCGAGGTCGCGGCATAACCGTCGCTCGCGAAGAGTTCCCGGGCCGAACTCAACAGCGCGGCGGTCGTGATCGCGCGGCGTTCAGCCTGGGTCGGACTCAATTGGTGCCTCGCATGACCCTCATGATGACAACGGATCCAGCGCCACGAGAGGAAGTTCGCGGTCGGTGAAGGTCTCGTAGTCGCGGGCCTGGGGATACATCCCGACGAACCCGTTCCACAGTCGCTCCCGCTCGGCCCCTTCGAGCAGTCGGGGCCGAACCCGCAGGCGCCGCCTGCCGATCACGGCTTCGCCCTCACCAGCCGCCTGGAGGTTCAGCCACCAGGCCGGTGTGCGGTCTGCGCCCGCGTTGGCGGCGAGAACCACGAAAGTGTCGCCGTCCCTGAGGTACAGCACTGGCGTCTGTCGTTTACGGCCCGAGCGACGTCCAGTCGTTTCCAGGACCAGAATCGGCGCCCGGTCAAACCAGCGGGCCAAAAACCTTCCGCCAGTGACCCGGTAAAGCCGGGCGTGGACGCGAGAGAAAGCCCGCTGGGCACGGCTCCATCTGGTAGCGATCCGGTTGGATCGCCGCGCAATCCTTCGCTGGCTCGAGCGTTCGGCGCCGGCTGACGTTTCCTCTCCATCCCCAGCCATCAGAGCACCTGGTAGATGCGGTACTCGATGTGGTCCGGGGAGAGCGCGTTATACCCGACAGTGACGATCTGGCTCAGCCAGGCGTAGCGCTCGTCAGCGGTCTCGAAGCGCGGTGTGGTCCGGACGTACGACTCGTCAAAGGCAACTGCCTTGCCGGCACCCAGCCGCGCTAGTCCGTCGTCCGGCACCTTGACGATCCCTCCGGATTCGAAGTGGATGAACACTCCGTCGTCGGTGCGGAGGCTGACCTTGACATCCACCCGACCGACCCGGTCGTTTCCGATACGAAGCCAGTCGCCCCCGCCGGGCAGCACTTGACCATTCACTTCCGGCCCGGCTACCTGACCACCCGCGGCGATGAAGGTCAGACGAGTGCCGGTTGCGGTGGCAATCGCCTGGGCCGGTTCGAGCTCGACATGCATGTCAAAGAGATGCCGGACCGGGAGATGATCCAACAGCGGAATCCCTTTCCTGGGGGAGATCTCTTGACCTGCCCTCATCGGACTGCGATCCCGTCGGTCTGCTCCCTGCTAGCCCTCGCGGCGCTCACGGTCCCGAGGGCCGTTTCCAGCTGAACCGAGTCGATGAAGGTGTCTTTGCGGGTGATCAGCCCGTCGTCCGACACTTCGACCAGGTCCAGGCAGTCGAAGCGAATGTCGCCATCGATCAGAGCCCAGTCGAGCACCCAGTGACCGGTTCCGGTCATCACCCGGTAGACCTCGAACGAGAATTCCGGGAACTGCTCGAACAGAGCCGCAAATGCTTCACGCACCGCTTCCTTCCCGCGAATTGGACTTCCTCCGTGATGGGTCCAGAATTGCGTGTCGTCGGTGTGCAGGGCGACGATCGCATCCGGATCCCGGGCTTCCCAGGCCGAGAAGTACCGTTGTGAAATCGCTTCCAGATCCAGTTCCTGCTGCTTCGGGTCGCTGCTCATGACGGCCTCCTGATCGCGCGTCTATTTAAAACATACTCACGGTAGGTAGAAACATACCATAAGTATGTACTTACCTACCCAGGGTAGGCAACAGCGACCGTCGAAAGGACGGATACCAGAACCTTCCAGGGGTGGAGCCACCGCCCAGCCTTCAGGTGGTCCGAATGGAAGGAGCGGGTTTCGACGCCCTGCCTAGTCGATGCCGAGGCGGTCGAGCATGTCGCGATCCTTGCGCCATTTCGGTTTGACCTTGACCTGGAGGTCGAGATGGGCCTTGCCGCAAAGTTCCTGCTCGATGTCCTTGCGCGCCCCGGTGCCGATCTCGCCTACCTTGAAGCCCTTCTTGCCGATCAGGATGCGCTTCTGCGAATCGGTCTCGACCCAGATTTCGGCGTCGATCATCCAGAGGCCGTCTTCGCGCTGAGCCGCCCGGCCGACCCGGACCTCGACCGAATGGGGAATCTCGTCCCGGGTGCGAATCAGGGCCTGTCCGCGGATCAGTTCGGCCAAAAGCAGCTCACGGGACTGGTCGGAGCGATCCTCCGGCGGATACATGTAGGGGCCTTCGGGAACGATCGAGGCGAGATGAGCAGCCAGTTCCGGAACCCCGTCCCCGGTCAGGGCGCTGACCGGAAATACCTCGTCCACCCCCTCGAGCGCCGCCGCCTCGATCAGAACCGGAACGATGTTGCGGCCGAGACGATCGGCCTTGTTGACGACGCAGATGATCGGCAGTTGTTCCTGACCTTCCCGTGCCTTGAGCAGGATGCTGGCGATGAACCGGTCGCCGGCCCCGACCCCTTCCTCGCCGTTGATCACCAGCAACGCGACGTCGGCACCGGCCAGTTCGGCCTCGACTTTGTGCTGCATGCGGCTGGTCAGCTCGTCTCGCGGCCGCTGGACGCCGGGCAGGTCGACCAGGACGAGCTGGGTTCCGGCCTCTAGATTCGTCGCAACCCCGCGAATGGCCCGACGGGTGGTCTGAGGCCGGACCGAGGAAATCGCCACCTTCGCGCCGACGATCGCATTGACCAGAGTCGACTTGCCGACGTTCGGACGGCCGGCGAGACCGATGAATCCCGAACGCGTTTTTTCGGGTCCCTCACTCAATTTCGGCCTCGACGGTCATTCTCGGTTCGATCCCCAATCCGTTCACGATCCGGTCCTGCAGGTCGAACATTTCGCCCCGGTCGGTTTCGTGGTCGTAACCGCAGAGATGAAGCACGCCATGGACGACGGCCTCGACCTCGCTTACGCAGTACTCGGGACAGAGCACGACATCCCCGAACTCGACAGGCCCGGGTGTCTCCTCCGCGTCGACCGGAAAGGAAAGCACGTCGGTTGCCGCGTCCCGGCCGCGGTGCTCGCGATTGAGCTCGCGGATCCGCTCCTCGTCAACCACCTCGACCGCGAGATGACCTTCGCCCGCTCCGACGGCATCAAGCGTCGCGTTCACCGCCGGCTGGAAACGGGCCGGCACATCCTCCAGGTCGAAGCTCAACTTCCCTCGCCCGTGCCGGGACGCAAAGGCTTGTCGTTCTTGTCCTTGCCCTTGTCCCGTTCCGAGTACTCGCCGTAAGCGGCGACGATCTTCTGCACCAGGCGATGCCGGACCACGTCCTTGCCGCCGAAGCGGATGAACTTGACGTCCTCGATGCCGGTGAGGATGTCGCGGACCACGACCAGACCGGAATCGCGGTCGCGGGGCAGGTCGATCTGGGTGACGTCACCGGTCACCACCATCTTCGAGTTGAAGCCGAGCCGCGTGAGGAACATCTTCATCTGCTCCGGCGTCGTGTTCTGGGCCTCGTCGAGGATCACGAAGGCGTCGTTCAGGGTGCGGCCGCGCATGAAAGCGAGCGGAGCGACCTCGATCACTCCGCGGTCGAAGTAACCGTTGACCCGGTCCGGGTCGAGCATGTCGTAGAGCGCATCGAACAGCGGACGCAGATAGGGGTCGACCTTCGCCTGCAGGTCGCCCGGCAGGAAGCCGAGGCTCTCACCGGCCTCGACTGCGGGCCGGGTCAGGATGATCCGCTGGACTTCGCCCTCGATCAGGGCCGCCGCAGCCATCGCCACGGCGAGGAAGGTCTTCCCGGTGCCGGCCGGACCGATGCCGAAGGTGACCGTGTTCTCGCGGATCGAATCGACGTAAAGCTTCTGGTTGACGGTCTTCGGCACCACCCGCGTGTTGCGGTTGTGCCAGACCACGTCATCGAGAACTTCGGCCGGACGGCGCGAGGACTGGATCGCGTTGGTGACCGAGTCGACGGTGGCGGGTTCGACCTCGTGGCCGCCCTCGATCAGACCGATCATTTCGTCGACGAGCCGGGCAGCTCGGTCGTTTTCAGCGTCTTCTCCCTCGAGGGTCAACTGATTGCCGCGCAGTTGGACACGGCTGGAGGTGCTGTCCCGGAGCGCCCGCAGAACCGAATCCTCGGCACCGGCCAGATCGGCCGCAACTTCGTTGTCCAGGGTGAGAGTTCTACGAGCCAAGCTGTGTTCGAACCTCCGTGCTGACTCGCTGGCCATCGGCGCGGCCGGCCACCTTTTCCTTCAGCAGCCCCATGACCTGGCCCATCTGTTTCTGCTCGGTTGCCCCGGTTTCGGCGATTGCGTCCTTGACCATCTGAGCCAGCTCTTCGTCGGTCAGCTGGGCCGGTAGATAGGCCGTGATCAGTTCCGCCTCGAAGCGCTCGGCTTCGGCCTGCTCGTAGCGGCCGGCGTCGGCGTAGGCCTTGGCGGCCTCCATCCTCTTCTTGCGCTCGCGCTGCAGGGCGCCGATCTCGTCGCCCTTGCCAAGTTTCTCCTCCTGCTGGAGAACGTCCTGGACCATTCGCAGTGCCGACGCGAGCCTGCGGTCACCCCCCTTGAGGGCGGCTTGCGCGTCTTCCCGAATCTGTTCTGCTGCTGACATACGACAAGCGTACCTGCCCGCTGCCGCCAGGCCGTGTCCTGGCTCGTGAGTTCAGCCGCCCGAGGGCGGGTCGGCATGCGAAGTTCGAGGACCGAACGCGGCAAAGAAGACGAGGCCGCCACCAGTCAGAACCGAGCCGTAGAGCACCATCACCAGGTAGGTCCCGTTGATGATTCCAAGGCTGATCAGGGTAAGGCCGAGACCGAAGACGAAGGCGAAGAAGTAGCGGGGCGATCGCACCTTGAGCGCGATCAGCACCCCACCGAGAATCGCCGCGGGAATCCAGAAGGTGAATCCGACCACGGTGATGCAGCCGAGCATGAACAGCACGCCGACCGCGGCCCAGGCGGCAAAGCGGACAGCCGCCATCAGATCACCACCGGTTCGACCCGGCCCGCAAGTGGCAACTGAAGAAAGCGGGTGCCGACCGCGACGAACGCCTCGACCTCGCCGGTCACCAAAAAGCGGTAATCGCCCTCGATCCGGTCCGCGGCCAGCTCGTCGCGGGCGGCCAACTCGCGCTGGATCGCGGCGGCGATCGCGTGACCGGCCGTGACCAGGCTTACGTCCCGTCCCAGCATCCTCTGCAGCATCGGGGCGACCAGCGGGTAGTGGGTGCAGCCGAGGATCAGGGTGTCGACCCCCGCGTCGCGGAGCGGTTCGCAGTATCCGCGCACGGTGTCGAGCACGCCTTCGTCGAAGGTGGGACCTTCCTGGATGATCGGCGCGAGATCGGGGGCGGCGACCTCGGTCACAGTCAGGGGTCTGCCGAGCGAGTCAAGGGCACGGCGGTAGGCGCCGCTGGCCACGGTGGCCGGAGTCGCCAGCACGCCAACTTTGCCGTTGCCGCTGATCGAGGCGGCGATCTCTGCTTCCGGGCCGACCACGGTCACCACCGGCACTCCGGCTTCGGCCCCGAGCTCCCGGATCTCCTCGCCGGCGGCGGCGGTGGCCGAGTTGCAGGCGATGACCAGCATCTTGACGCCACGGACCAGCAGCTCACCGGCGACCTGCGCGGCTCGTTCGCGAAGCTCCTCGGCGCTCTTGGTGCCATACGGAAAGTGGCCGCTGTCACCGAGGTAGAGGAAATCCTCGGCCGGGAGCGAGACCAGACATTCGTGCAGGACCGTCAGCCCGCCGACCCCGGAATCGAAAACGCCGATCGGCAGCCTCGAACGAGTCACCGCGATAGCTCCCGGACCAGGACGAGCGAACCCCAGTCACCGGTCGCCCCGCGGTCGGTTTCGACCAGGCCGTGGGGTTCGAACGCGGCGAGCACCCGGTCGTACTCGGTGGTCAGAAGGCCGGAGCAGACGAGCCTGTCAGGCAGATTATCCGGGGTCATTTTCGCCGCCACGATCTCCAGCAAAGGCGCGGTCAGGTTCGCGACCGTAGTCGGGAAAAGCCGCGGCAGGCCGGTCTTCAGGTCGTGCCGTTCGAAAACGGCCCGCACCCCGTTCAACTCGGCGTTTTCCCGGGCGGCCGCAACTGCGGCGACCTCGTGATCAAAGCCTTCCAGCGGATCCCATCCGAGTTTCCCGGCGGCGATCGCAAGCACCCCTGAACCGCTGCCGAGGTCGGTCAGGGAACCGAACGGGCCACCCTGCCGGGCGATCTCGATCAGGGCTTCGACGCAAAGCCGGGTGGTCGGGTGGGCGCCCGTCCCGAAGGCCTGGCCGGGATCGACCACGACCTCGGCAAGATCGGTCCGTTCCGGCTCCCAGGGAGGGCGGATCCAGACCGCTGGGCCCTGATCCGGATCTCCGACCATCAGGGGTTTATGGAAGGTGCGCCAGCGGTCGGCCCAGTCGTCGGCGACCTCGGTCGCCTCGACTTCAACGGTGCCGCCAGCAATCACGGCTTCTTCCTCGCCGAGGTCGGGCAACTCTCCCTCCGCACCGTAGATCGCGAACTCGACGACACCGTCGCCGGCCACCTCCTCGACTCCGCCGGGAGCCAGAACGATCAGTTCGGCGAGCACCAGTTCGGACTGCTCCGGCCGGCACCGGACGGCGAGGCGGATCAACCGAAAGCCCTGCGCACCCGCGAGAAGATGCCGCCTTCTTTCGGCTCGCGGTTCTCATCGGTCAGCGTTTCGTCAAGGTCGACGGCCAGCCGCTTCTGCTCTTCGCTGAGGTTTGCGGGGATCACCACGTTGAAGATGAAGCGGTGATCGCCGCGACGGCGCGAACTGCCGAGCCGGGGCAACCCCTTGCCTTTGAGCCGGGCTTCGGCGCCCGGCTGGGTACCAGGCTGAATCTCGATCTCGTCGTCACCGTCAATGGTCACCACCTCGACGGTGTCACCGATCATCGCCGCGGTCGCATCAACCGGAACGACGGTGATCAGGTCCTGACCGTCGCGGACCATGCCTTCACGGTCGGCCACCGCCACCTCGACATAGAGGTCACCCGAGGGCGCGCCGGTCTCACCGGCGTGGCCGGCACCGGAGATGCGGATCCGTTGTCCGGATTCGATTCCGGCCGGGATGTCGATCCGGTGCTTTCTGGAACTGTGTTTGCGGCCCAGCCCGGAGCAGACCTTGCACGGCTCCTCGGGGATGCGGCCGTCACCCTGGCAGCGGTCGCATGGGGTTGCCCTGACCATTTGGCCGAAGGCGGTGTTGGCCACCGTCCTCAGCTCGCCGCTGCCGCCGCAGCGGTCGCAGGTGCGGATCGGGGTACCCGGCTCCGCTCCGTTTCCGCGGCAATGCTCGCAGTTCGAGACCGCCTCGAACTCGACCTCGCGCGAGGTGCCGTCGAGGACGTCCTCGAGTTCGATCTCGGTCTGGACCCCGATGTCGGCTCCCGGGGCGGGGCCGCGGGCGCCGCCGAAGCCACCTCCGCCCCCGAAGAAGGCGCTGAACAGG
>JAEYSQ010000266.1 GCA_023434465.1 Actinomycetes bacterium
GCGTGGAAGGGCCCGGACTTCGCCGCCCGGCTGGGACGGGACGTCCTCCTCCGAAATCAGTTCTCCATCAACCTCGTCAGCCACGACCGCCAATCTACAGCCGCGATCGGAGGGAACAAAGGACCACTCCCGCAAATTGCGGGTTTACATAAGCAAGCCAGTTCGGGTTCCACGGACGACCGGGCTCCGGATAGTGGAAGTAAGGACGAGCGACGGGTTCCAGTAGCCGTGGGGCCGGGTGTATCGACTGGCTAGTTGAGCGATTTCTCGTAGACCCGGAACTTCTTGTTGACCTCGCCGCCCATTCCTTCGAGGGCGCGGTTCATGGCCTCGTTGTTTTCCAGAATCCAGCCGGCTTCGCCCTTCATGACCCGGTCCGGGTGGGTGGTCTGGATGTGCCGGACGTAAAGAGCGGCAGCCACGCCGGTGTGCTGCCAGGCCTTTTTTACTCCCAGGGCGAGGATGCGAACCGAGTTGATCTTCTTCTTCCCGGTCAGGTAGTGGTACCAGCCGAACGGGAGCACCTTGCCGTTCATCCTGGCCAGAACCTGGTTTATGTCCGGCAGGGTCAGAGCCGCACCGACCGTCTCGCCGTCGGCAGTCTCGGCGATCATCGCCCAGTCCTCGTCGACGACCAGTTTCAGCGTCTTGGCGTGAAACTCGACCTCCTCCCGGGTGATCGGCACGAATCCCCAGTTGTCACCCCAGGCCTCGTTGTAGACCTCGTGGAAGCGCGACATTTCATTGGCCAGGTCGGACCGGCGCATGTTGCGAATCGTGATCCCGTGCTCGTCGAGGCTTTGCTGGGCCGATTCCATGATCGCCGGATGGAACTCAAGGCCCTCCGCCAGCTTGCCCATCTCCAGATGCCACATCAGGAGATCCATCGCCTTGGTGAAGCCGGCGCCCTCCACCCTTTCCATGAAGTACGGCTGGTGGCAGTTCTCGAGGATCGAGGGACGAGCGTCGAACCCGGAGATCTGGATCCCGATCTCGTCGTTGGTGGTGAAGTCCATCGGGCCGTAAACCTTCTCCCGGCCCTTGCCGGCCAGCCACTCGCAGCCGGTGTCGAGCAGTGCCGAGGCCACTTCCTGATCGTCGATCGTCTCGAAGAAGCCAAACTGGCCGTCGTTACCGCCACGGTACTCGTCCCAGTTCTGGTCGATCTGGGCACTGATCCGCCCGACCGGGACGCCGTCCTTCTCGGCGATCCAGAGGCCGACCTCCGCGTGGTCGAAATATGGGTTCTTCTTGCGGTTGAGGAACTCCATCCGGTCGATGATCAACGGGGGCACCCATTCCGCATGGTCGCGATGGACGTGGAAGGGGACCTTGACGAACTTGCGCAGGTCTCGCTTGCCCTCCACCGGGCGGATCACAACGTCGGACATGGCAGGCAAACTAGCAACGGCCGGGACGAACGCGCCCTCAGCCGTTTTTCGTCACCGTCACGCGCCGGTCGTCCGGGATCCACGCGTCGTCTCGCCAGTGATGAGCAACCTGGGGTTCCGGAAAGAACGCGATCACGCACAGGTCCTGCCGGCCGGTGTTTCGGATGTCATGTTCCTGGCCGGCCATCAGCGGGAAGAGGTCGCCGCTCTTGATCGGCAGGACGCGATCATCGAGCAGCAGCTCGGCCGACCCCCGGTACACGAACTGAATTTCTTCAGCGTCGTTGGAATGCCAGCCGATCCGCTTGCCCGGGGGCAGGGTGTAGTACATGGAAGTCGACCGCGACGATTCCCCTGTCCTCAAGACAGCCGCGTTCCATCGGGTTTCCACGCTGGTCCTCGACTGGTGCCGGGCCAGCTCCATCTCTTCGACGTTGCAGCGGATCTGAAGGGGTTACCCGGAAACTTCCGGGTTACGCAAACCCTGCCGGCGACCCGGAGGAATCAGCGGTTGGGGCTGCCCGTAACGCTCTGATCGTCCGGAGGCCAGGTTTCCTCGGTCCAGTGCTGCTCCACTTCCGGACTGGCGAAGAAGCCGATCACTCTGAGATCCTCGTCGCCGGTGTTTCTCAGATCGTGGAAGCGACCCTTTTCCAGCACGATCAGGTCGCCCTGGCCGACCGGCTGGGTCCCGTCGTCGAGCAGGAGCTCCCCGCTGCCATCGAGGAAGAACTGGGTCTCCTCCGCCGTGTCGCAGTGGCGACCGAGTCGCTTTCCGGGAGGGATCGCGAAGTAGATGACCGTCGATTGCTCGGTGCCGGACCCGCCGTAGGCGAAATACCCTCCCACCCACGCCGCATCATCGGTTGCGGTCGAGGCGAGCGAAACCGTTTCCACGTCGTCCACGTTGAGTGGCTTGTTCATACGGGCCTTTCATTTGGCTTCTGACCGTTCCCCCGGCCCAGCTTCGCCAATTCGTGCGGCCTCGTCAACTCATGGCCCGTGGTCTGAGAGACTTTCGCCATGTCCGAGAGCACGACAGCACCAGTCGACCTTTTCGAGAAGGTCAGGAATCACGAGCGTCGCGAACAACTGGAAGCGGCCAATGAAGGCGGCCTCAACCCATATTTTCGCCTGCTGACCTCGCAGGCCGGTCCGGTGGTCGAGATGGAAGGCCGGGAGACGATCATGCTCGGCTCCAACAACTACCTCGGCCTGACCGGCGACGACCGGGTCAAGAACGCAGCCCGTGAGGCACTCGACAGGTACGGGACCGGCGTAACCGGCTCCCGCCTGCTGAACGGCACCACCCCGCTCCACGTCGAACTCGAGCAGGAACTCGCCGGCTGGATGAACACCGAGGACACGATCGTCTTCTCGACCGGCTACCAGGCCAACGTCGGCTGCCTGCAGGCGATCCTCGGCCCCGGCGACACGGTGATCTGCGACTCCGGCGACCATGCCTCCCTGCTCGACGGTTGTGTGCTTTCCAAGGCGAAACTGCGACCGTTCCGCCACAACCAGACCGACAAGCTGGAGAAGATGCTCCAGCGCGCCCAGGGTGATGGCGGCGGGATCCTGGTCGTGGTCGACGGCGTCTACTCGATGGAAGGCGATCTGCCCGACCTGCCGCGGGTAGTCGAGCTGTCGAAGCATTACGGAGCCAGGATCATGGTCGACGAAGCCCACGGGGTCGGCGTCCTCGGCGAGCGCGGAGCGGGAGCAACCGAACTGTTCGGCCTCGAGGATCAGGTCGATCTCAGGATGGGCACCTTTTCCAAGAGCCTCGCTTCCTGCGGCGGCTTCATCGCCGGGAGCCACGAAGTGGTCGAGTACATGCGGATCACCTCACGCTCGTTCATCTTCAGTGCTTCGGGCGTGCCAGCGGCGGTCGGTGCGGCGCTCGAGGCGACCCGGATCTGCCGGACCGAAGGCGCCCCGCTTTTCGCACGCCTGCTCGAGAATGCGCGTTATCTGCGCCACGGGCTCGAGGACCTCGGCCTGAAGGTGATTCAGCCCGGCACGATGCCCGACGGCAGCGCCGCCGACACCCCGGTCGTCCCGGTCGTGGTCGGCGAGGACTGGACCGCGGTCCTGCTCTGGAAGGCGCTGTTTGACGCCGGCGTCTACTGCAACGTGGCGATCCACCCGGCGGTACCACCGAGCGGCGCCCTGCTCCGCACCAGCCTGATGGCCACCCACGAGAAGGCCCAGCTCGACAAGGCACTCGCGATCATCGGCGATGTGATCAAGGACTTCCCCACGCTCACCGAATGAAAAGGGCCGCCCGCAGGCGGCCCCTTTCAAACAATCGTCTTGAACCGGCTACTGGCCGCGAGCGGCAGTGACGAGATTGGCCTTCGGTTCGACCACTTCGATCGGCTCGAACTCGCTGGCCGCACGGTTGATCGTGATCGGGCTGACGTCCGGATCACCCGCATCGGTGATCGTGAAGTCGCCGGTGATGCCGTCCTTGACCGAGAGCCCGAAGAGAGCGGCAGCGATCGCTGCGCGATCGGCTCCCGCCGACTCGATTGCATCGAGCAGGACCTGGGCTGCCTGTCCCGCATACGGCGCGTAAAGCTCGACCGGCTGACCACCGGTCTTCGACTCCAGCTGCTTGACGAACTGCTTGCCCGGGCCGGGCAGCAGGTCCGGCACGCGGCCGGGCACCGAAGCGACCATTCCTGCCGACGCGGCTCCGGCCTCGTCGATGGTCGACTGCTGGGCGAAACCGTCCGGCGCCATCAAGGCCACTGCTCCGTCGTTCGGTCCGAGCACCGACACCTTGTCCTTGATCAGCTGGCCGCCGTTCTGCTCGGTCAGGCCGGCCAGGAGGATGCCGTCGGGGTTGCTCTTCTTGACCCGGTTCATCAGGTCGGTGTAATCCTTGGCTTCCGGATCCCACTCGAGCTGCTCGGTGACGGTGACCCCGCCGGGCTTCGAGGCGTTGATGAACGTCTGGGCCTGGCCGTACGAAGTGTCGTCGTCGGCCGCGAACAGCACCGCCACGCGCTTCACGCCGTTGTCGGCCGCGTACGAGACCAGGGCCGCACCTTGCGCCGCATCATTCGGAACCACGCGGGCGTAGTTACGATCGCCCGACGGGTAGAGCGAATCCGGCGCTCCGTCGGTACAGGTATCCGCGGATTCGGTCAGGCAGATCGCGGTGTTGCCCGGCGAGACCATCGCCAGCGCCCCGCCGTCTGCCTCGTTCAGGATCGGAATCATCGCCTGGGCGCAACCTGAATTGTAGGTCCCGACGATGCCGAGGACGCTTGAGTCCTCACTGTACGCGGTGGCGTTGTCCTTGCATGTCTGTTCATCCCAGAGCCCGGTGTCGGCGAGCGAGTCGTCGCAGGCCTGGAAACCGATGGTGGTGTCACCTGCCTTCCAGCCGGCTCCCTCGAGAACCTGGGTGACCGCATCGTTCATCTGTTTGGAACGGTCGGCGGAGTCTCCCTGCAGCGGAAGGTCCGAAACGATCAGGCCGTCCGGCGATCCCTCTCCGCCATAGGTCATCTCTCCGCAAGTTTCGGCACTTACTCCGGCTACGTTTGAACTATCGCCTGAGTCGTCCGAGTCATCGCTCCCGCAGGCAACAACTCCCAGGGCGATCACGCCAAGGACGCACAAACCAAGCATCAACTTCAGCTTTTTCGACACTCTCTCTCCCCATCTCTCCGCGGCCCGCGCACACTGTCGGCCACTGGTCGGTATTCCCGCGCAGAACGCTGTGCGGTTTCGTGTTCGGACGAGATTACATGGGGGTCCGGTCGCCCGGCATGAAAATCCCCCAAAAAGAAAAAACCTGCTCTTAGCGAAAGTTCGCCGGCGAGGGTATTGCCGGTTCTCGCCAACTTCACTATGTTGCCCATATCGCCTGAGTCGGACGGAATGCCGCCCTCAGGCGGGGGAGAAGAGCCTCCCG
This sequence comes from Actinomycetes bacterium, assembly GCA_023434465.1. Classification (GTDB taxonomy): domain Bacteria; phylum Actinomycetota; class Thermoleophilia; order Solirubrobacterales; family 70-9; genus 67-14. The sequence goes on from JAEYSQ010000266.1 coordinate 5,323, forward strand.
GGAAAGAGGATCCCGGCTAGCCGCCCCATGCCATCCAGTCCAAACGAACCATCCCCCGAAGGGAGGACCGCCCGTGGAAGTTGCCGCCACCGCCGATTCGAATTCGATTGCCAGTCCGATGCCCCAGCATCTTCAGGCTCTCGAACGTGCGAACCGGGTTCGTCTTGCTCGTGCCGCCCTCAAGCGGTCCATCGCGAGCGGTGAAGTGTCGGTCACCAAGGTGATCACCGAATGTCCCTGGCAGACCGAGACGATGACTCTCTCGGAACTGCTCCGGGCCCAGTCACGTTGGGGCCGGACCCGGACCAGAAAGCTCCTGGCTTCGGTAGGGCTGAATGAGAACAAGCGCCTCGACACGCTGACCGAGCGTCAACGAATGCTCCTGGTTTCCCAACTGAGACCGCACTAGCAGTACGCCTACCGGAGCTTGTAGGTGAGTCCTCCGGAGGCCTTTTCGAATTTCCTGCGAAGGGCCCAGAAGGTCGGGGCGGCAATCGCTGCCCCGACCGCCAGGCAGGCCCAGAGGACGATTTTGCCTGCATAGAAGGTCGCGCCGACTACGATCACGAAAGTGAAGCCGGCCAGCAGCGTCGTGTGTGAGCGGTATCCGGCCAGGTGTTCGCGAATCGAAAGCTCAAGACCTCCGAGCATGCCGAGACCGACCCCGATCGCGATCTGGACGGGATTGGTGGTAATCACGCCGAGAGTGACCAGGACAAGGCCCGCCAGGACCGAAAGCGGACCGAGTGGGAAGTTGCCCCAGGGCGCCGGTGGTCGCTCGTCCGCGGTCTGCTCCATCCGGTCCATCGCCGCCGCCAGGCGGGACTTCGGTTTTTCGCGGACGGATCTGCTCGCGGGCCCATCCCGCTTCGCCCGGACCGTCCCCCCGCTTTCCGCCGTGCCCCCACCCTCCGGCCCGGCTACGGCCTCAACTTGCGGCCTTCTGGTCTTCGCCCGCTTCTTTCGGTTCCTTTTGCTGGCCATCGATCAGGGAGCGTACCTGCGCCGACAGTTCCTCCTCGGTGGTGTCACCGATCTCGGCTCGTTCGAGAACTCCACCCTTGCGGTAGAGGAGGAAGGTCGGGCATCCGCCGACCCGGTAGATGTTCGAGACGGCCCCGTCGCGGTCATGACCGACCGGGACGCTCCAGCCGTGTTCCTCGATCAGCTCGCGCACCCGCTCCCGATCGTCGCGGATATTGATCGAGACGAAGCCCGCCCGGCCTTCGTACTTCCTCGCGACCTGGTCGAAGGTGTCCTGCTGGTCGATGCAGCTCGAAGCGCCCTTGGTGAACCAGAACGAGATGACCAGCGGCCGGTCGAAGAAGTCGCAGATCCGGATCGCGTCATCGCCCGGAACCTCGCAGGCCTGGTCGGGATCGATGTTTGCGTCACCTTCGAGTCCGGATGCCGCGAGTGGTACCGCGAAAGGAGGAGCCTTGTCGCCGATTCCCACCTCCCCGATCCCGACCGTCCCTGAATCCTTGGTCTGAAGCATGTTGAAGAGTGCAACCAGGATCACGATCAGGAAGACCACGCCGACCACGGTCATGTAATTGAAGGGTTTCTTCCTGTTGCGCGCGCTCACCGTCGCTCCAGCCAGACCAGCATTGCCGGCAGGATCAGGGCGACGCCCGCGAGTGCGACTCCGAGGTCAATCACCGCGATCAGACCGAAGTCCCGCAGCATCGCCACGTCGCTGGTTCCGAGCGCCGCGAAGCCGGCGATCGCCGTGAGACCCGAGGTGGCTACCGCCAGTCCGGTCCTTCCGTAGGTGAGTCGCAGGGCCTGGGCGAGGCCGGCCCCGGCTTGCCGCTCCTGGAAGTAGCGGCCGGAGATGATCACCCCGAACTCGGTCGCGATTGCGGTGACCAGAACCGCCAGCACGGTCGAGAGCGGATTGAGGGAGAGGTCGAGCCCGGCGACGATCAGAGCCGACCAGCCGCCGGCCACGACGATCGGAACCAGCGGCACCAGGACCCGCCGCGGCGAGCGATAGACGAGCAGGAGCACCAGACCGATCGCGAGTATGCCTGCGGCGACCAGCAGGTAGCGGGAATCCGCCAGTTCCGTTGCCGATGATGCGACCACGACCGGCAATCCCGTCACCTCGGCGCTTACGCCCGGCGGGGGACCCTCCCCGCCCCGGGAATCGCGGACGATCCGTTCCATCCGGTCGATCACTTCCTGCTGGTCGCCGACCGAGCCGGAACGCAGAGCGAAAGCGACCTTGGACTCGGTCGGGTCGGCCTTCCCGGCGAGTCCCCCGGCGATCATCGCCTTGCGCTCGTTCAGGGGCAGGGACTTCAGGACCTCCCGAATGCCGGCCGCGGTGACCCCCCGGCCGGAAGCGTCGACGAAGTCCGGGATCGCGGGACCGGGACAGAGTTCCGCCCCGACACAACTCGGATCGGTTCCCCCGTATCCGGACTCTTCGAGGATCCGGTTTCTGACCTGGCCGGTCCACCTGACGACGGCGGGATCGGTCACGTCGGGAGCGCGGACGATCAGATCGATCTCGCCCGACGCCCCGGTCGTCTCTTCCAGGTCGAGCAAATCCTGCGCCACAGCAGCCTTGGAGGGTAGAAGCTGACCGATCTCGGTTCGGACCTCGGCCTGCGTGCTGACCGCCCAGCCAATCAGGCCGAGCAGGATCGAGAGCAGGAGGACCCGGCCCGGAGCGATGATCGCGGTGGCGAGCACGGATTTGACCAGCTCCCTGGCCTGGCGGATGACCGGGCCCCGATGGGTTTCGGGGCGACCCTCACCACGCAGCGCGAGTGCCGCAAACCCGGCCAGGAAGGTGAAGGCGAAGCAGATCAGGACCCCGCCGCCGAGCAGCAGACCGAACTGGGAAACGAGCGGGAGCGAGGAAAAGGCGAGCACGGCGAACCCGGCCGCCGTGGCTATCGAGGCGGTGGCGATCATCGGCATCCCGAGCCTTGCCGCCTCCCCGGCCGCCGCTGGCACCGGCTGCCTGCCGGTCTCGTCGAAGCGGGCCTGAAGTTGCACCGCGTAATCGACGGTCAGCCCGATCAGGATTGGGGCCGCACCGAGCGAGGCGAGCGAGAACTCTCCGCCCGAAGCTCGCAGCACTCCGGCCGCCAGTCCGACCCCGCCAAGGGCGAGCCCGAGGGGCAAGAGGCGCCAGAGCGAACCGAAGGTCAGCAGCAGGGCGAGGCTCATCAGGATCACGGCGACCGCGGCCAGGATCAGCACCCGGACCTCGAGCTCGTCGCCGAGACCGTCGAAGACGACCGGTGATCCGGAGACCACCAGCTCGGATCCCTCAAGCTCCACCGAGGGGTCGGCAGCGGCTCGCTTGATCAGGCTGATCGCTTCGGAACGCTCGCTTTCGGTCAGGTCGCTGCGCAGACGCATCACGATCTGCGCCGAGTCGCCCGAGGGAAACAGATAATTGAGCTTCGGTTTCGGCCCGGTCCGGACACCGCCCTCCCCGAACACCACCCGGCGCACGAAGGTCGGATCCTCGAGGCTCGGTGGACTGGTGAGGTTGAGGCCGTAGCGGGAGATGATCTGGGCCGCCAGGGTCAGCAAGCGAGCACGCTGGGCCTGGCCCTCGGGCGTGTTGGGCAATGACGAGAGCCGCTTCAGCTGCTGCTGGTAAACCTCGGTGATGCCCGCGACCGCCCGGCCGAGGAAGGTGGCGGGCCCGGCCACGACGGTGGCCGGCTGAAGATCGGCGATCTGCCGGCAGATCTGAAAGAGCCGGCCCCTCCCCTGCCGGATCTCGCCGCCGAGGCAAGTTTCCAGGGTGGCGAGCCGGTTCAGGTTTTCTGTGTTCAGGGTCTCGACCAGCGGCCCCTTGGCCATGATCACTACCGGGTCGGTGCCGAACGCCTGATCGGCCCTCTCGGTCCGTTCGTAGGCCGGGGAGTCCCGGTCAAAGAGCGTGTCGGTGAGGCTCTGGGTACCCATGCCGCCGGCCGCCCAGATCGAAGCCGCTCCGAGCAGGACGGCAACGACGAGTACCGGCCAGGGCCGGCGCGCTACGGCTTCGGCGAGCGCGCCGAAGACTCGGGACATCAATCCATCGCGAGCGGGCCGACCACGTCAGCCTGCAGGAACTGGTGGACGAACTCGTTGTCCGAATCGAACAGTTCGTCCTTGGGTCCACTTTCGACGATCCGGCCCTTCCAGAGCACGGCGATGAAGTCGGCGATCCGGCGGGCGGTACCGAGGTCGTGGCTGATCACCATGTAGCAGCCGCCGCTTTCGGCGTGGACTTCCTTGATCAGCTCGCAAAGCAGCGCGGTCCGGACCGGGTCGAGACCCGAATCGGGCTCGTCGAACATGACGATTTCCGGATCGAGCACCAGGGCACGGGCGAATCCGGCCCGTTTGCGCATGCCGCCGGAAAGTTCGTTCGGCATCTTGAAGTGCGCTTCGCCGAGACCAACCTCGCGGAGGCGCCGGGTGACGATCGTCTCGATCTCGTCCTCGCCCTTGTCGGTGTGCTGACGCAGCGGGAAGGCGACGTTGTCGAAGATGTTCATCGAACCGAAGAGGGCGCCATCCTGGAACAGGAGACCGAACTTCTTTCGCATTTCGAAGAGGTCGTCGTCAGAGAGATCGGGAACCGAGTCCCCCTTGACGATCACATCACCGTGATCGGGGTAGAGCAAGCCGACGATGTGCTTGATCAACACGCTCTTGCCGGTTCCCGAGGGGCCGAGCACCATCGAGATCTGATCGTCGGGCAAACCGAGGTTGAGACCGTTGAGGATGCGGGTCCGGCCGAACTGCTTGACCAGGTCGACGATCTCGATCGCATTGTTGGTGGTCTGCTGCTTGGGCCCGGTATGCCACTTGTAGGGGTCGTGATCACCGGGACCGACTCCGGGAATTATGAAGTCACGGCCGAGCACGGCACCGTCGCTCGCCACGAACCCCTTGTCTTCGGTCGGTTCGTTGGTGACGGCTGCGTCTGCCGGACGAGCGGCTTCGTCCTCTTCGAGCCGGGCTTCGCCCTCACCGATCGAATCATCCGCGGCGGCCGCCTCGTCGGCGGTCTCCATCTCGGCGGCAACGTCACCCTGACCGGTATTGGTGACCGCAGCTTCGACCTCGGGGGAGTTGATCGGAGTTTCTTCCGAGCCCGAATCTGCTTCCGGTGTTTCTTCTCTTTCGCTCAAACTCTCAGCCTCCAATCGGTGCTCTCGGGTTCGCACCCCAGAAGACCAGCGTTCCCAACATACCGATGATGTGCACAAGCACGATGTTCAAAACCATTGACTTTGCGGTGGCTGTTCCCACTCCGACCGGTCCGCCCGAGGCGGTATAGCCGTAGTAACAGCCGACCAGGACGATGGCAGTAGACATCGTCATGGCCTTTATCAAGCTGAATAAGACGTCAGGCGGGTTCTGGAACATCCAGAAGATCTGCTGATAGCCGCCGGAGGAAACGTCACCGATCTGCTCGACCACCGCGATGTAGGAAGCGAGGAAGCCGACGCCGATCGCCGCCGTGTACATGAACGGCAGCGTGATCCAGGCGCCGAGCAGACGGGTCGCGGCGAGGAAGGTGACCGGCGGCACACCCATTACCTCAAGCGCGTCGATCTCGTCCGAGATCCGCATCGCGCCGAGCTCGGCCACGATCCCGGTGCCGACCTTGGCCGACATCATGTAGCCGAACGCGTAGGGAATGACCTCGCGGAGGTCACACCAGGCCGCAAATACACCGGCGTAGGCGGGAGCGCCAACTGAACGGTTGAAGTAGGCACCTTCGATCCCGCACTGAAGGCCGAGCACGAAGACCAGGCCCCAGATGACGGTGGTCGAACCCAGGACCAGGATGCCGGCCTGGTTCAGAACCTCGCCGAAGTACTTGAACACGCGGCCGGAGAAGACGAGACCGATGACCACACCGCAGAACCGGCCGATCTCGCCGAGCGATTCGAGCCATTCCCGGGGAACCTGTAGCCAGCCGGTAGCCATTACTTGATGGTTTGGATGTCGGGGTTGGTCGCGAGCAGGGTCTGGGTGAACAGATAGTTGAAGACGAAGACACCGAGCAGGGCGGTGACGACCGCTTCGTTGACGGCCCGGCCGACGCCGGCCGCACCACCGGTCGCAGTCATCCCCTTGTAACAGCAGACGATCGCGATGATCGCGCCGAACAAGGTGCACTTGATGATCGAAGCCGCGAGCTCGGTGGTCGACGCGTTCGAGAAGAGTGAGGCAAAGAAGCCACCGAGCGGCTGCGAGTAGAGCAGTTCCGCCCCGATGCCACCGGCGATGCCGAACAGCAGGGCGTAGATGTCGAGCATGCCGGTGATCAGCATCAGTGCCAGAAAGCGCGGTACCACGAGATTCTTGATCGGATCGACGCCGAGGACCTGGAGCGCGTCGAGTTCCTCGCGGATCTTTCTGGCCCCGAGGTCGGCGGTGATCGCGGTTCCGGCCACGCCGGCGACGACGACCGCGGTCACGAACGGGGCGAACTCACGAATTGAGGCGAGAACGAAGAAACCACCGAGGCGGTCGAGGGCACCGAAGAGCGAAAGAAAGTTGGCGGCCTGGAGGCCGGGGGCACCGAAGCCGAAGGCCACGGTCGAGATCAGCATCGGAAACCAGCAGAGCTGCAGGGCGAACAGGAACTGGCCGATGAACTCGTTTCCGTAGGGATACGGAGGCTTGACCGCGGACAGAATGGTCCGTCCGGTCAGGATCATCATTTCACCGGTTTCGGTGAAGAATTCCTTCGCGGGCTCGATCGCCTTGTTTGCGGTGTTCTTGACCATCTCTCCCGGGCGCCGACCCCGTGCAATACGCGCGGCCCGCCGTGGCGCGCAGTCTATGCGATACCCCGGCGTGTGTGACCGTCGCCACACGCGTGGTATGTTGCGCCCGACCTTGAGGGGAGCCAGCCTTAGAACAATGCCGAGATCCATTCTCACCCTCGGATTGCTTCTGGCCGCACTTTCCATCGCCCTGTTCGCTGCCGGCTGCGGCGGTGACGACGACGGCGGACAGTTCGCCAACGAAGCGTCCGGAGACTTCCCCGTCGAGGTCGTCGACGCGACCTTCAAACCGGTCCAGACCGTCGCTGAAACCTACGACCTGACGATTGCCGTGAGAAACTCCGGTGACGAGACGATTCCGGCGATCAGCACGGTGATCAACCTGCCCGGCATGGGCTCGACTCTTGCCTTCGCCTACGGCGACATGCAGAAGGGCCTGGCCATGAACCAGCGGCCGGTCTGGGTGGTCGAGGAAGGCTGGCCGAAACTGGCCGACACCACCGGCCGCGGCGGTGCCACGACCTCCGACAAACGGACTTTCGAGTTTGGTGAACTGGAGGCGGGAGACACCGCCAACATGGTCTGGCGGTTGGTCGCGGTGCGGCCCGGAAAGTACCGGCTGGCGTTCCAGATTGCCGCCGGTCTCGGGCCCGACACGCGGGCAGTCGACGAGAACGGCAACGTGCCCCGGGGAATCCTTCCGGTTCGGATCAACAACATCGCCCGGCTGACCGAGGTCAACGAGAAGGGCCAGGTCGTCCCGCTCAGTCCGGTCGAGCAGGCAAAAGTCGAAGCTCAGCAGAACTCGGCCGAGCCCGGCATCACCCCCTGAGCTGAACCGGGGCGTCGCAACTTGACTGGCCCCGACGGTTTTCGGGTACCGATGACCACCATGGGTCGACTTCTCGCAGCTCTCTTCAGCGTCCTGGCAACCTTCACGCTCGCTTCGTCATCGCTCGCCTGTGCCGACGAACGTATCTCCGGAGAAAGCGAAACTTCCATCGCCGCCGGGGAGGGCGTCACGGCCTCCGATGGCGCGCGCGCCAGCGCCAGGCTGCGGAGCGTTCGTATCGCCCGTTTCGACTCACCGGTCGAGGTCAAGGCTGCTCCCGGTTACCCGCGACTGATGTTCGTGGTCGAACAGCCCGGCCGGATCATGGTCCTGCGGCGCGGCCGCAAGCTGGCCCGCCCGTTTCTGGACATCCGCGGCCGCGTTCAGCACGGCGGCGAAGAGGGGCTCCTGTCGGTCGCCTTCCCTCCGAATTACCGCAAGAGCAAGCGCTTCTACGTCTACTACAACGACAACGCCGGAAATATCCGGGTGGTCGAGTTCCGGCGACGCAACGCCGTGCGAGCCCGGCCGAACACGGCCCGGCTGGTGATGCGGATCGGCCATCCGGTCAACAGCAACCACAACGGTGGCCAGCTCCACTTCCTCGGCTCGAACCTCTATTTCGGAACCGGCGACGGCGGCGGAGGCGGCGATCCGGCGGGCAACGCCCAGAACCGCGGATCGCTGCTCGGCAAGTTGATCCGGATCGACCCGCGCCGAAGCGGGCGTCGCGCCTACACGGTCCCCCGCTCGAACCCCTTCGTCGGCCGGGCCGGTCGGAACGAGATCTTCTCGCTCGGGCTGCGCAACCCGTTCCGCTGGTCGTTTGACCGGACCAGTTCGAAGCGCAAGGTACGAATCGCGATCGGCGACGTCGGCCAGGATGCCTTCGAAGAGATCAACTACGTAAATCTCAGCCGGGCCCGGGGCGGCAATTTCGGCTGGAACCGCTGGGAAGGATCGAGGCCCTACGAAGGCGGCGGCGCGGGCACGATCAAACCCTCGATCGCCCTCCCCCACCCCCCGAACTGTTCGGTGATCGGCGGGATCGTGGTGCGCGACCGTAGACTTCCTGCCTTGCGCGGCCGTTACATCTTCACCGACTTCTGCAACAGCAGGATCCTCAGCTTCAAGCCTCACCTGGGCCGGGCCAGTGGGCGACCGACCGGATTGAGGATCGACGGTGTCACCTCCTTCGGTGAGAGCCTCAACGGGAGTCTGTTCGTAACCGCACTCGACGGCGGCCTCTACCGGATCCGGCAATGACCATGAAAAGACGTGTCAAGCCACCGGTCCGATTCGCCCTGCTCGCGCTGGCGCTCTGCCTGCTGGCCCCCCTTCCAGGTGCCCACGCAGCGGGAAAGCTCGGGATCAAAAAGGTGGCGGTGGCCGAGCAGCCGACCAGTCTCGCTTCACCTCCCGGTTTCCCGAAATTGATCTTCGTCACCGGACGGGAGGGCAAAGTCCAGGTGCTTCGCCGGGGCAGGCTGGTCAAGCGGCCGCTGCTCAACCTGCGCCGGAAGCTCGATCCTCTGATGATCGAGAGGGGCCTGCTGGGGCTGGCCTTCGCCCCGGATTTCCGCAAGACGGGCCGGTTTTACGTGAACTACACGAACCGCAAGGGCGATTCGATCGTGGCCGAGTACCGGACCCGCCCAAGACGGCCGCTTCAGTTGGCCTCGAAGACTGGCCGTACCGTGATCCGGATCCCGAGGGTCAATGACAACGGCAACCACAACGGCGGCCACATGGACTTTCACCGCGGCCTGCTCTACATCTCGGTCGGTGACGGATTCGACCCGGGCGATCCGCCGGACAATTCGCAGAATCTCGAAAGCCTGCGCGGCAAGATTCTGCGGATCAATCCCCGACCCGACCCTGAGACCGGTCTCGGATACCGGATTCCGGCCGGCAATCCTTACGTTGATGCGGCGGGTCGCGACGAGATCTTCGCCTTCGGTTTCCGCAACCCGCACAGCTTTGACTTCTTCCGCCAGGGCGGTCAGCAGATGATCGTGATCTCGGATGTCGGTCAGAGCCGTTTCGAGGAACTCAATGTGCTGCCCCTCACCCTCGCCCGCGGCGGCAACTTCGGCTGGAACGACTACGAGGGATACGAGCCCTACAACTGTGGCGAGCTCCTCTGCCCGAACGGGACCGATCCGACCGCGATCACCGGCCTGGTCTGGCCGCAACTGGTCTTCAGTCACGACGAAGGCTGCGCGATAATCGGGGGGCCGCTGGTCACCGATCGCTCGCTGACCTCGATCCGCGGGCGGCTGATCTACGGAGACTTCTGCGCCAACCGGATCCACACCGCGGCGCCACGCTACCCGGCCATCCTCGACGACGAACCGATCGGGTTCTACATGCCCCCGGGCAAAGACCGGCACTCCGCCCTGAACGGCTTCGGCATCGATGGCTTCAAGCGGCTCTACGCCTTCAGCCATTTCGGGCCCATCTACCGGATCGTGCAGCGCTAACCTGTTGTCACGGCGGGTCGACGGTCCGCCCGAAACGACGGGAGCAGCAGATGGAACCGACGGCAGCAACCGAGTCAATAACGGTGATGAACCCGGCGACCGGCGAACAGGTCGGTTCGGTTCCGGTCGACTCTGCCGGTGATGTCGCCGCTGCGGTAGCTCGTATCCGGGCCAACCAGCCGGCCTGGGAAGCACTCGGCTTCAAGGGTCGACGCCGCTGGATGAACGAACTGCGCGACTGGTTGCTCGACAACTCGGACCGGATCGCCGACACCCTCAAGTCAGAGTCCGGCAAGGTCCGGGCGGAAGCGACCATCGAGACGCCGTATCTCGCCGACCAAATCAACTTCTACGGATCGAAGGCCGAGAAGTTCCTCGGTGAGCAGAAGGTGAGACCGAACTCGCTGCTGGCAGCCAGCCGCAAATTGCGGCTGCAGTACCGGCCCCATCCTGTGGTCGGCCTGATCAGCCCCTGGAATTTCCCGCTGGTGCTTTCACTCGGTGACGCTATCCCCGCCCTCATGGCCGGAGCCGCGGTGGTGATGAAACCTTCCGAGGTCACCCCGCTCGGCCTGAACGAGATCGTCGATGCGTGGCGGGACGAGATTGGCGGCCCCGACGTGATCACCGTGGTCAACGGAGGTGCCGAGACCGCGACCGCCCTGATCGATCACTCCGACTTCGTCGGTTTTACCGGTTCGGACGTAACCGGCAAGAAGGTGATGGCCCGGGCAGCCGAGACTCTTACGCCGGTCAGCCTGGAGCTGGGCGGCAAGGACCCGATGGTGGTCCTCGAAGGCGCCAACCTCGAACGGGCGGCCAATGCGGCGGCCTGGGGCGGGATGCTGAACTCCGGCCAGATGTGCATCTCGGTCGAGCGCATCTATGTCGAGGATGCGGCCTATGACGAATTCGTCAAACGGCTGACCGAAAACGTGAACGAGCTCCGTCAGGGGGCTGACGGTGAGACTGCCGCCTGCGACGTCGGAGCGATGACCATGCTCTCGCAACTCGAGAAGGTCGAGAAACAGGTCGATGACGCGGTAGCCGGTGGGGCGAAGGTCCTGACCGGCGGCAAGCGCGGAGACGGTCCGGGCCAATGGTTCGAGCCGACCGTGCTGGTTGACGCGACACCCGAAATGAGCGTGGTCGAGGACGAGACCTTCGGTCCGGTCGTGACCGTGACCCGCGTCCCCGACGAGGAGGAAGCGATTCGCCTAGCCAACGACTCCCGGTACGGCCTTTCGGCCTCGGTCTTCGGTCCGCGCGGGCGGGCCGAGAAGGTGGCCCGCCGGATCGAGGCGGGAGCGGTCAACGTCAACGACATGATCTTCAACATGCTCGCGCCGGGGCTGCCGATGGGTGGCTGGAAGGAATCGGGAATCGGCTATCGCAACGGCGAGTACGGAATCCGCAAGTACTGCCGCTCCGAAGCGATCGTCAGCGCCCGCACCCTGCTCGGCTCGGAGCCGCTCTGGTACCCGTACACCGAGAGCCGCCACGCGCTAGTCAACAAGCTGACCCGCCTAATCAGCGGCCGCGGCACCCGCCGCTTCAGGTAACCGCCGGGCCAGTCCTCGGTGGTGACGCAGGTGATGACCCTCATTCGGTCATAACC